>JAEUUD010000217.1 GCA_016787625.1 Cyclobacteriaceae bacterium
CGATGATCCATCCGAGGATAGGGATCTTGAGCAATTCCTTTTTGGCGAGGATGCGGATTTGTCTTTTTACGGTGAGACAGACACCGGGAATATCGAGATAGGAAGTGTGGTTACTGAGATAAATATAGGATTTCGCTGGATCGATGTTTTCCTTTCCGGAAATGCGGTAAGGGATGCGGTTGAGTTGACTGAATGTCCATGCCCAGAGTTTCAGAAACTGAAAGCTGACGTTGCCATATCGTTCGTTGATAAAGAAGGGCAACAGTATACCAGGCAGATACAGGATCATGAAGAAGGTAAAGACGAACAGCACCCAGGCGATGTAGAGTTTACTGGCAACGGACTTGAGCAGTTTCAAAACGGGGGCTGATTTTCCAGCGGCAAAGATGGAAAGAAATTCAAAAACGGTGACGCAAAAAAGTGTCGGGCGGCTTGCCTACTTCATATACTTCCAGTTGCGGATTTTTCCTTCCGCCAGCCACTTGACCGTCGTTTCCAGTCGCTTCTTCCGGGTGGGTTCCGTTTTTGCTTCGGTCACCCACTCCACATAATCTTTCTTGTTGGAGTAAGAGAAACTGTTAAATGTTGCCTGCGCTTTCTTACTGGCTGCTACCGCCTTCTTGAAATAGCCCGGCACCACCAGGGGTTTTTTCTCTGCGGCCTTTGGCTTTTTCACTTTTATCCCCAGGTCGTTGAGTTTGCAGGCTTCTTCAATGTATTGGATGATCAGTTTATCAGGAGGGAGGTCTTTGAGGCTGGTGAGGCGTCCAAAATTCCCCATGCCTGACTGACCGAAGGGAGAGAGTTTCCTGGCATACTCTTCCATCATTGTCGCTTTCCAAAATCCGAAGGAGCAGTGCTGTTTGAATGCGGCCATGCTGCAGAGGATGCCCTTGTAATCAAAGTTGGGGAAGCTCCACTTGATGCTTTCTTCCACGTCTGGGCACCCTTCGTGCACGAGCTCCCGTAGGTGTTGAAGAATCGGTTTGGCGAAGTCGGCCGACTTGGCGATGTAGGCGTCGACTTGTTTGTTGCGTTTGCTCATGGGATGTCTTTTTTAGCGCTCCTGGAATTCGAATATAACTTACTCAAGTCCGTTGTTGCTGTTCTGCTTGCAGAATCTTTAATCAGAAGCTGATGACATGGATGCTAACAAGAGCCTGTTGCAAGCAGGTCACCAACAACCGATGCAATTTAGTAAGTTGCTGCGGGCAACAAATAGTGATTAGGTGGAGAAGTGGTATGTTATTTTCCCGGTATCTAATCGTGGATTTTCAATGTGATGCCATTCAGGTGCGTTACTTTTCTTTTGCTTGATCAAAAGAAAAGTAACCAAAAGAAAAATCAAGGCGAGCAAGATGCTTCCGCCCACCTGCCGGCGCTCCTCCACGCCTTGCTCGCCGGACCTACGCGCGTAGTTGTCAAGAAAGTCCCTAGCGCCTAGTTTCTAGTGCCTAGTGCCAGAAGGATCCTGTGGTGTCAGACTTGTCATTGCTTCGAACTCCTCACTTCAATTGGATCCGTCTTGTATTAGCCTATTTTGTTCTTCTTGATTTCTCCAACCCTCGTCTGCATGCCAATAAGTCCAGACTTCTTTGTGAATACTATCACTGGTTCCCGTTTTGTATTCTATATGGACGGTCAAGACAACATCAAAATCCCCATCCCCAATCGCACTGGAAAGAAGCTCATAAGTTGGGTATTTCTTCGCAAAGCCGTCTTTGACTTTTGTCTGCAGTGCCCGGTCATCTCGGAAAGCATCGATGTAAAAAATGACTGCAAGAACAAGTAAGATCAGTCCAGTGAAAAGTTTTATACCCTTGCTCATCTCTGTACCAAATCAATTCTCATACCTGACAGCCCTAACGATCAGCGGTGGTGATCCGAATGGATCGAAATGCGAGGTTATAGCAGTCCTCTTTGCTGTTGGTGTTCTGCCGTTACGAAAAGAATTTCGTCACCCCCGGAACTGCACAAGCATAGCATCCATTGGCATCGGGCTTTGATGGCATGTCGGCATCCCAGGCGTACCGCGTAGGCTGAAGATTAATGCCTGAATTCAAAGCCTTGTCAAACTCAACCACCTGGCCGGAGTACGTGGCCATCCGACCAAGAATCGCCGTCATTGTACTGTTGGCACCATTCTCGGCATCGGCAAATTTGTATTCACCCTTGGCAACAGCCGCAAACAACTCATCGTGTTCGGCCTGATAAGGTTCGTTCCTCTTCAGCGGGTCGAATTGATACAGCACATTTCCCTTTCTGCCTGTGATGGTACCAGCGTCGCAAGCAATGGACCCCTTCGTACCCACAATGAGTTCGTCGACCTTGCTCAGTGTTCCCTTGATATGTCGGCACTGACTGTTCATGATGGTACCGTCCGCATACTGGAACTCCACATAATGATGATCAAATATCTCTCCATACTCCTTGCCTTTCCGCACTTCTCGTCCGCCCATGCCCTGAGCCTTCACAGGGTAGCCACCCTTGAACCAGTTGATGACATCAAGGTTGTGAATGTGCTGCTCCACGATGTGATCCCCGCACACCCAATTGAAGTAATACCAGTTGCGCATCTGGTACTCCATCTCTGTCATGCCGGGAAGGCGCTGCTTCATCCACACGCCGTCGTTGTGCCACCAAGCCTGCGCGGAGACAATATCGCCGATCATGCCGTCCTTGTAGCGTGAATAGAGCTCGCGGTAGGACGTCTGGTAATGGCGCTGGAGACCGACGACCACGTTGAGTTTCTTTTGTTTGGCAATTTGCGCCGCGTCGAGCACACGCTTGATGCCGGCTGGGTCCGTGGCCATCGGTTTTTCGACAAAAGCGTGCTTGCCCTGCTTCACCACTTCTTCAAAATGCAAGGGACGGAACCCGGGAGGCGTGGTAAGGATGACAACGTCGGCAAGTGGAATGGCTTTCTGGTAAGCATCGAAGCCCACGAACTTGTTTTCTTCCTTGACGGCGACGCGATGCTTGACAGTGCCGGCGACACCAGCGATGTCCATGAGGTCATCGGCCATGAGGCTCGTGTAGCACTCATCAATCCTGTCGCGGAAAGCGTCGGCCATAGCCACCAACTTTACATTTTGCTTTGTCAGGAGAGCCTGTAGGGCAGCACCTGTGCCGCGGCCGCCGCAACCCACCAGCGCCACCTTGATGGTATCATCGGCAGAGGAATGATAGAAAGCCCCTTCTGATACCATGGGAAGTGTGAGGAGTGATCCTGCCGCTAAGGTCGTTTGGCGAATAAACTGACGACGGCCTGTCTGTTGATTTTTCATGGGATTGATGATTTGTATTGACCAGACTAAGGTAAACTTCTTTTGCAGAAATTCCGGCTGCTTTGTGAGGGCTATTTGGTGTACCGGCTGTAGAACAGTTTTATCTCATCGGCAGAGGGCTGTTTGGCAGGCCTGACAATCCGGAAACCCATGAACATCCCGTCCGTCATCCACCAGCGGCTTTTCGGAATCTGAGGATCACGCTGATTCCACTTGGGGTCTGAGGCGATCCGGTTGCTGCACCGAAGTTGATTGGCCTGGTCCATGTATGAACCACCTCGAACGGAGCGTGGGTACCGGGCTCCCGGCGTTGTGACAGGATCCTTGGCGGCGAGGGTCTGGTAGTACACAGGATCATATTGATCAATGGTCCATTCCGATAGGTTGCCCAACATATCATATAGGCCCCAGGCATTTGCCTTCTTTGTTGCTACAAGTTGGTATTTAGAAGCGCTGTTTTCTGCGAACCACGCCACGTCTGGTAGCGGCGTGTCTGTCTTTTGCTCACCGGCTTTACATGCATACTCCCATTCTGCTTCTGTGGGAAGCCGGTAAAA
>JAEUUD010000218.1 GCA_016787625.1 Cyclobacteriaceae bacterium
CGGGGAACAAAGTATTTCAATTGTCGCTTGCCATTGGACAACTGGATCGGTGTGAGTTTCAGGCGTGCCTTGGCATCATTGATCTTTTTCTGATTGTCACCCGGAGCATGGAGAATTCCGGAAACACCGGTAAAGGTCATGTACATGCGAGGGTCTTTCTGCCATGGCTTGGTTGTTGATTGCTCAATCTGACGTCCCACGAGGATGCTTTGCGCAAACTTCCAGTCGATGAGGTCATCACCTTTCAGAAGGGTGGTGTCGATATCACGAAGATTCAGCAGTTGCGATTCCGTTTGGAGGTGATTACGCTCGAAAGTTTCAGCGCTCATATCGCTCGTAGCTTGTCCCTGGCCCCGGCCTCGGGATGGCGACAAGTTGGTTACGAATTCAGCCAGTTTTGCTGATGCTGCGGCTTCTTCAGCCGATGGACGATTGTCGGTGCTGCATCCTGAAATGAGGATGGCACAGGCCATTAGGTATCTACGCATGAGGCAGGTTTGGGTCCTGCTAAAAGTAGTTCAGATTAGGCGTAACTCCGAAGCAATTACACCATTGGAATGAGGCTTAATGAGGGGGTGCTGCGTCTACCGATTGATTCTCAATCTTTTGCCTTGCAGCGAGATAGCGCTGATAGTCATCTGAAAAAACCATGCGCTCCTTGACAACGGTATCAAACTGCCCAATCATTCCAATGACGAGCTCGCATCCTTCCCTCAGCCCATGCTCTCCACCTGTGCACGCTGTGATATAATCGACCATGCCATTCGCTTTGGCGAACGCCGCCAGCATCGGCGTAGCTTTTCTGCCGATCATGATGCGCGCACCACATTGGCGGGCAACTTCCAGGTCGAGGACATCATCAAAGAAGAACAGGACTTCGTCGGGCTTTAACGAATGTGTTTTGCAGAACCCGGCAAATACTTCCGCCTTGTTCTTTGCCCTGAAGTATGTCTGATGAAAGTGCTCCCTCTTCGCCAAGGCCTGCGCCGGAGGATTCTCCTCACCGGTGATAATGGCGACAGCCGGGAGCTTGCCATGAAGTCTCCACAAGGAATACCTCAGGATGTTGGTGCCCATGGCATCCACTTCAGAAAAATTGCTTCCCTCCGACCCCTGCTTGAAGCCTTCATTAAATACACCATCCCAATCAAACAATACGGCTTTGATCTTCCTGAGCCTGGCATCAAAAACAGAAGGAGGGGTTATAAACTCCCCTCCCCTTGATTCAAATAGTTTAACTACGTCGCTCATCGTTCGCCTTCGCTCACTGCAAGTTTATTGCGCGAGGTCCTGGATGTCTACCATGCCTACCGGCTTTGTGCCGTCGAGGACGAGGATGGTATCCACATGCTTTTGCTTGAAGATATCATTGGCAACCCTGAGGGCATCGGTTTGCTGAACAGCGATCGGCTGGCCGTATTTGAAGTCGGACATTTTCTTCTTCATCGTATCGGGGCCGTCTTTCTGCAGCGCACGGCGGATATCGCCATCGGTGAAGATACCAACAACATTACCTGAAGCATCAGTTACTGTAATCGCGCCGAAGCCATACTCCGTCATTTTAACCAGCGCTTCTGTCAGACTCGTGTTGACATTCACAACCGGGTTGATATCACTGATCACATCCTTCACCTTCATGGTGACAAGGCGGGTGTCTTCAATGAACTGATTGGTTCCCAATGTCGTGAGGTTGTTGTCAGGCAGCGCCTTGATAATCTTCCATGGTACGGTGATGGTATGCACACCAATATTGATCGCATTGCGAATGTGCTCTGCATTGCGTACGGAAGAGAACATGATCTTGGAATTGTAGCCATAGTGATCAGCTGCAAAAACGCACTGACCAACCAGCTCAAGGGCATCATGTCCTTGATCCTGCAGGCGACCAACAAGCGGGCACACATACGTCGCACCGGCCTTCATGGCCATGTAGGCTTGCTGCAGCGTGTACACCAGGTGCACATTGACAAGCAGGTTCTCATCGCGGAGCAACTTACAAGCGCGCACTCCTTCGAGGGAAACAGGTATTTTGAAAACCGTTCTCTTCGGATCCAGGCCCAGCTTCAGCTGACGATGTGCTTCTTTCACCACCTCTTCAGCGGTGTTGCCCAGCGCTTCGATTTGAAGCACAGGCACCATCTTGCTGAGCTTAACAATCAACGCATCCACGTCGGTGACGCCACCGCGGTGCATGAAGGTAGGTGTTGTGGTAAGGCCGTCGAGGAAGCCCAGTTTGAAGGCATCTTCAATTTCTTTCAGGTCTGCTGAATCGAGGTATAATTCCATGGATATGTTGGGTTATGCTAAAACAAGTTCTTTGTCGCGGTATTTTACTTCCACCGCATGAAGGTCGAGAATTGGTTTCAAAAACTCTTCAAGGTCGTAAACACACAGCTGGCTGGCCGCGTCGCACAGGGCTTTCGCCGGCTCAGGGTGTGTTTCTACAAATACACCATCAACACCAGCCGCTACACCAGCGCGTGACAATACCGGGAGGAACTCACGTGCTCCACCCTTCGCATCCGCGCTGGGGATTCCGTATTTTCTGATGCTATGGGTGATGTCAAACACAACCGGGTAGCCAATGTTGTTCATGTGATAGAAGCTCCGCGGATCGACGACGAGGTCGTTGTATCCGAAAGTAAAGCCACGCTCCGTGAGGATAATGTTGTTGTTGCCTGCTTCTTCCACCTTCTTTACCGGGTGCTTCATGTTGTCCGGCGCAAGGAATTGTCCGTGCTTGATATTCACTACGCGTCCTGTCTTGGCTGCAGCGACCACCAAAGTGGTTTGCATGCACAAGTAGGCCGGTATCTGCAGCACGTCAACCACCTCTCCGGCAGCAGCTGCCTGATCGGGATAATGAATGTCTGTTAACAATGGAAATCCGAACTGCTCCTTGATCTTGGCAAGCAGTTTCACACCTTTCGCCAGGCCAGGTCCGTCATAGTACTTTGCTGAACTGCGGTTGTCCTTCTGGAAGGACGACTTGTAGATGATGGGTACATTCAGTCGCGCAGAAACTTCTTTCAGCTTCTCAGCTGTTTTCATCATGATCGACTCTTCCTCAATCACGCAGGGGCCTGATATCACAAAGAGCTGCTCCGCTCCGCATGCGATGTTGCCCACATTGACAATCTTCTTCTTCATAGTCTTTTTTTTACAAACGTCTGAACAGGTCTTTAATCGTATCCAGCGTTATTTTCTTCTTCCAGTCAGTGCCAATCGCATGGTTCCACATGTGCTCCAGCTTCATCGACACGTTGGCCATCGCCGTGATCGTCTCTTCACTCCAGTCTTTCGCAAGGCCTTTGGGCAACACGATCTTGTGCTTTCTCATCATCTCATTGAACTCTTTCACACCTTCCGGATAATAGTCGGCCAGGTGTTGAAACGCGAGACAGTTTGCATAGCAGTGCTTCTCACCAAGAATCTTCGACAGTCCATACGACATGGCGTGCACAATGCCCACTTCGGAATACGTAAGGCTCAAGCCTCCCATAAGCGAAGCCACCATCAGTTTGTCATCATTCTCCGGAGACTGTCCCGCATCCTTCCCGAGATAGATCTCCCGGCACAACGACAAAGACTGTTCGCCAAAGGCTGTGCTGTATGCGTTATTGAGAATACCATCGCGGGATTCAATACAATGAATGTACGTGTCCATGCCGGTATAAAACCAGCGGTCGCGGGGAACGGGTTGTCCTCGGCCGTGCCGGCCAGCACCTGCTCCGGCACGTGCAGGCCAGCATCGGCCAGCAGGCGCAGGGTCACCCGCTTG
>JAEUUD010000219.1 GCA_016787625.1 Cyclobacteriaceae bacterium
CCCTGGATGTACTCGCGGTAGCTTCTTGGCTTGCTATTGGGTCGGTTCCAGACATAGATTCCCGCATAGGCCACTCCGGAATGAGCATTGGACTCTCCAGCCCAGTTGAAGGGAACGTCACATTCGCCCCAGCTGCATTGGTTGTAGTAGTCAGGTGTTCCTGTGTTGGCAGACTTCCATCCAGGCAGGTTGAAATCCCGACTGCTGGCGCTGAAGTTATTTGGGCAACGAATACGTTCCTCGAAACTTGAATTGATAACCAGGTTTTGAGCTCTCGCTACGCCAGTGAGCGTCATGAGGACAGCCAGCAGCATCAAGCCAGGCTGGGTCATCACCTATTTGTAGAAGGTAATCTCGGCGCGGAACTTATTTTCTGATGCACCAAGGCGGTCAAATGCTGAGCGCGAAATAAAAATAATCGTTCCGTCGTCAGCAGTTGTTGGTGCTCCCGTCACTCGAACAAACACTTCCTGATTGGTAGCAAGGTTTCGAATCTTGAGGATGGTCCCAGGCTTGATCGTCCTGTGTTGCGCCAGGTACTTCCTGTTACTTTCTGTGCCTTCCAGCAATGCTGCCATGCCGGTTTCCTTCGCTTCGCTGGATCCATTCAGGCTCTCAGAAACTGTTACGGAGCTGGTGGTGGTGCTTGCCGTTGGTGTTGTTGCAGGAATGACAGCAGGCGTTGATACAGGTGTGGTTGTCGTTGACGTCGGCGTGGTCCCGGCCGGAGTTGCTCCCACAGGCGCTGCGGCCACCGATGGTGCCGCCACGGTGAGTACCTGGCCGATTTTCAATTCATTGTCAGCCATGTTATTCCATTCCTTCAACTGGGTCACCGTCATGCCATACGTTCTGGCGATGGAGTAAAGGGTTTCTTTCGACGCCACTGTATGAGTCTTTGCGCCGGTTGGAGCTGGTTTCGATTCCGTCACCACGGGAGAGGTCTCTGTTTTCTGCCGGATGAGAATATCCTGGCCGATGGCGATGCTGCCATCTTTCAAGTTGTTCCATGTCCTGATATCGTCCACCGAGACATTGTAGTGTCTGGCGATGCTGAACAGTGTTTCCTTCGCCGCAACCCGGTGGACTATGCCATCGGATGTCTTCACAGCTGCACCTGTCTTTACCTTGCCGCCATAGGGTATCTTTAGAATCTGACCAACTTCCAGGCCTGCATCAGCCGTAGGATTTTGAACCAGGATATCAGCTACTGTGGTGCCATAGCGCTTCGACAGGCTGTAGAGTGTTTCCTTTTCGCCTACCTGATGCACCACATGTGGCTTTCCATTGATCATTTCCATTCGAAGGGAATCTCCGGGTGACAAGCCAAGCAGGGCAACAAGCATCAATTGAAACATACAGCAGAATTACATGGAAAATTACCCATTTCATTGCGCTTCCCACAACACCCATTCGCCGAATTACTTAGAACTTCTAGTATTTTTGTCGAAAATCATCCACATGAAGGCAATCGGGTTGGCTCTTTTTCTCTGTGTTTCCCTGACGGGAATGGTGCACGCCCAAAAGAAATCAAAAGTAATGGTCATGGAGATCAAGGCAGAAATTGACCCCCGGATGCTCCGTTACGTTACCCTTGCCCTCGAGCATGCGGATGCCACCCAGGCGGATTACGTGATCATCGATATGGATACCTACGGTGGAATTCTTACTGATGCGAAGGAAATTGTTGACCTCATCATGGGCTATAAGAAGCCCATTTGGGTGTTTGTCCATTCCAATGCTGCTTCTGCGGGCGCACTCATTTCCATCGCCTGTGACAGCATCTACATGTCGCCTGGCGCCAGCATCGGTGCCGCTACCGTTGTAGAAGGCGCCGGCGGTGAAGCAGCGCCTGACAAATATCAGTCGTACATGAGGTCCATCATGCGTGCTACTGCAGAAGAGAACGGCAGGGATCCTCGCATTGCTGAGGGCATGGTCGACGAAAAGGTTGTCATTGACAGTGTAAAGCAAGCAGGTAAGGTGATCACCTTCACCACCACAGAGGCTATCGCCAATGGCTATTGTGAAGCCAAGGTTGAATCGATCGAGGAGATTCTTGAGCGCAACCATGTTGCTCCCTATGAATTGGAGCGGTTCAAGCTTGGTCCCGCAGAGCGCATCATCGCCTTCTTTCTGAATCCATTCATCAGCGGCCTCCTGATCCTCGTCATCATCGGTGGTATCTACTTTGAATTGCAAACTCCGGGTGTCGGATTTCCATTGTTTGCCGCGCTCATTGCTCTTGTCTTGTATCTGGTTCCCTATTACCTCAATGGGCTTGCTGAGTACTGGGAAATCCTTGCGCTGTTTGCCGGTATTACATTGATCGTTCTGGAACTGTTTGTTATCCCTGGGTTCGGAGTGGCTGGAGTACTTGGTATCGGGCTCACCATCATGTCGCTGGTGCTGATCATGCTCAACAACGATTTCTTCAACTTTGATTTCGTGCCGCTCGGCGACATTGTTGTAGCACTGTTTGCCACGGTGGGCGGAATGTCAGGCGGCGCCTTACTTCTTTTCTTCGGTGGTGCCAAACTGATGAACACCGGTGCATTCAGAAAAATCGCCCTTCACGATACACAGAATACTAAGGAAGGCTACACAGCCAACTTCAACGCTGAACCTATGGAAGGAAAGAAAGGAACTGCATTCACTATCCTTCGCCCCAGCGGAAAAGTGATGATCGATGGCAGCTTGTACGATGCGTTTACAAGAGGTGAGTATGTAGAAAAAGGTGATCCAATTGAAGTGATTGCCGTTGAAGGTTCAACACTCCGGGTAAAAAAGGCATGAAGATCTTAGGTGTTATTCCCGCGCGGTACGCGTCGTCTCGTTTTCCAGGCAAGCCACTTGCTGACCTTCTCGGTAAATCGATGGTCGAGCGGGTCTATTTGCAATGCAGAAAATCCAAACGACTGACAGATATTGTTGTGGCTACCGACCATGCCCAGATTCATGAGCATGTGAAAGGTTTTGGTGGAAAATCGGTCATGACGTCTGACCATCATCCCAGCGGCACGGATCGTTGCTTTGAAGCCTTGAACGTTGCCGGAAGTGATGCTGACTTTGTTGTGAATATCCAGGGAGATGAGCCCTTCATTGACCCCATGCAAATTGACCAGTTGTGTGCTTCCCTTGATTCAAAAACAGAATTGGCCACACTCATTCAGCGCATCATCACCCTCGAACAACTTCTTTCGCCTAACGAAGCGAAGGTTGTATTGAATAAGGACAGAGAGGCCATGTACTTCAGCAGGTCTCCCATTCCATTCGTACACAAGCAGCAACAGAAGGCTTGGCTTGATCACGGACCATTCTATCGCCATGTCGGACTCTATGCTTACCGACGGGATATCCTGCAAGCCATCACCAAACTTCCGGTGTCACCCCTCGAGAAAGCTGAATCTTTGGAACAACTCAGATGGATCGAAAACGGTTACAAAATCAGAACCGTTGAAACCGACGCAGAGGAAGGTATGTGTATCGATACACCGGAAGATCTGGAGAAAGCAAAAGAATATCTCAGAAGCTTGCGAGGAAAATAAGTTCTGGGTTCCGAGGCTAACGATTGGGCTTTGTCAACTTCAGGTGTGCTTCCGCAAGTTTGTTCACGGGCATCTTCATCACTTCCCTGTCGTAGCTCATTAGCCCGTTGGTCTCCACCTCGACGTCAGTCGTTTGCGTGTACACCGCGGCTGCAAGTCCCTTGTCAATCATAGGAACAAGCTTGTCAATAAACTGAAGGTACTTCTCGATCAGCTC
>JAEUUD010000021.1 GCA_016787625.1 Cyclobacteriaceae bacterium
AGCCAGTAGTATCCTTCGCTGCCGCTGCTAACATCCTTGGTGAAGTTCATGTCGAGGAGGACGACGTCGTAATCCTCGTTGTTCATGAGGGCCGGTATTGCCTCCGGGTTCTTTTCAATGTCCACCTGGGAGAAGTGCCTCTTGAGGTACATTTTGGCCGCCTTCAGCAGGTCTTCGTTGTCGTCAACGATGAGGATTTTGCCGCGTTTTTGATCTGTCATAAGGGATTATTTGCCGTCCTGCCGTGCCTTGAGGCAAAGTTGGTACCGATTCAGGAATGACAGCACCAGGGTACTTTTTCCGGAATCCTGTGTCCAAACTCAGTGAAACCTCGTCCGCAATCGGACATAGACGTTCAGCATTGAACGTAGATTTTGCAAAAAGGATAACCTTGGAGGCCTTTTACCCGTTGGCACGGAAGTTGGCAAAGGGGGAATTACCCCAGCCACGAAAACAAACCAGAACCAAAGGAAATAGATAGCAGGATGGACAAGAAGCTCGTTAAGAAGACCTGGACCTTAAAGCGTATTGGAACCTACGGAGGTATTGCCCTTCTGGTCTCCTTTATAGGTTATCAATTTATTTTTGCTGACAGACGATCTACCCTGATTGTCGAACGAGACAAGATCACCATCTCTGACATCAAGATGGGCCAGTTCAAGGAATACATTCCGCAAACGGGCGAAGTTCAGCCCAGCAGAACAGTGTTCCTCGATGCCCTGGAAGGAGGAAATATCAAGCGGGTTGTTCTTGAGAGCGGTACCATCGTAAAGAAAGGCCAGTTGATCATGGAGATCGGTAACCTCAATCGTGAGATTGCCGTGCTCCAGCAAGAGGCCCAGCTTGTAGAGAGTATTAACCGCTCAAGGGATACCCGACTTCTCATTTTGCGTAACGATCTTGAGCAGCGCCAGACCCTCGCCCAGATTGATAACCAGCTTCAGATCCTTCGCCCTCAGTACGAAAGGCAGAAAATTCTTTTCGAGAAGAAACTCATTGCCAAGCAGGAATTTGAAAGAACAGAGGCAGATTACAAGTATAACGCGGATCGGAGGAAATTTACATACGAAGCCTACAAGCGCGATTCGCTTGGCCGGGTTCAATCACTGCGTGACATTGATTCTTCAGAGGAACGGATGAAACTCAACCTGATCGCCGTAAGGACGATCCTCGAGAACCTGAATATCAAAGCACCAATTGACGGGCAGATGTCCATGCAAACCCACTGGGAAATTGGACAAGCAATCAATACTGGTCAGCGCCTTGGCCAGGTCGATATTGTTGGAGAATACAAAGTCCGTGTACCCATCGACGAATTGTACCTGCCCCGCATCTCCACCGGTCTCCAGGCCACGACAGATTTTGCGGGCAAGACGTACACTTTGACCATTGCCTACGTATATCCCAACATTACAGCAGGCCGGTTTGATGTTGATATGACCTTTGCTGGTGAAACCCCGCAAGGAATACGTCGTGGGCAGTCCCTTCGCTTGCGCATCGAACTGGGCCAGCCTTCAGAAGAATTGCTGTTGCCCATGGGCGGATTCTATAAGGATACCGGCGGAAACTGGGTGTTTATCCTGGAAGGCGACGACAAGGCGGTTAAACGTGATGTTCGCCTTGGCAGAAAGATGGGCTCTGAGTACTTTGAGGTGCTTGAAGGCCTAAAGCCGGGTGATAAGGTCATCACTTCATCCTATGAGAACTTTGGAACCAACGAGGTATTAAAACTCAAGTAGTGCAACTATTTGGGGTATAAAGCGTCTAATGGACTGTAACAATTGAATAAAACCGGAGTATTTAACAAAACTATTTCTGTAGAAAAGACATCTAACCCTTAAAGCTTACAACTATGATTCGACTGAAAAACCTTGAGAAAGTGTACACCACAGAAGAAGTGGAAACTACAGCTCTCAACTCCATTAATATGGAGATTAAAGACGGAGAATTCGTGGCCATCATGGGCCCCTCCGGTTGCGGAAAGTCAACCTTGCTCAATATCCTCGGATTGCTCGATAACCCTTCAAACGGCGAGTATTATTTCGGTGAGCATGAAGTGGCCAAGTACAGCGAGCGTCAGCGTGCTCAGCTCCGCAAAGGCTCTATCGGATTTGTGTTCCAGAGCTTCAACCTGATTGACGAATTGACGGTATTCGAAAACGTAGAATTGCCGTTGTTGTATATGAAAGTCCCTTCACAGGAACGCAAGAAGAGGGTGGAAGAAGTACTCGAGCGCATGAACATCATGCACCGCAGAAACCACTTCCCTCAGCAGTTGTCTGGTGGTCAGCAACAGCGCGTGGCTATCTCCCGTGCCATTGTTGCCAAGCCTAAGGTGATCCTCGCCGATGAACCGACTGGTAACCTTGACTCTGCCAATGGCGAGGAAGTGATGAAACTTCTCTCTCAACTGAATGAAGAAGGCACAACCATCGTGATGGTTACGCACTCACCTTACGATGCCAACTACGCGCACCGTATCGTGAACCTCTTCGACGGTAAGGTTGTGACCGAGAACATTAAGGAGCACTTCCATATCTAGAAAATAATGCCCTGGCCGGCAACGGCCTGGTAAAGATTTCAGGCACATGTTGTCCTGATTCGTTCTTCATAGTTTTAGGTTTAGGTTAGATAAACCCATCCTCGATTTATAACTAAATCAGGGTGGGTTTTGTCTTTATTGACTGTTCGGTCACCGGACAAGGTTATGTTCATCGGTGAACAATGGACGAATGGGATAGCATGAAATCAGCCAAATGACCGCATGGCACGGTTGTTGGCAATTTGGGTGCAACTATTTTCTCCTAATTGCAGTCTATAATCCATTAACCTACCGCTATGATAAAGAACTACCTGTTGATTACCCTCCGCAGCATGTTGAAGAACAAGCTGTATCTCTCCATCAACATTGTTGGTATGGCGATTTCCATCGCCTGCTGTATTATCGGCTACTTTAACTGGGATTTTAACCTGAGTTTTGACTCTCATCACGTCAATGCTCCAACAATCTATCGGGTGAACTCCATCCGTGAATTCCAGGGCCGCCAGACGACTTATGGATATACACCCATTGCTCTGGGTAACGCCATTAGAGAGAATGTTTCAGATATTGATGCGCTTGTGCGCTATTCACCGGGCGGCGGAAACTTCCGGGTAAAAGATGAGTTGTTCCAGACCAATGTCACGAATGTAGATCCCACCCTGTTTCAACTATTTTCCTTTGATTTCCTGGAAGGGAATGGCGAACTGAAGGACAAGAGCCAAATCGTGATCAACGATGAATTGGCTCAAAAACATTTCGGCAAGGAAAGCGCTCTTGGAAAAATGATGGTTCAGGTCCTGGATAGCGGCAAGACCAAAGAGTTTATCGTGGCCGGTGTCTTTCGTAAGCAACCCTCCAACTCCAGTTTCCCGGATCCCGCATTTACCCGATACGAGAACCAGTTTGGAAATGACCCCAAGTACCATGAGAATACGTGGTACTATCGGGCCACTTTGTTTGTACAGGTGAAGGACCCCTCACGTATTGCGTCCATTGAAGCGCAGCTTCAGCCTTATACGGAGAACAATAATAAAATTCGTGAGGACTTCATCATGAAGGCGTTCAAGCTTCAGTCATTTGTTGGAATGGCTGTCGCTGATGAATACGATGAGGTGCCTGGGACCTGGACACGAGGCGGATCCCCAATCGCCGCCGTCGTCGGTATTGGTGTCATGGGAATCTTTGTACTGCTCATTTCCATTTTTAACCTCACCAACACCGCCGTTGCTGTTTCATCGCGTCGATTGAAAGAGATCGGTATACGCAAGGTGATGGGAAGTACACGCAAGCACTTGATTTTCCAGTTCATTGGAGAAACGACGATCACTTGTTTGCTTGCCCTTATTGTTGGCGTAGCGATAGGCGAATGGTTGCTTATCCCTGCCTTCAATGAATTGTGGCCAGATCTGAAGCTTGAGCCAGATTATTTCGGCCGACCGAACTTCCTGTACTTTATGGTTGGCGCACTGGCCTTCACCAGCTTGCTGGCAGGCAGTTACCCTGCCTTCTACATCAGCAAGTTCCAGCCGGTGAGTATCCTGAAGGGTAAACTCAAATTCGGTGGTACAAACTATTTTACCCGCTTCCTCCTCATGATGCAGTTTGCAATTTCTCTCATCGGCATCGTATGCAGCTTTGCTTTCACAGATAATGCCAGATTCCAGAAGGAATTTGATTTAGGCTTCAACAAAGAGGGTGTGGTTTTCACCTATGTAAACAACCGCTCAGAGTTTGAAACATTCCGAAACGCCTTGTCCGAAAACACAGATATTATTTCGATTGCGGGTTCACAGCACCACCTCTATGCATCTTCGTTCAATGATCCGATTAAACATGAGGACAAAGAGATCGAAGTGGATATCCTTGATATCGGCGAAGATTATGTGCCCACCGTTGGACTTACACTGCTTTCAGGAAGGAACTTTGTCAAGGACTCGGGTACCGACAGGAAGGAATCTGTTATTGTCACCGAAGAACTTGCCAAGGAACTTGGTTTGTCAGAACCTCTGGGAAAAGAAATCATTTGGATGGATACCGTTCACTACTTCATTGTTGGAGTGGTCAAGAATATTTATAACCGCGGACTCTGGGAGAAGTTCAGCCCGGTTATGTTTCGTTACGGCCCCGCCGACAAAGTGAATCATATCCTGGTAAAGGCGTCTGCAGATAAGCTAAGATCGGTTAATGCCTTCATGGAAGTGAAGTGGAAGGAGATTTTCCCCAACCGCATGTATAATGGCCGGTATATGGATGACGAGATTGTTGAAGCCAATACCGTGAATAACAACATTGTGATCATGTTCGTATTTCTTGGAGCTGTGGCGCTCATGCTGTCGGCAACGGGCCTGTTCACACTGGTTTCACTCAACATTATCAAGAAGATGAAGGAAATCGGTGTCCGTAAAGTATTGGGTGCAACGATGGGCAACCTGGCACGAGTGATCAATACTGAGTTTGCCATCATCCTGGTGCTGGCGTCAGTGTTGGGAGGATTTCTTGGTGCCTACATGGCGAGTATGCTCATGTCCAGCATTTGGCGTTACTACCTGGATGCAACACCACAAACCCTGGCGGTCTCAGCAACGATTCTCTTTGTTGTTTCGGCCCTGTCTGTTGGGTATAAAGTGTACAGTACTACGCGGCTGAATCCTGCCAACGTACTACGGGACGAATAGGCGTATTTATTTTCATTCGGGTGCAACATCGGTCCTAGGCCCGGCGTCTAAGGGACAAATCCTAAGACCTGTGGGGGAATTCTGTATCTGCCGGTAGGCAGGATTGTATTGAATTTCTCAAAACCACCCGAATATGCTCAGAAACTACTTCACCGTCGCGATCAGGAACATCCTGAAGCACAAGTTCTTTTCCATCATCAATATTGTTGGATTGGTGATCGGCATGGCTTCATGCCTGATGATTTTTGTCTATGTACAGGATGAACTGAGCTATGACAAGTTCCATGCGGGATACGAACATATCTATCGTATCGGGCTACATGGGCGTGTTGCCGGGCAGGAGATCCTTACCTCCAATTCCAGCATTCCGGTAGGTCCTGCAATGAAGAATGAAATACCCGGGGTTGAGGATGTGATACGTCTCAAGCCGGCATCCTACGGAGCAGGCTATGCCATGCGGTATGAGGACCGGATATTTACAGAGCAGAAGATCTTTATCGCAGACTCGAACCTCTTTCAATTCTTCTCTTTCAAACTGCTAAGCGGAGATCCCGCGAAGGTCTTGAGAGAACCCAATTCCATCGTCATCAATCAGGAGTTGGCGACCAAGTACTTTGGAACTGAAGACCCGATCGGAAAGACCCTTGTCATTGGGAATGACCGGAAAGCTGTCAAGGTAACTGGTATCCTGCAGGACGCGCCCTCCAATTCACACGTTCATTTTCGTGGCGTGATCTCGTATGCAACGGTAGAGAAGGATTACTTTCAAGGATGGGGTGGCAACTCCTGGCAAACGTATGTTCGCGTAACACCCACGACAACGATCGCAAGCATCAATACGAAACTCGATGAGCTTGTCGAGAAGTACATGGGCAAAGAAATCGAAGAAGGTCTTGGTGTATCATTTTCTGAATTCAAAAAGCAAGGAGGCATTTACAGTTACTACCTGTATCCCTTGACAGATACCCACCTCAAGGGCATATCGGATGACATGGAACCGGGAAACAGCATGACCAATGTTTACATATTTTCCGGCATCGGACTTTTTATCTTACTCATTGCCTGCATCAATTTCATGAACCTGTCTACCGCACGTTCAGCAGGGCGTGCCAAGGAAGTTGGGCTACGCAAAACCCTCGGCTCACAACGGGGCCAGATGATCAGCCAGTTCCTTTCAGAGTCATTCGTGTACAGTGTTGTGGCCGTCGTATTGGCTGTGCTTGTGGGATACATGATGTTGCCTTCATTCAATCTGTTGACCGGCAAGCAACTCACATTGACCGTTTTGAGCTCACCGATCTTTATTGCCGCTGCCTTTGCATTGATCATCATTGTTGGACTGCTGGCCGGCAGCTATCCTGCATTCTACATGACTTCTTTCAAGGCCGTGGAAGTATTGAAAGGAAAAGTCCGTGCAGGAATGAAAAGCAAGGGTGTCAGAAGCTCATTGGTTGTTTTTCAGTTTGCTATTTCATCTTTCCTTATTATCGCAACAGTGGTGGTTTTTCAGCAACTTAATTTTATGCAAGATAAAAATCTTGGCCTGGATAAGGAGAATGTGCTGACGGTCACCGGTGCCCGGAGATTGGGTCAGGGCGCAATGCCGTTCAAGACAGCAGTCGAAGCCTTGCCAGGTGTTATTGCATCGAGCTATACCTGGAACAGCTTTCCAGGTGTGAGCAACACCACCATCGTGAGAGAGAAGGGGGTTGAGGTTGAACACCTCGTTGGGCTATACTCAGCTGACTGGGATCATGTCAATACCCTTAAAATGACGATGAAGGAGGGAAGGTTCTTCTCTCGTGAGACCAAAGGTGACAGTCTGGCCTGCGTGATCAACGAGGCAGCCGTCAAGGAGTATGGATTTGAAAACCCAATCGGACGTGAGCTCACGGATTATAGTGATTCCAAACCCACGCACATTAAGATCATTGGTGTCGTCAAGGACTTCAATTTTGAAACACTCAAGGATAAGGTCAGGCCAGTGGTTGTTCGACTTTCTGAAACAGGACGTGAATTGACTGTCCGTTATAGCGGAGATCCAAGGCCCGTTGTGCAGGCCATTGAGAAGCAATGGAAGTCCATGGCTGAAGGAGAACCTTTTGAGTATGCTTTCCTTGATCAGGAATTTGACTCCTTGTTTCGTGCGGAGATGAGGCTGAGGGATATCTTCACCGTATTTTCTGCACTGGCTATTTTCATTGCCTGCATGGGACTGTTTGCACTGGCAGCATTCACCACGGAACAGCGGACCAAAGAAATTGGTGTTAGAAAAGCCATGGGGGCTTCCGTGTTTAGCCTCACATTTCTACTCTCACGCGAGTTTACCCGGCTGGTCATCATTGCCTTAGTCCCTTCCATTGCAGGAGCCTGGTTTGTCGCTGACTGGTGGCTAAGTACTTTTTCTTACCATATAGCCCTGTCGCCACTGACCTTCGCTGGATGTGCTGTAGGAGCCATTCTGATTGCCTGGATAACCGTTTCATACCAGTCGATCAGGGCAGCCTCAACCGAACCCGTAAAGTCACTTCGGTACGAATAGGATATTTGTCCACAATGTCCTGGCTAACGTCTTGTTAACCAGTAACCTGGGTATGTTGACAGATTGTTAGCTTCTTGATGAAGGTCAAGGGGGGTGATTCAGGACGTCGTTGGTAGCTTTGAAAAGCTAAAACCTGACGCTCCATGGATAAGAAGAAAGTTTCCAAGAAAGCCCTCCGGAACCTCCTGAAGGATTCGGTCAAGCAGTCGATCATTTCACTGGAATTACCGGAGCCAAACAAGAAGGTAAAGAAGATCATTAGCCGCACAGCCAAGAAGATGGCGAATGAGTTTTCACTCCTTTTGAAGAAAGAATTCAAACGCAGCAAGCCTAAGAAAACCAAGGTTGAACCCTCCCAGGTTGCCCAGGTAGCCTAAGTCTTCGAACGATATTGCCGTAGCAGGGCCAGCACACGTTGTGTTGGCTCTTTTTTTGGTTATTACCCGGCTTGATGGAGCCTTGTGCGGTACTCGAAAATGCTCACATTCATCAGGATCAGTAGCATGCCATAGAAGATGTCTTCGAATGGAATGGTGCCAATTCTAATACGCAGGTTTTCCCAGTCATTATAGAAAACGACCGGCTCATCGATGAGGGAACCTGTGAGTATCCCATTGACGATGAAGAATGGGATGAGGATAAACAGGTAGCTGAAATAGAACCTACCCAGATAAGTTGATCGGATAAGAAAAAGATGGATCAGCAGGAATGTGGCGAGGGCTAAGAATGTCACCACCGTATACCACTGATCAAGATACTTCAAACCCGTTACGGTAAGGCCGGCGATGAGAACCCAGGTAATGCGCCTTCCATGGTCAGGGAGTGGCTCTATGGTCTGCGAACGCTTGACGACCACATAAACAAAGAGGCATGAGTAAGGAATACACAGAAAGAAGAGCACTTCTTCCAGGGGAAGATTTCCAACAGTTAACCCGGTCAGGTAACGAGGGTTGAAGCTCCAGACACCCATGCTTGTGAACCACATGTCCCAGGCGATAAAGATCAGTGCAGGAAATAGCAAGGCTGGGAGCCATGACCTCCACTGATGTGCGAGAGATATCTTCGGATGAAAGCTAAAGAGAAGAGGGAGAAGGATGGATGCCAGATCGATGAAGAGGTACAAATAGGATTGCATGAGCCTTGTTTCGCCTATTGGGTTTGGTGTCTGTCAGACCTGAAAGAGAAGTCTGACGGCTCATATTTCTTTGGAGCGTACAGAAAACCGAAGGCTTCACAACCTTCTTTGGTATGACGGCTGTGATGGATGTAGTGTGCATGGATCATCCGTTGCAGGTACTTGCTGCGATTGGCTGGCTTCCACCGTATGCGCTGATGGACAATGATGTCATGAAATACAACGTAGAACAGTCCATAGCAGAAAATTCCGATGCCAACGGCGATCCAATATGGATTGTACACAACCAGACTGAAATAGTAGATCAGGGCTATGGAAGGGATGCTGAAGACAACAGCGAACAGGTCGTTCCTTTCAAGGGCATGGTGATGTACGGTGTGGTGCGACCGATGCCAGACCCAAAGTATGCCATGCATGATGTACTTGTGGGAGAACCATGCAACAAACTCCCAGAAAAGGAAGGTCCCAATAACAATCAATGAGCAAAGTGCAATGGTGGCCGGCGTGGATTCAATCATGTATTCTTGAATCGGGTTTCAAGGATCCTGAAGCGATAATCAAAAATACGGTTTACTTCACGGGCGACAAACAGATAATTCGCCAGCTGCCCAAGCCAGCCGAAGGGAATGGCATACTCGATGGTATCCGTCATCTCTATCCCGCCGGGTACTTTTTGAAACTGGTGCCGATGCCTCCAAAGGGAGTATGGCCCTTTTCGCTGTTCATCGGTAAATGTGAGTGGCTCTTCCATACGGACAATTTCGGTGACCCATGTGAGTCGTACCAGTGGCAAGACGGTGACTCGGTAGACAATCATTTGACCTTCACGCATTTTGTCACCCCCTGATTGCGCCATGATCTGAAACCTCATCCTGGGGGGTGTAATGACGGACAGATTTCCCGGAGATGAGAAAAAGGCCCAGCTCGTCTCAAGATCTATTGGAAGGAATTGTTTCCGGATGATCTGGTAGGTTTTCATCTACCACTGAAACAACCGGCGGGCCAGATTGTTTAAATGCTTTACTCCAAAGCAGCCTTGTAGGTTGCCAGTGCCCTCTCGCGGGCCATAGCGTGATCAACCATAGGACGAGGGTAACCGGCTGTTTCAAATTCAGGCACCCACTTGCGGATATACACCCGCTTGGGATCGAACTTTTCGGTTTGAATGGATGGGTTGAACACCCGGAAGTATGGGGCTGCATCACATCCGCACCCAGCCGCCCATTGCCAGCCCCCATTGTTTGCCGCGAGGTCGTAGTCGAGGAGCCTGGAGGCAAAGTAGGCTTCCCCCCAGCGCCAGTCAATGAGCAGGTGCTTGGTGAGGAAGCTGGCAACGATCATTCTCACCCTGTTGTGCATAAAGCCCGTCGTATTCAACTCACGCATGCCTGCATCAACAATGGGATAGCCTGTCTGGCCTTCACACCAGCGTTTGAATTCTTCCGGATGGTTTCTCCACACGATCCGATCATAGGCGGGTTTGAATGATCGTTCGGCAACATGGGGAAAGTGCCAGAGTATCATGTGATAGAATTCGCGCCATATCAGTTCGTTGAGCCAGGTTTCATTTTTCTGTTGAGCAACCCTGACCAGGTGACGAATGCTGACTGTACCAAATCGGAGATGAACACTTAATTTGGTTGTGCTTTCAATACCGGGGAAGTCCCTTTGTCGATCATACTGATCGATGATCTTTGTTCGTATAACCCTGGCAGGGAATGAGATGGCGGATTGCTTGAAGCCCATCTGATGAAACGATGGGAGGGAAAGCGGTTTAAGTTGTTTTAGATTCTTAAGGAGAGGTCTGATGTTGACGGACTTTGTGTTAACGGTATCAAGGTTCTCTTTCCATTTTCTGCTGTACGGTGTGAAAATGGTATATGGTGATCCGTCATCTTTAACGACTTCATCCTTCTCAAACACGACTTGGTCTTTGAATGTCCTGAAGGGTATGCCCTTCTTTTTCAGTTCAGCATTCACCAGATCATCCCTCTCTCTTGCATACGGTTCGTAGTCATGATTCGCATAGACCGCTGCTGGGTTTAGTTGCCCGAAAATGTCCAGGGGTGAACCATGCAGCACGACAAGGGTGGATCCTGCTTCACAAAGCTCACGCTGAAGGCCTTCGAGACATTGGTAGATGAAGGATACCCTTGCGTCAGACCTATCTTCCAGCTTGTCAAGAATATTGGTATCAAAGATGAATATGGGAAGGACATGGGGATTGTCCTTTAATGCTTGATAAAGGCCGGTATTGTCATCCAACCTCAGGTCACGCCTAAACCAGAAGATCGTGGTGTCCTTGTCGATGTGTGTATCGGAAGGTCTGGCGCCTGTGGGAGTCATCGGAGATAAAACAATGACGATCCGGAAATGTTTCCGGCAGGGCTATTTTTCAGCAACCTTATTGGTCATCGGACCGACGAATGTGCCCCCAAGCAGGTGCATATGAAGATGAAACTCACTTTGGCCGGCATCACGGTTGGTGTTAACGGCAAGACGATATCCAGTTTCTGCTACCCCTGTTTTCTCTGCTACCTTTTTCGCAGCCAGAAAAAGGTGGCCCATGATGATCAAATCTGATTCTGACACATCGTTGACGGTATTGATTCTCTTTTTCGGTACAATCAAATAATGGACAGGTGCTTGCGGCCTAAGCGGGATAAAGGCAATGACAAACTCATTCTCATAAATGATGCTTGCTGGTAATTCGCGATCGATGATTTTCTCAAAGGGAGATTTTTCAGCCAGTTTCTTCTGTTTCATTTCAGCATACTCGACTTCAGTTTTTTGCTGAGCGATGACGGATGTAACGATGAGGAGATTGAATAAAAAGCTGACAAACGATGTGACTTTCATATAGAGATGTTTATGTAACGTGTATCCTTATTTCAGTAGGCCCATCAGCGTGAGCATTTCCTTGCAGAGCAATCCATTTTTATCAGCCATGGTTTCCAGTATTTCAAAATGGTTATAGCCGATGGCCTCGACCATGCTTACATTTTTACTCATTTTCATGGCGGCACCAAAAAAATCAATTCCTTGACGCTTGAATTCAGGTGACTCTGCTGAACCGTAAACGACGGTCGTCTTTGCCGACAGGAAAAGTAAATGGCGCTGAGGGCTCAAGGATTGCTCTACCTCATCTGTGAAGCTGATGAATTTGCTTCTCGACGATAATCTCACTGGTCTCAGATCATACATGCCGCTGCAGGTAAGCAGTCCTTTGATTTTCAAGTCCTGCAAGTTGAATACAGACCAATCCGTTGTGGCAACAACGGTGGCAAGGTGTCCGCCGGAGGAATGCCCTGATAAGTATAGTTCCGAAGGGTTACCGCCAAAATCACTTGCGTGCTGAAAACAATAGGCCACCGCTCTTCTTACTTGATCAGCCATATGCAAGAGGCCGCTTTCAGGGTCCTGTGCCTTGCTGAAGTCAGGGACGACCACGATAACACCTGCATTCAGAAATGGTTCTGCCAGGAAAGCGTATTCCGACGCCAGTCCTCCCGACCATGCGCCGCCATGAATGAAGATGAGGATTTTGCCATTGGATGGTTGCGACCCATCAGGTATGTAAACGTCCATCCCTTCAGGCTCGACATGTCCATACATGACGCGTCTGGACTTGATACCCTTTGCCAGGAAGGCATCACTCCTTGATTTATATCTGGCAAGAACTTCGCGGAGATTTGGCGCCCAAACACTTTGTGTGTATGCAGCGTCTAGTTGCGCCTGATCCATGTTAAGGAACACGGCAGGACCTATGGCTGATGGCGTTGGTGCACTTTGTCCAAATGAAAGGAATGCTTGCAACAGGGTAAAGGCAATCATCCCGTTCCGGGTCACCGTTTGGGCAACGTTGAGGCTATTCCACCACATGGAATACGGCAACCGGATTGGCCTTATTTTTCATGACGATATCACCGATTTTTTCGCAGGTAAACGACTTCTTGATTTTTTCGTATGACTTTTCAGTGATAAAAATCTGACCAGGCCCGGCGGCACCCTGGAGTCTCTTGGCTGTGTTTACCACATCGCCAATGACGGTATAGTCAAGACGCTTCAATGATCCTGACCCAATATTTCCAGAAACAACTTCGCCACTGTCAATGCCGATGGACACATTGGGTTTAAAACTAAATTCAGCGGGAATGGGTTCGAGTTTGGTCCTGATAGCGAGTGCCGCATCGACAGCGCGGTCGAGGTGATAGTCACCCCTGAAAACAGCCATGACAGCGTCACCCATGAATTTGTCAACATATCCACCTTGCGCGATCACCTCTTTGACAATGAGGTCAAAATACTTGTTGAGGAGCTTAACCACTGTATCAGCTGGTTCTCGTTCACTGATGGCGGTGAACCCACAGATATCAATAAAGGCGATGCTCCCTTCGATCGTTTCGTTGGCGGTGAGTGAAGATTCAAATTCCCGGCTACCCATGAATTTAAGTACCGTCTCATCGACATACATCTTGAGGATATTGTTTTCCCTTATGGCAGCCAAGGTTTCGCGGACCTGGGCTACGTGACGGATGGTCTTTTGCATGGTCACCTCGAGGTCATCGAAATTCACAGGTTTGGTCACAAAATCAAATGCGCCTCGGTTCATCGCGGTGCGGATGTTGTCCATATCGCCGTAGGCGGAGACCATGACGGCGCGGGAGAGGGGCGCCACCTCTGTGAGTTTGCCAAGGAGCGTAAGGCCATCCATTTCCGGCATGTTGATGTCGGTGAGAACGATTTCGATATCCGGATGTTCCTCCAGTTTCTTCAGAGCATCGATCCCGTTGCTGGCAAACACGAATGTGTAGTGCTGATCACGTATCTTCTGCCTGAATTTTTGCAGGATGAGCGCTTCCAGGTCTGCTTCATCATCGGCAACAAGAATCTTCGTCATGCGCCAGTCAAGTTGAGTTTTTCCTTCAAGATGCTGAAATCAACGGGCTTGGTAAGAAAGTCATCAGCACCAAGCTCTGTAGCCATGCGATGGTTCTCAGAATCGCCGTATGCGGTAATCATCATGACCACAGGAGGTGGTTTCAGGTATTTTTTCTTGACCGCTTCGAGAAGTTGAAAGCCATTCATTCCGGGCATGTTGATATCGGAGAGGATAAGCACTGCTTCGTGCTCCATTTTCTTTAAGCACTCCAGTGCTTCCTCGCCAGAGAAAGCAAAATACAGTTGGACGCGCTCTTCTTTTATCTCTTTACGAAACCGTTGTTCAAATAAGGCCTGGATGTCGCGTTCGTCGTCTACGACTAAAATTTTCATCATGCGTTAATCGGTATGGTGATGATAAAAGACGAACCTTCTCCTGCTTTTGTATCAACATCAATGGTGCCTCCATGTACTTTAGTGATGATGTCATAACTCATGCTAAGCCCAAGACCAGTACCTTGTCCGGCGGGCTTGGTGGTGAAGAATGGCTGAAAGATCTTATCCAGTATGTTCTGAGGGACTCCATCTCCGTTATCCTTAACGATGATCTGCAGGTGAGTGCTGGTGCGCCGCGTAATTACTGTAACAGAAGGCTCAAACCCGTTGCCGGAAGTTTTCTTTTTCTGTGATACAGCATGAAATCCGTTTGTGATCAGGTTAAGGATAACACGTCCAAGATCCTGAGGGATAACATTGACCTTTCCGACACCAGGATCAAGATCGCTGTGCATAGCTGCATTGAATGACTTGTCTTTGGCCCGGAGGCCATGGTAAGCCAACCTGAGGTACTCATCAACCAGGGCGTTGATATCTGTAGGCTCCTTGATGCCACTGCTGTTCCTGCTATGGTGTAGCATCCCCTTGACGATGCCATCAGCGCGCTTGCCATGATGTAGTATCTTCTCAAGGTTTTGCTTCAAGTCGCTTGCCAAACCAGTGACTGCCTGAAGGTTGCCGTCTTTTATACTGTCATTCAATTCGTCAACCAATTCGGTACTTACTTCACTAAAGTTGTTGACAAAATTCAGCGGGTTTTGAATTTCATGCGCAATCCCTGCAGTGAGTTCACCAAGACTTGCCATCTTTTCAGACTGAATCAGTTGCGATTGGGTAGCCTTGAGTTGCTCGTAGGCCTTCTCGATGTGCTGTTTAGCCTTTTGTTTGGTCCTGTTGTTTCTGTAAAGAAAGAATGCAATAACAACGAGTGTGAAAATTCCTCCAAGCAATAAATTGGTCCGTAGCCGTGCCTGAAATTCCCGTTCTGTTGTCTCCATTTCTTTCAGTCGCTGTTGTTCATCAAAATCTATGTTCTGGAACTGCTGTACTTGCTTGGCGTTGAATATTTCATTGTTGATTTTGATGACGAGCGCCTGATACTTGACTGTGCTGTCGCTATTTATGCCCTGATAGTACCCTGCCATCGCGGTATAGGAACGCAATAGCAAGTCAGGACCATTGAGATACGTGGCGGTAACCAACCCCTTCTTAATGTGATATAAGGAGGAGTCGCGCATCTTTGAGATCTTGTAAAGGTCGGCAAGTGCCAGGTTACTGGCGACAACCCCGCGGTAATAATTGTAGTCCGTGCTAAGCCTGAGTGATCTTTGAAAATACTGCTTGGCCAGTTCTTGTTGCCCCATCGACAGGTATACACGTCCGATATTGAGGAGCATACTTCCCTGGTAGCGCTTGTACCCTGCCTCGATCGCATAGTCATATCCTTTCTGCAGGTAGATAAGGGCCGAGTCTTTCTTATTTAATGAAAGATATGTTCGGCCAAGGGTGGTATAGGTTATACTGAGGATTTGTAAGCTGCCAGCAGCCTCAGCATTGGGGATGGCTTTTCGATAGAACGTTATCGCCTTCTCGTAGTTGCCTGAATTTCCATAAAGAATGGCAGCGTATTGCTGAACACGGCTCAGCCTGTTGAGACGTTGCATCCGTGGTGACTGAGACCTGTCAGTAAACTCGTCACTGGCGGGGTACTTTTCTGTGAGAACATTGCGCTCACAAGACGCATCTTCCGTGATGGAGATGGATTGCAACAGTGCCTGCAAGGATCGCGGATAATTGCCCATGTTGAGAAGGGCATAACCTATTTCACCAAGTGCAACGGCTTCTTCCATGCGCAAATCGAGAAGTCTCGTCACCTGAAGCATCTGGTCCGCATAGCGGTAGGCGCTGTCGGGATTAACTTCAGAGTAACCGTTGGCAATCGTACCAGAAAGGATCAGACGTAAGGTGTCATTTTTTGAAGCAGCCAGTACCTTCTTCAGGCTGTCAAGGTCAGATTCCTGAGCATAGCCGGACCCCAGCGAGATAAGAATAAAGCAGGAAGTAAGGAACTGCAGCCTCATGAAGGAGGAAGGTTTCCGTTTACGGCAACCAGACTGCTTCCTAATTGGCTGGAAGAGAGACTGGTTCGGGATCGACCTGGGGTATTTCTCATATCATGAGACATGGGCCGATAAGGTACTTCATTTTGAAGTAATTCGAAACGGCAATTTTTCAAAACTAGTGATCAATGGGTTTGATTAATCGCCGTGTAACAGCATATTTGTAAACCCCTGATGATTTGATTGTCAACCAAAACAGAAACCAATAACATCATGAACAACACAGAGAATTCAAAGAATGATCGACGGGAGTTTCTCGGATCATTGGCAACAGGAGCGGCGGCCCTGGGAATATCGACCCTCGGTGTAGCGATTCCTGCTGGCGCCGCCGAATGGCCTCAGGCTCAGGGAGACCCTGATGCATGGTTCAATCAAATCAAGGGAAAGCACAAGATGGTTTTTGATGTCCCGAGGGCGCATGAGATATTTCCTTTTGCCTGGCCGCGTGTATTCCTGAACAGCAACGTAGCAACGGGTACCCCAGAGAAGGACTGCAGCATTGTTGTGGTGCTGAGGCATGAAGCAATTGGTTATGCATTTGAAAGTAAGCTTTGGGACAAGTACAAGTTTGGAGAAATGTTCAAGGCCAACGACCCGGCAACGAAGACTGCTTCTCTTCGCAATCCATTTTCCAATCCGGCCCCGGATGAATACAAGGTACCTGGCGTCGGCGCCATTGCGATCGGCATCAATGAGCTCCAGGCGAGCGGTGTGATGTTCTGTGTTTGCAACACAGCGATCACAAAGACTGTTAATGTGCTTGCTGCCAAAAACAATGTGGATCCCGCTGAAGTCAGAAAGGAGTTCATGTCAGCCCTTCTACCGGGCATTCAACTGGTTCCTTCCGGCGTTTGGGCGCTCGGCCGGGCTCAGGAGCGTGGTTGCGGATACTGCTTCACAGGATAATCCAGGCAGGCGACGACAGCTTATTCTATTGGTAGGTCTACTCCGCCGTCAGCGGCTCAATGATGTTCGTGACCTCGGTAATGCTATTGGCGGGAAAACCTCCACGCTTGGCATGCTCACGGATCAATTCCTCATTGGCTGCCAGATAAATGCAGTAGATCTTGTTGCCAGCCACATAGCTGTGAATCCACTGAATATCAGTACCTAACTGGCAAAGTACCTCTCTCGATTTCTGTGAAATGGCCTTTAGCTTTTCGCTCCTGCGCCGGGAATCTCGCGTTCGATGATGTATTTGGGCATGGTGATATACAGTTAGTCATCGAATATAGCACAAGTTTATGTAGCCTGCTTGTTGCGCTGAATGAACTCCTGGCGCATCAGGAACGCGGTGCGATGCTCTCCTGTGTGACTCCATCCCGGTGGCATAAAGACGTATAGTATTTTGTTCTTCAGGCCGGGTGCCATCATCACATCTTTCATGAGGTAATAGAATTCACCGAAATAAACATCAAGAAAATTTTTGGTATTGACATCGCGCGTAATGCCATACTGTATGTCGATGTTGACTTCAGGCTGATAGGTTCTGAACACATGGTCCCAAATGTTAAGCAGATTGCAAAAATTGGTGTCCATGTAGAGCGGATTGCGCGCATGGTGAACCCGATGATGAGACGGAGTAAGGACGATGTGCCTGAGAAAACCAAAGCGGGCATCCTTCATAAAGTTCTCGCCAACATGAATAAATCCTCCCCAGGTGCCATCGACGAACATAATGGCAAAGAGCATGACCGGATCAACGCCTAAGAATATACAAATGCTCGTCCGTATGAAGTCTGCATAGGGCGCTTCAAGGATAAAGTGGGTGTAGGTCACGGAAAGGTTCATCCGTTCAGGTGCATGGTGCGTGGAATGCAGACACCAGAACAGCCTGACTTTATGAGCAAGAAAATGATAAATGAAGTGTGAGAACTCCCAGATAATATATCCGATGATGAATCCGTACCAGGTTAATGGAACCGAAGCGAGCTTTATCGGCTGAAGCCATCCGATGCAGAATCCGATGACGCCAAGAGAGATGTACCTGCCGGCCACACGATTGAAGAGGTAGGTAAGTAATGGGATGCGGTATTCGAGCGCATGAAACCGGCGCTTGAACACGGCCATGAGCAATTCGATGATGACAATGACAGGTATGAGCGGGGAAATGGCTTTGGTAAGCCCTGCCCAGGTCCTGAGTGAATCGTAGTTGCCGGATCTGATTAAATCAATGAGTCCACTCAGAGAGAAGAACCCTAGCACCTCATCAACGAACAGGTCAAGCGCTTCCACGATGATCGGCGTTAACAGCTAAACTTACTTCCAGGCAAAATCCCAAACAGGTTTGTCGCCCCGCAGATGTTCGACGAAGTAATTCCAGCGGCGTTTGGTAAAGTAGAACTGCTGTGGCCCCACGTAGCCATGTCGCTGGCTGGGGAAAATAAGCATGTCAAACTGTTTGTCGGCACGCACGAGCATCTCCGCAAGTTTGAAGGTGGCAGATGGATTAACGTTCTCATCGATGCCCCCGTGGGTGATCAACAGTTTGCCTTTGAGTTTTGAAGCCATGGTGATGGTCGACTGCTGATGATAAGCGGAGTCCACAGGCCAGCCCATGTACATTTCGGGCCACCAGGCCTTTTCCATCCTGAAGTCGTGGTCAGCAGAACTTGCCACCGCCACCTTGTAGAAATCAGGGTACTGCACCATGGCATGCCCTGCGTCATAGCCGCCTGCTGAGTGACCGAAAATCCCTACACGGGTTGTATCGATCCAACTGTACTGCTTTGACAACTGCCGAATCGCGCGGACATGGTCTTCGAGGTTGTATCCCATCTTCTTGTACGAATGGTTGTGAAACTCTTTTGACCTTCCTGCAGTACCTAGGCCATCCACCATCATAACGATAAAGCCGAGTTCGGCGAGCGGCTGGTTGTTGATACCCACGGCCCTTGAAAATGTCCGTGGTACAATTTGCCCGTGCGGTCCGGTGTAACTGTTGTCGACGATGGGATATTTCTTCGATGGGTCGAATCCAACGGGTTTCCACAGCAATCCATAAATGGTTGACTTACCGTCCTTACCAAGGGCCGTAAACGACTCTGGTGCAGACCATTTCATTTCTTTCAGCCCTGAAATGTCGGCCCTGGTGATGTCTGACACAATCTTACCTGTCTTCATCTCACGCAACACGCTGACGGTTGGGCTCTGAGGTGTTGAATAGACGTCTACAAAAAACCTGAGATCCGGAGAAGGGTAGATATCATGATTCCCATCTTCAGGGGTGAGCAATTTTTGATTTTTCCCATCCAGTGAAATGCTATAGAGATACTGCTGATATGGATTCTTTCCCGGCTCTTTACCAGAGGCAAGAAAGTATACTAGTCCGTCTTTGGGGGCAATGTCGACTACGGAATTGATAAAATACGATCCACTGGTGAGTTGTTTGAGCGCTTTCGTTTTGATGTCAAGCGCGTAGAGATGTTTCCAACCGCTTTTTTCAGAGGTGATGACCAGTTTTTCCTGCTTGTCGGATAGGAAATAGGAGAACCCGTCGATATTGGTGTTGCTGGATTCGGTGAACAAAGTTTCCTGGGAATCATTCTTGAGGTCAACCTTGATCAGTTGCGCCTTTTGAAAGCCACGCTCATTGTATCGCAGCAATCCGGTACCTGACTGGGTTAGCCACTCGAAACCATAACCATTCTCGTGGGCTACCCGTGGCATCTTCAACCGTATTTCTTTCCCTGAGCTGATATCAAAGGCGATAGGAACTAGGTGGACCACGGTCGTATCGCCGGGAGAACCGCGATAATAGGAGAGCAGGCGGGCACGATAGAGGGTATCAACGCCCCAATCCAGCAGGTACATCTTGCGGCCAAAGCGCAGATCACAGATCGATGTCTGAATGTACTTTGAATCAGGTGACCAATTGACCGAAAACCGTTTGGGCCTTTCGCCGCTTTCACCTTCGATGATGTCACTCCAGCCGTAGAAACTTGCGTATTCATAATTCTTGGCTCCTTTTGTACTTAGCTGTTTCACTTCGCCGCCGGTGGTTGACTTGATATATAGGTTGTAGTTTTCCGAGTATGCAATCCACTTTCCATCAGGTGATTTTGATTCAAGCGGATTGGCTGGTCCTTGCATATCAAATTTTCCTGTCAATGAACCGGTTTGGTTATTCCAATGAAAGTTCTTGCGCTTCGCAGTGAATTCAATGGAAGTAGGACTCACATACTTCAGGTTTTCCAGAGGCAATGCCTTTGAGTCGATGGACTCTTTCAGGGCTTCACCGAGTTGAGCGGCAAGCTTGCCATGGTCAAACAGTGGAGACCGCTTGAGTGGCTTGAATGTAATCTGCTCGTAACTTTTATTGTTTGCAGAATAGCTTGTAAACCAGAACCCTGTGCTATCCGGGAAGAAATTAGGTGTCAACGCCATGTTGAATGCCTTCTTGTTATTGACATTGTCCCACATGAAGCTCACCGCACGAGCATAGTCTGACGATGTAATGGACTGCGCGTGAACGGTTATGGCAAGGGTAGAAAGGATGAGGACGAGAAGGCGTTGTTTCATATGACGGTTTTTGAGTTAAGTCAAATATAGGGAAAACATCGCCTTGCCTTCCGGCGTTTCCTCGGATGGTTCCTCGATGCATTCAGTAGAATTTGATTGCTTTGAACGGCTAGTCAAGCCGGGGGACAACAACGCGAAGGGAAGCGGGTTGGATTTGAACTTCAAACCGGTTGGAGGGTGGGATTGGTTCACCATCCAGATGGAGAGGTTGAGGGGAGGAAAGCTCGGCAACAAAATGCCTGGCCTTCAGGATGGTGGCAAACCTCGACTCTTCAATCTTGCCGCGGAACATTTTCATGATGAATTGAACGGCAGAAGAAATCGGTATCCGTCGAATGAAGCAAACATCCAGAACGCCATCACTCACAGAGGCATCGGGGCATACGAGGGCATTGTTTCCAAACTGAGAAGCATTCGCCAACGCAACCATAAACGCACGGTGTGTAACAACCTTCCCGTCAGCCTCAGCCCTAATGTCAAATTCCTGATAACGGAAGAACTCACCCAACACAAGCTTGGAGTAGCCAGCAAGTCCTCGTTGGCCGTTCTTGCCAAATTGGCTGGCGACATGAGCGTCAAAGCCAAAACCTGATACATTGATCGACAGACCACCATTGATGAGCAAAGTGTCGATAGGAAGAATCTGATAGTTTTTTAATTGGTCGAGGGCCTTGGAGAGAACAAGAGGAACGCAAAGATGTCTTGCAAGGCCATTCCCCGAACCTGCCGGGAGCAATCCGAGGGCAGCCGGTGTGTGCACGAGCGCCCGGGCAACTTCATTCATTGTCCCGTCGCCACCTCGGGCAAAGATCCTTTCGAAACCCAGGGCAACCGCTTCATGGGCAAGCTCTGTGGCATGTCCGCGGTGCTTCGTGTATTCAATGGTTGCTTCAATTCCCAGAGCTTCGCAGGCATCAATAATTTCACCTTCAACGGATTTTTGAAACCCCTTTCCTGAGTATTTATTGACGATGAAGAAAACCTTTTCAGCCATGCGGATGTGCAGGCACAAAGATAATTGTATGGACTGACTTATAGAGTGATGGAAGCCGGGGCAGTCTTACTTGGCCGCTTTATCCAACTTATCCTGAATGTAGGCTACTGCCTGGCCGATCGTCTGCAGCTTGTCGGCATCATCATCCGGAATTTTGATATCGAAAGTCTGCTCAAATTCCATGACCAGTTCTGCGTAATCCAATGAATCGATTCCAAGGTCTTTAACAAAACTGGCATCCGTAGTGATTTCGGACTCAGGGATTCCAATTTTGTCGGTAAGGATTGAAGTAATTTTCTTCTGGATCATCTGCATAGCCGTCAAATGTAGGAAAAAACGCTAAAATTTAAGCAAGAACTCTGTGCCTTCTCCCAGGGTAGACTTAACCGTGATACGCCCTTCGTGTACGCGCATGATTTGTCTGGACAAACTGAGCCCTATACCGGAGCCTGACTTCTTGGTTGAGAAAAACGGAATAAAAATCTTCTCGAGCGCTTCAGGATCGATGCCCTGGCCATTGTCACGAACGGCGATGACCGGCCTTCCTTTATCGCTGATGTTGGCGATGAGTTCAATGCGCTTTTCGGTCTGCTCGTCGAATGCCTGAATGGCATTCTTGATCAGGTTGATGAGAACTTGTTCGATCATATTCTTATCGGCGAGCGCTGTGAGCTGTGGAGGCTCTGTACTTGTTGTAAGGGTTATCCCCCGGTCGCTGAGTTCTTTCTTGTGGAGCATGGCCATCTCTTCCAACATGGGTTGGATGGCGATTTCACCCAATCGAGGCTGGGGAACCTGTGTCAGGCTCCTGAATTCCTTGACAAACCGAATGAGGCCTTCACTTCTTCGACTGATGGTTTGCAGGGAAAGATGCATGTCCTCCAGTTCACTCTTTTCCAGTCCGGCATTATTTGTTTGGAGCTGTTTGTGAAGTTCTTCCTCGACGGTGACTGCCAGGGATGAAATGGGCGTCACAGAGTTCATGATTTCGTGAGTGAGCACCCGCACAAGGTTCTGCCACGCTTCCATTTCTTTTTCTTCCAATTCACTTTGGATGTTGCTCATAGAGATCAGTTTGATCTCCTCACCCCGTAAGGTAAGTTCTATAGCAAACACGGAGAGTTGAACGGCATCGTCGCCAATCTTCAGTCGAATGAGTTCCCTGCCGCCGGTCTTGAGCTTCTGAAAGGCTTCAACCAGTGTTGGACTGTTGTCATTGAGTTGGCTGATGTTCTGGATTTGTCCTACCCTGAGGAGCTTGCGTGCGGCACTGTTGATGATCTGAACGACGCCGTCTTTCTTGAACGTAAGCAGTCCTATCCCTACATGTTGAACAATATTCCGGAAGAACTGATAGTCTGAATCCTTGTCCCGTCGATTTTGTTTAGAGGAAGCAAGGGCTTCGTTCATCTTTTTGCTCAGTGAATAGGTCGAAGAATCGTTCGCATTGGTTTTAAACGTTTGACTTGCTTCGTCGAAGGTGATTGAAGCGAGGTCCGGACCAGGCCCAGCTTCAGCGCTGCCTGGTAGTTCCGTCAGGATGTGAGCCAGCCTGACGATCTGAAAAATGACGGCCAATACCAGGGCGGCGAGTATGTAGGATGACGTGTTGCTGGCAATCAGGATTCCGAAAACGAACACCGTACCTGCAAAAATGAGCAAGCGGGTCATCAAGGGAGATCGCCAGTTAGTATCCTTCATGGAAGAGCGGCAAGTTAATGACAATATTACTCACCTTATTACGCAGACCTCCACCTGCATGTTATGCCCGTACAGTAAGAAAAGAAAAGACCGCCCTGAGGAGACGGTCTTTATGCGTTGCGTTGGCCTGACTGTTCTAGTACCCGTCGTTCTGTACGAGGTTGGGGTTGGCTTCAAGATCAGACGATGGAATCGGCATGATTTCGAGATGCTTGTTGACGGAAACGCCATCCGCTTCGCCGCCTTTCCACGGCCACAATCTTTCTGATCCCGGAATGCGGTTGGAGAAGTAACCGTAGCGGATGAGATCGATCCTGCGGGTTCCTTCCCAATGCAATTCGCGCACGCGCTCATCAAGAATGAGATCAAGGTCAATGGTTCCAACGCTGATGTTTCCAGCGGTACTTCCATAAGCACGCTCCCTGAGCAGATTGAAGTAATTCGTTGCAGCATTAAGATCACCAGTACCTCCACGGAGAACAGCCTCGCCGTACATGAGGTACGCGTCAGCCAGGCGGAAGAGCGGGTAGTCGGTATCACAGTGGGTGACGTTGGAACCTTTCTGCCCGGTAGAAGTGAGGTTAGAGAATTTCGGTACAGCATAGCCTTGCGCAAAGTCAAGAACATCAGCGATAGCGAGTGTCTGACCGTTTGTGTAGAACACACCACGTGGATCCTCTGTGTAAGGCACAGCGACACCATCACTGAAGTGATCAACCATAACACTGGTTGTTCGCATGCCTGCCCAGCCACCAGAAACTCCATACAGGTCAACATCCTCCGTTGGGTAATTGGTGGTATTGTCGGCATCATCTTTCTTGTCAACCATTCTCTTTCCTAATGCACCGTGAACAAGGAATGTTGTGGAACCCCAGCTTTGTGAAGAAATACCATCCTGCGGCAGGGCGAAGATCATTTCACTCGTTGCAAACCGGTGATTGTCTGCCATGAAAAGCTCGCGATAGTTCGGTGCGAGGGAGTAGCCAGCATCAAATATCTTCTGGCAGTTGGCTGCGCATTCTGTGTATGGGTTACGGCCTCCACTGATGGTGACTCCCATAGATTCGGCATTGAGGAACATTTTCGCCTGGAGCATCCAGTTGGCTGCCTTATCAGCGCGGCCGTATTCATTGGCCATCGGTTCCGCCATATCCGCTTCGATGGCCACCAATTCCTCTTCGATGAAAGCAAATAAATCCTCCGGTGTTGCCTGTACAGGCAGAGCCGCCGTAATGGAAGTGATGATGGGCACATTGCGGAAGAGGTCCAATGCATGCCAGTATGCTAAGGCGCGAAGGAACCTGGCCTCGGCGCGGAACACCCTGATCTCATTTTTCTGAGCATCCGTCATTCCGCGTTCAGTAAGCAGTTCATCGGTAGACTGACCAATAAAATCGTTGGCGTAGGCGATGATATAGAAGATGCGGTAGTAGAGCACGCGCACAAATTGGTTGGTAGAACTCCAGCTCAGCCTGTGCAAATCCTGAATACCTGCGTCTGTCCATGCTATCACAGCCTCATCCGTAGTCAATTCCTGCACTTTCCAGTAGGAGCGGATGTAGCTGGTGAACCCTTCATCGTTGACAATGGTGATGTCGGGTTGTCCACTGGGGCCCTGTTGACCTGTGAGGGAGAAGGCGGCGTATACTTTCGCGAGGTATTTTTTATAGGAGTCAAAATCCTTGAAGACGACAGAGTCGACATCACCATTGGCTGGCTTGAGGTCGAGGTCGGTGCAGGCTCCGAAGATAAGGATGGAGAGTAATGCTATTTTTTTCATGGCTCCGTTATTTAAATGTTACATCAACACCGATCGACATGGTAATGGACCGGGGGTAGAGGTTGTTGTCAATTCCATTGAAAATTTCCGGATCAACGCCTTTGTACTTGGTGATGGTAAATACGTTCTGCGCTGCCAGATAGGCCCTCACTCTTCCAAATGAAAAGTCAGGAAAGTTATATCCGAGGCTGACATTGGTGAGTTTTACAAAAGATCCATCCTGAACGTAATAGTCAGAGAAGGATTGTTTCTGTTTGAAATTTGTCTCGAAGGCTGTTGCGTGGATATTATTGGTCACCACCTGAGTCAGGCGCTGAAAAAATCCGTTGGCAGAGGCCACATTGTTATACATGTAGTTGCCAAAACTGCCCTTTAGGGTAAACGAAAGATCCCAACGCTTGTATGTTGTATTGGAGGTAAGCCCCATCAACACATCGGGGTTGGGCTTCTTGTAGATGACCCGGTCGTTCTCATTAATAATACCATCGTTGTTGATGTCATTGTACATTTCAATGTCCTCCTGAAATCCGTCTCCATCAACGTCCAGAACGAGGCTTCCGTCAGGGTTGCGCTTGTGTTGATATACATAATAGGCGTCGACCGCTTCGCCTACCTTGCGGCGCTGAATGGTCTGGCCAACATCACCAGCGATGCTGCCGCTTTCATAGCCCGCAAAGTTCTTGAGGTTGTCGCCAATGAGGTTGTCGAGCTTGACAATCACGTTCTTATTATATGAGATGTTGTAACCCAGGTTCCACTTGAAATCCGGACGATCAACAACGACGCCGCTAAGTACAAGTTCAACACCTTTGTTATTCACTTGTCCGATGTTGGTGAAGACACGGTCAGAGAGATTACTTCCAGCCGGAACGGCGACTTTGAAAATCAGATCATTGACATCCTTATTGTAGAAATCCAACGAGGCTGTGAGACGACCTCCGAAGAAGCCAGCATCCATACCAATGTTGGTGGAAACCGTTTCTTCCCACTTAATGTTCGGATCTACACCGGTAGGCCGGATGGTGGGCTCGTAGACATTTCCAAACTGATAGGAGGCTCCTGTATAACTGGGGTAGTAGTAGGTGGAGTACAGATAATCTGGTATCTGCTCATTTCCGGTTACACCATAGCTGACACGGAACTTCAGTTCGTTGAAGACATTGGTAAGTCCTGATGCGAAACCTTCTTCAAGCACACGCCACGCCACTGCGACGGCAGGGAAGAGGCCCCAACGGTTGCTCGGTCCGAATTTGGTTGAGCCATCGCGCCGAAGGGATCCTGTGATGATGTACTTTCCATCGAACTCATAATTCACCCTTCCAAACATGGAAATGAGGCGATTCTCAACAGGAAAGTTCAGTGTGTCTATCGAATAGGTGTATTGATACTCGCCATTAATCACCTTAACACTGTCACCCGCAATTTGCTGGAATGTCCTGTTAAAATTCTGCCAGGCATAGCCGATGGTTGCTTCAATGGCGTGTTTGTTGAATGTGTTCTTGTATGTGGCAAAGTACTCGTACAGCTGATTGGTTTTGGTTTCGTCCTGGATCATTTTTGTTCCGCCGTTATCCGCTCCTTCTTTGGCTTGTGGAAGGGTAAGCCCGGTATACTTACCAGAGGTGTAGTCATAGCCAAAGTTTGCCTTTAGGGAAAGACCCTTCACGAAGGGAATGTTGTACTGTACCATCAGGTTGGTCAGGGTCCTGAAGGTTGATCCGTGATTATCGGTGAGGTCTTGTGAGGCTACCGGGTTGGCGGGGGCAAGGGTTTCAAGCCACTGGAAATAACCACCACGCAGTGTGTTGGAAGGATCCAACACAGGTCGCGTAGGATCAAAACCAGCCGCTGTTCCCATGACATTGGGACCATATAAGTCGGATGTGAATGTGTTCTTGGTATTGAGCGACAACGTAAGGTTATCATCCAGAAGTTTTTGTTCAACCTTCAGCGACAAATTGAGCTTCTTATTTTCTGTAAAGCGGAGTACGCCTGAGTTTTGAAGGTAATTGACTGAACCAAAATAGTTGGTCTTGTTCTTTCCTCCGGAAAGAGAAACCGTGTGCTGCATACTTTGTGCCACCTGCGTAACTTCCTTCATCCAGTCGGTGTTGTTTGTTCCAAGATTGGGCAGTTCCTGCGGCGCTTTTGCGTTGATGGCAGCTCTGAATTCTTCGGGTGAAAGAAAATCCGGCTTCCGGGTAAGCAGGGACATGGAGTAGAAGCCATTATAGCTGATCTTCATCTTACCGGCCTTTCCGGATTTGGTCGTGATGATGATCACACCATTTGCGCCGCGGGCGCCATAGATGGCTGACGCGGAGGCATCTTTAAGTACCGTCATGTCGGCGATGTCAGAAGGATTGACGAGACTCAGCGGGTTTCTTCCGCCGATTACTCCACCGCCACCGCCATCCAACGGTACGCCATCCACCACAACGAGAGGAAACTCACCGTTGATGGAGACACCCCGCAACCTGATCGCGCTTCCACCTCCTGGCTCAGCGCCCGGTACAATCTGCAAGCCGGCTACTTTGCCAGCGATCAGCTGATCGGCACCGTTGATCAATCCTTTATTAAAGTCTCCGGAGTTTACTTTGGCAATACCTCCGGTAACATCCTTTTTCTCAACCGATCCGTAACCGACGACGACTACTTCAGATAATTGCTCGGCGGAGGGTGCAAGAGAGACATCGATGATGGTTCGACCATCAACGGGGAGTTCCTGCGTGGTGTATCCGATAAATGAAACCACCAATGTTCCATTGGCAGGCACATTGATGGAGAAGGCACCATCCATGTCGGTGGTTGTTCCGGATGCTGACCCTTTCACGACGATGTTCACGCCGGGAAGGCCCTCGTTATTGGAAGCGTCGATGATCTTGCCTCTGACAGTTAGATCCTGTGCCCATACACTGTGCGTTGTTAGCATAAGGGCAAGGAACAGAATCTTATTGAGGAGGCTACTTTTGTAGAGTTTTGCCATAATTCCTGGTTGTGAGTTGATCGAAGAAAAGAGGGACAAAAAAATAAGCCTGAACAAATATTCGTTCAGGCTTATTTTCATTTAATTCATGGCTTATTGCTTGTCGAAGTCAATAGTCCATGTAGCGCCATCATCAGTTGTTTTGATTTTAATGATGTAAGAAGCTGTTGTGGATGTTACAAAATTGAAGTCACCAGGTCCGCTAGAGCTCATGTCTGCGGCGCCATCGCCCGTGATGGATGTGAATCCTGTGTATCCTTTGTTGTATGTCCAGCAGTGGTTGGTTCTAAACTTGAACTGGCCAGGGATAAGGGCAATTGCCCCATTGCTTGTCCAGGTGTATGTGTTCGTTCCTGCGGTAAATCCGCTGTAATTAAGGTCGAGATCCTCGCCGACTGCACCGCAGTCGTTATTGGCTGGCCAGTCAACAGAGGAGGCACTTCCAACAATGCTCCACTGGTAGTCTTCAGGCACAAATGTTATTGGATCAAGGGCTTGAGTTTT
>JAEUUD010000220.1 GCA_016787625.1 Cyclobacteriaceae bacterium
GTTATTGCTAACAGCGTTGGACAACCAAACGAAAGGAATACGTCCGGTGAGGATCCCGGTACCGCCGCGGATCTGCGTCGTCCTGTCACCGTTGGCGTCAAAGTTGAAACCAATCCGGGGAGAGAACAGTGGCCTTACTTCCGGCCAACCGCCTACGCGAAGTTTTTCTCCATTGAAATTGATGGAGTTCACGTAGTTGTTCCTGGGAAGATCTGACAGGTACACCGGAACATCAACACGAAGACCTCCTGTGATGGTCAGGTTCTTGATTCCTTTATAAACATCCTGTGCGAAGAAGCCCAGTTGAAGAGCATTCCACTTCGCCGCTGTCGCGTCAGGTCCTCCTGCTACAGACACATATTGAATGTTGTAGTTAGCCGGGCGCTGTGCTGCGGTCGTCGCCGGATCCGCATCAGCATAGAAGTCAGAAAGACTGTTGTAGCGGTAGTTACCGTTGACAACCTGAGTAAAGACGTTGTTGAATCGATAATACTCATTGGCTGTACCCAACGTCACCGTGTGGTCTTTCATGTAAATGGTAAAGTTGTCATTGAACTGAATGACGTCCTGATCCAGCTTGTTGTTCTTGGTAAAAGGATCAGGTCCGAATGTTGTCATGTTCTGACCGTTGGGACCAAGGATGTCTACCGTTGCGATATCCGGCACGTCAAGACCACCGGCATTCTGACGGAAGTCGCGCATGGCTGTATAACCGACAACGAGGTTGTTGACGAATTTGCCACCACCGAATGTTGAGTTCAACTCGAGGGTTCCTGAGTACTGGTTGTTGTTGATGCGGTAGAATGAAGATGAGAAAGAAAGTACGTTGTTGCTGTTACCGCGACCACCTGCAGGGCCTCCGGTGAAACCGCCGGATCCGCTGGGGAACTGATCCTGGAAGGCGTTGGTGATGTTACCACGCAGCATCAACTTGTGATTCTGGCTGATGTTGTAGTCCAACCGGAACACATAGCGTTTGCTTTCTGTGGCGCGGCTGAAATCCTTGTAAACACCAGGATCATATCCGTAGGTATTGATGAGGAAGTTCCTCAAGCCTGCCATACCAGTTGCCGGGTCTTCATCATCGGTAGCCTGGGTATTAGTGCTTGAGCTCGCTTCGCCGGTTTGACGTACCGGGAACGTATAGAATGGATCTGATCGCGTTTCAATTTCTGCGTTGACAAAGAAGAAGAGTTTGTCTTTGATGATGGGTCCGCCGAGACGGATACCGTAGTTCTTGAAATTGAAGTCAGGAATCGGAGATTCGACACCGTCAATTTTCGTTCCGGCAAAACTCTGGGAACGGAAGAAATAGTATGCAGAGCCGCTCAGTTCATTGGTACCGCTTCGTGTGATCGCACTGATACCGGCTCCGGTGAAATTACCCTGGCGAACATCATATGGAGAAAGAGAAACGGTCATTTCCTGAATGGCGTCCATGCTAAACGGCGTTGTTGCTGACTGACCACCTGGAAGAGGGTTCAATCCGAAAACGTTATTCATGGTGGCACCATCAATGGTCAGGTTGTTGTACAGGTTCGAGCGACCTCCAAAAGTGAGGGAGCTACCGCCTGCCTGTGGAGTGAGGCGCGTGATGTCCCGGAAATCGCGGCCAATGGATGGCAACCGGGTGATTTGCCTGTTGGAGAAGTTGGAGGAGGCGCCAATCTTTTCTGAGTTCAGGATGGCATCCTGAGTACCGGTGATGACAATCGCCTGAAGCTCTGTCGCTTCGGAGATAAGGTCATAGTTGAGTACCATGGTTTGGCCCAATTCGAGGTACACTTCTTCGTGAACCTGCTCCTTGTAGCCGACGAAGGATACTTTGATGGTGTAGGGACCACCTACACGCATACCTTCGATGTTGTACAGGCCGTCTACACGTGTCGCTGATCCATACGTTGTTCCGGAAGGCACATGGGTGGCTACCACGTTGGCTCCGGGGATTAGCTCTCCGGTCTTGTCCTTGACGATACCCGTCAAGCTGGCTGTTGTCACACCCTGCGCCAGCACACCCAAAGGCGCTGTCAACAGAATGGCAACCGTCATCAGTAAAATTCTCCTCATATACTTTGGATTAAGTGATTTGTAAAAGTGATGTAAGGTGTTGCAAAACTATCCGATTCAATCTAGCATAGTTTTATCGACCGTTTAAATCTTACGAACAAAATATTAACAATAGCCTCATATAGGCCACGGAGGCCGTTCTTGTTGTTGCTTGAAAACATGGATAATGGTAACGTTGTATTAAACTTTTACTTAAAGCAGTTATGAAGAGAATCAGCATTTTATTGGCCTTTACCATTTCATCCCTGAGCGCTTTTTCTCAGGTTGATTTGTCGTATTACCTCCCGGATGGAATCACTTATAACCCGTCCATCCCAACGCCGGCATCTGTCGTCGGACATGAAGTAGGTGAATGGCACATCAGTCACGACCGACTGGTCAATTATATGATGGCCCTCGACAAAGCTTCCGACCGGATCTCCCTGGAAGTTACCGGACAAACGTATGAAAACAGACCACTGCTGCTGCTGACCATCACTTCACCTGCCAATCATCAAAAAATAGAATCCATCAGAACAGAGCATCTCAAACTTTCTGACCCAGCCACATCCGGGAGTGTAGACACCAAGGCTGCTCCGGTTGTCTTTTACCTCGGTTGCAGCATCCACGGCAATGAACCCAGCGGCGCCAACGCCGGTCTCGTGATGGCTTACTACCTGGCTGCCGCTCAAGGGCCCGAAATTGATAAATTCTTACAAAACACCATCGTACTCTTCGACCCCAGCTTCAATCCTGATGGACTCACACGCCACTCCGGCTGGGCCAACTCGCGAAAGAGTAAACTCATCTCTCCGGACCCCAACGACATGGAGCATAATGAAGCGTGGCCAGGCGGGCGATTCAACCATTACTGGTTTGACCTTAACAGGGATTGGCTGGTGGCACAACTCCCTGAATCCCGCGCACGCATCACCAAGTTTCAGCAGTGGAAACCCAACGTGCTCACCGACCACCATGAGCAAGGCACGAATGCTACATTCTTTTTTATGCCCGGTGAACCGACCCGTGTGAATCCCATTACACCAGAGCGCAACCAGGAGTTGACCAGAAAAATGGGTGAATACCACGCGAAGGCCCTCGATCAGATTGGATCTCTTTACTTTACTCAGGAAGGATACGACGATTTCTACTATGGCAAAGGCTCAACCTATCCTGACGTAGAAGGATCAATCGGCATTCTGTTTGAACAAGCCAGTTCACGTGGGCACGCACAGGAAAGTGTCAATGGCATTCTCACATTCCCTTTTACCATTCGCAATCATTTTGTCACGATGCTCAGCTCACTGAAGGCGGTGAACGACATGCGTGAGGAACTCCTCCAATATCAGCGCGACTTCTACAAGGGCGCGTTGACAGAAGCTGCCAAAGATCCCGTGAAGGCCTATCTCTTCGGATCCAGGGACAAGGCCAAGACCTATCATCTGCTGGAAATCCTCATGCGACACAATGTAGAAGTCTACACCCCCTCCTCGTCATCCACCATCAGTGGAAAATCCTACCCGGCTGAGTCCAGTTATATCGTTCCTGTCAATCAGCCTAAATACCGCCTCGTCAAGGGCATGTTCGGATAGATCACGCATTTCAAAGACAGTATCTT
>JAEUUD010000221.1 GCA_016787625.1 Cyclobacteriaceae bacterium
ATACCTTCATAATTCAATTGAATACAGACGGCAACTTCAACTGGGCATTCTCCATCGGAGGCGATGACTACGACGTTCCATTCAGCCTGTCGGGTACGGCTGCCGGTGCACTATACCTTTGTGGGCAATTCAACGGCGTTGTTGATGTTGACCCCCAGTCAACGACCCACAACCTGGGTACGGCTGGTCAGTACATGACATTCATGATCAAGCTTGGTGATCCAGCAGGATCAGACATGACAATCTACAACGCAGTTTCCCCAAACAAGGACGGGAAAAATGACATCCTGTTTATTGCCAACATCACACCTGGCAATCACCTGATGATCTTTGACCGCTATGGCTCTCTTGTCTTTGAGGTCAAAGATTATGACAATGTCACCCGTGTCTTTGGAGGTTTGAGCAGTGATGGTAAGGAACTACCCTCAGGGACTTACTATTATAAGTTGGAAGTATCAGGCTTGCCAACGAAAACAGGATTCATTTCCTTGAAGAAATAAATCAAGGAAGGCAATCCATCCTATCCAAGAAAACTGACGGTAAACACACTGCCTTTTCCCGACTGGGATGTTACAGAAAGGTCTCCCTTTTGTTTTTGCATGATCTGATGAGCAATGCTCAGGCCAATGCCAGAGCCGCCTTTTTTGGTAGAATAGAAGGGAATGAATATTTGCTCAAGATCTTCAGGAGGAATACCACAGCCACTATCCGCGATATGAAAAAGCACAAAATGACCGGTCTTCTCCACCGTCACGTTGATGAGTTTATTCTCCTTCATATTGGCCATTGACTCGATGGCATTCCTGACAAGGTTGATGAGGACGAGCATGGTCAGGCCGCGGTCAGCGCAGAGTGTAACGCCCTCATGACCTGATGTCGTCAGCGTAATGTTCTCTTTCTCCAAATCCTGGCCAAACAGTTTACCGATCTCCTGGATGAGTTCAGCGGCATGAACGGAAGCCATGTCAGGTTCCGGAATTTGATTGATGCTCTTGAAATTTGAAACAAACTGCTTCAATGATCGGCTTCTTTGATCAATGGTATGAAGGCCTTCCAGCACGTCTTTTCGTTCGTCTTCTGACAGTTCGCGTTTTTCACTTTCCGCCTCCGCGACCAACCCGGTGATGTGGGAAGATAATGTCGACAGCGGGATGGCGGAATTGGAGATTTCGTGAGTGAGTACACGAAGTAGCTTTTGCCATGCTTCTGCTTCCCGGGCCGCAAGTTCGCTGGTGACATCAGTAAGCGCTACCAGCTTCAGCGCCTTTCCTTCAAAGATCAACTGCCTCACGGATAGTGAAAGCTGAACCACCCGGTCTTGTGTCACAAGCTTCCATGGCATCTTTTTGTCCAGTTGCTTTAGGGCCTCAGGTAAGTCCTTATCAACACGTGAAATAGCGTCGATGTTTCGAAGGAATGTCAGGCCGAAAAGGGACTTGGCAGCTTCATTGATGAGGTAGACCGAACCATTGGCTTCCTCAAAACAAATCAGTGGTACGGCTGCGTCGGTGACAATAGCCTGCAGCAGTTGGTGCTGTGATTCGCGCTGCGACCTTAGTTTCTGAAATATTCCGGTAAGTTGTTGAAACGCCTCCTGCAATTCCAGATTTCCAGACTCTTCATTTGTAGAAAAGGAGACGGCGAAGTCATTCTGTCTAAGTGATTCCAGGAACACCGCCATTTTCCTTTCCGACCGATTGACCCTCTTGAGTGTGTTGAAGAAAAGGCCCAGGGCTGCCAGGCCTGTCCAAATGGAACTAAGCCAATACTCCGTAAATGAGAGGTACACGGTTGATGACAACAGCAAACTGATAGCCACCATCCTGAGTCCGATCTTCCAGGCAAATGACCGCTGCTTGCTTCTCTCTTCTTCTGCACGTGGTGGCCGGCTACTGCCCGAGCCCATATTCTTCCATTTTTCTGTACAATGTAGTGCGGCCAATTCCCAATTCCTCGGCCGTGCGGGTCAGGTTGCCTCCGGACTTCACCAGGGCTTCCTGTATTACTTCCTTCTCCACTTCTGTGAGATTGAGGGAACGAGTGCGCTCAGTCGACATCGCTTTGGCCGGAGCCAATTGAAAATCAGCGATGGTAAGTGTCGGCTGCTGACAGAGGATGACTGCCCGTTCGATAGCGTGCTGCAATTCGCGGATGTTTCCTGGCCAATGATATTGCCCCAATTGGTCGATGAGTGAGGCTCCAATGGTGAGTGCCTTGCCGTAACGCCTTCCATACTCTTCAAGGTAGTGATGCAACAGCAGCTGTATGTCATCCTTCCTTTCCCGCAAGGGTGGCAGTGTAATTTCCACGGTCTTCACACGATACAAGAGATCTTGCCGGAAAGATCCTTTGCTGACTGCTTCATAAATGGGCGCATTGGTGGCGCAGATCAACCGGACATCCAGGTTCACTTGCTGGTTGGATCCTACGCGATAGAGCGAACGGTTTTGAAGCACGGTCAGCAGCTTCACTTGCAATTCGGGTGAGAGGTTTCCAATCTCATCGAGGAACAAGGTTCCCTTATTGGCGAGTTCGAATTTTCCGATGCGTGATTCTTTCGCGTCCGTAAAGGAACCTTTCTCGTAGCCAAACATCTCCGATTCAAAGAGTGTCGTTGGCACGGCTCCCATATCCACGGAGATAAATGCCTCGTCGGATCGGTTTGATTTGCGGTGGATGGCTCGTGCCACCATTTCCTTGCCTGTTCCATTCTCACCAAGTATCAACACATTGGCATCCGTAGGCGCAACCATATCGATAGACCGCAAGACATGCTCCATTGCGGCAGAACCGGCGATGAAGGAGTTTGCCTGATGATTGAGATGATGCTGCAGCGCCTTCTGCTTCGATTTCAGGTCGCGATTCTCTTTTCGTGCACGTGCCTGCTGATACGCATTCAGCATCGTCGACACGAGCTTATCCTTGTCCCATGGCTTGGGCAAGTAGTCAACCGCTCCTTCCTTGATGGCCTTGACTGCTGTTTCAATGTCGCCGTAAGCCGTTTGCATCACCACTTGCGTGTGCGGAGAAAGTTTGCGGGTTTGATTCATCCAGAAAATTCCCTCGTTGCCCGTGGTAATGCCTGCCTGGAAATTCATGTCGAGCAGTACCACCTCTACATCACCCTGCTTGAGTCGCGACTCGAGTGTCTTGGGAGAAGGTAAGGTTTCTATGGTCTCGAAGTAATTCTTCAGGATCATGCGGGAGGTGACGAGCACATGTTCGTCGTCGTCGACAATCAGGATGGTTCCGGGGTACTTCTTCATGTAATGTTTGAATATAGCTTCGTTTCTACATCATTCGCCACTTTGATCAAGGTCTATTCATATCGTAATGATTCCACCGGGTTGGTGCGCATGGCTTTCACCAGCAGGTATGTAACGGTCAGTGTCATGATCATCAGCAGGCAGGCAACAGGAACCACAAAATGCCACCATTGCAGGCTTATTCTATCCAGGTAACGGCTCAGGCTTTGATCGGCCAGATACCAGGCAACGGGTAGCGCGACAATTACTGCCAGCACGGCAGGGCGGTAAACCGCCTTCAGAAGTTCCACTCCAATTTCCATTGCTCCGGCACCTAATACCTTGCGAATGCCAAGCTCCTTTGTTTTCTCCTCCATCACGATCGACATGAGTCCAAGTAGTCCAAGGCAGGAAATAC
>JAEUUD010000222.1 GCA_016787625.1 Cyclobacteriaceae bacterium
CTTGCATTGTCATTGAGCCACCAGTTTGCCAGAACCGGTACAAAAGTGTTCGACAAAAAGAAAGAGGCGATCATGGCAAAGCCTACTGCCAGTGAAAGCGGTAAGAACATTCCGCGCGGAACACCCGTCATGAAAAGAGACGGAACAAACACCGCGAGAATGCAAAGCAGGATCAACAGCTTTGGCCATACAATTTCCTTACACGCATCCATTATCGCCCTTGCTTTCATTTTGCCCATTTCCTGGTGTCGATGAATGTTTTCAATGGTCACCGTTCCTTCATCCACAAGAATACCAACAGCCAGGGCAAGTCCACCAAGTGTCATGATGTTGATGGTTTGCCCGGCAAGAAAAAGGAATGTCACTCCGGTGAGTAGTGCAAGTGGGATAGTAAGCACGATAATCAATGCGCTTCTTTTGTCACCCAAGAATAGCAACACCATCAAGCCCGTAAGAATGGCGCCAAGTCCTCCTTCGAAAAGCAAACTCAGCAATGAATTAATGACATAACCGGATTGATCAAACTCATACGTCACTTTGATGTCTTCAGGAATAGCAGCTTGCATTTCAGGTAATGCTGCCTTCACACGTTTCACCACATCCCAGGTAGAAGCCGTTGAACGTTTTGTTACCGGGATATACACTGAACGCTTTCCATTCACAAGTGCGTAGCTCGTTGTTACATCTGAACTCAATTGCACGCTGGCGATGTCGCGCACATATATAGCTGGTCCGGCTCCGAGTGTGATCGGTACTGTCTCCAACTCTTTGATATTTTCTACGATGGTGTTTTGAGGCGTAAGTACAGTTTCATCACCAATGCGAACATTACCTGCAGGTGAAATGGTATTGGCTTTCGCGATGGCTTGCACGACTTCATCAGGAGAAAGTTTGTAGTTCTTGATTCGTTCAGGATCAACTTTGATGACGACTGTTTTTTGATTTCCCCCGAATGGAGGCGGAGCGGAAACACCCGGCAACGTGGAAAACATGGGACGAACACGGAACAAAGCGAGGTCTGAAATCTCTGAAAGTGATCGTGTATCTGAAGTGAACACCAACTGACCGACTGGAACACTTCCTGCATCAAAGCGAGTGATGAAAGGAGGTACTGTTCCCGGAGGCATGAACGCACGAGAGCGATTGACATATCCTACAATCTCTGCCATTGCCTGGCTCATGTCAGTATCTTCCTGGAATTGTACTTTGATGATCGTTGCCCCTTGAATGGATTTGGACTCGACAAACTTCACACCGGTGACGTATAGAAAATGATACTCATAGTAGGAAGTGATGAGTCCTTCCATTTGCTCGGGTGAAAGTCCTCCATAGGGTTGTGCTACGTAGATGGTCGGCAGCCCAAGTGTAGGAAAGATGTCGATCTTCATATTCCTGATCGCCATCACCGAAAAGAAGACGATGGCCAGTACGGCTACCAGCACGGTGATCGGTTTGCGTAATGCGCCTTGCAACAGATTCATATTCCTATTTAAGCTGGTTCAAAAAGATATTAATGTCGCCTTGCACGGCAGCCTTGTAGAGCAAAGCTTTCCAGGCATTGAGATAGACTCGTTTTAAATCTGCTTCCGATTTGATGAGCGTATATTGTGCTTGTATCAAATCAGCATAATTCACAAGACCCGAATTATAACGACTCCGTAAGGTGCGATAAGAGAATTCAGCGGACTCATAAAACGCAGGGGTTTCCTGCGCAATCTTAAGTGAATTGGATAGTGTAACGTCCGCCACCTCGTTTTGCTTTTCCAATTGCAACTTCACACCGTTTAGTTTTTCCTCTTCTGCTTTGATCAGTGATTCTTGCGCATTGACCTGGTGACGCACATTGGTAAAGCGCAGTAAAGGAACACTCAACACAAGTCCTGCTCCGTAATTATAACGACTGAATGAAAGTCCGTCTTCCGAATTCACCTGACCATCGTATCGAATACCCGATCCTCTTGCATAGGCAGTTCCCCAAAACGATAACTTCGGATATAAGGAAGTTTGCCAGCTTCTCTTTTCATATTGATTAATCATTATACGGCTAGAGGAAAGGCGAATCAAAGGATGATTTTGCGAAGTAGAATCAACTAAGATCACTGGCAGCGATTTAAAATAGCTACTATCAATGGTGAAAGTGGTCTCTTGATCCCCCAGCAGCTCGGATAGAATTAGCCGTTGAGACTGTTGCAGTTTTTCATATTCGAGTAGCTCAATTCTTGCTCTTGATAGTTCTGCTTTGAATAATGCTGTATCGGTTCCCGGACGAAGACCACTCCGTGTCAGCGACTTTACAATGCGCACGTTGTCTTGCGCTCTCTCTACATTTTTAGAGTAGACTTTCAACAGTTCGTAGGTCATAACCAGGTCGAGATAAGCGTTCACAGTTTTAACCTGGTGTTGAAATATCTCCTGGTCCTGATCGGCTTGCTGGTATTCCTGATAAGCCTGAGCCGAATTGATCCTGGACTTACGTTGACCGAATGTGAATGGCTCCCAATTCAAAATCAAACCCCCGGCACTTCCGAAAACAGCATCGTATGTATTGGTGGTTGACGGAGGTCCGCTGATTGGAACGAAACCCTGCCCCAAAGCCATCCCCGTGATGTTGTTGTAGGTTGCATAGTTGAGTTGGTACGCTGCATCGATAGAAGGAAGTGCCGTACTCTTTGTGTAAGCAACCTGATCCTTCCTGGCCTGCGCTTCATACCCTTTGGCTTTTAACAAAGGATAATTTGTCTGTGCTTGTTTAAGTAATTCAGGGAGAGTCTGACTGTAACCGAAGTATGTCAGCCCCATCAAACCAATAATGAGTGTATATCTTTTCATACAATTCCTAATCCTAATGCGACCGAAAGAATCACGAGCATCACAGTAACAATGTTCTGCACTACTTTCATTGTTACTTTTTTTAACAACACGTTTCCTATGTATGCGCCAATGAAGGCAGAAACTGTGGCAGCAATGATCAATGCCAGATTTTCACCAAGACCTGATTTTGAAAACCGAGTGATGTAAATTCCTAGTCGGGAGAAGTCAACAATGCAGGCGATCACAATACCCGTAGCGATGAAAGCTTCCTTACTAAGGTTGCTCTTCACAAGAAACGCGCTGCGCAACGCTCCCTGGTTTCCCGACACCCCTCCAAAGAAGCCGCTCAGTATTCCACCGATAATCAACTTATCTTTATTGAATTGGAGATTCTTGAAATAGGGAATGACCTCCATGAGCGCAAAAAAGATTAATAATACTGCGATGGTGAGTTTTACCGGTGTAATGGAGTATGCTTTATTGCCAAGCGTGTAGTCATAAAAAGAAGGAAGGTCACTTATCTCTAGTAAGACATACGCACCTGCTATCGCTGATAGAAATGCGGGTACTCCGAATCGTATCACAACCTCCTTATCAGCTTTTAACCCGACCAGCGAAAGCTTGAACAGGTTATTCAGGAAATGAACAACACCGGTTAGTGCAATGGCAAGATCTACCGGAAAGAATATTGCGAATACAGGTATGAGTATCGTGCCCAATCCAAAACCGGAAAAGAACGTAAGCAACGAAGTAAGTAATGCGGCAATGCTGAGAATGACTATTTCCTTCATTGAAACTTCTGATCAACAGACCATCTTCCACCGCCTTTAATCAGCAGGAATATT
>JAEUUD010000223.1 GCA_016787625.1 Cyclobacteriaceae bacterium
AATGGGCGTCTTTTACTCACGGCAGAATGACCTGGACAATTCTTTTAAATGCCTGGATCGTGCGGAACAGCTGGCGCGTGAAATCAACGATCTCGAACGCCTGGGCACCAGCCTCGGCATCCGGGGGGCCATCCTCATGAAACACAAAAAGTTCAAAGAATCGGAACCGTATTTTCTTGAAGTATATGAGATCAGGAAAAAGACCAATGACAGTGTCGGCCTTGGCTATGTGCTGCTCGACCTCTCCAAGATGGCCGCGCGCAACGGCAAGCTGGACGAGGCGGTGGGGTTCATCGATCAATCGACAGAAATACGGACACGCATCAACGATGTCAGCGGCCTGGCCGTCAACGCGATCGAGAAAGGTGACCTCTATCACTCGATTGGAAGAGAAGATGATGCCTTGCGCTGGTTCCGCGAAGGGGCAGACCTCGCCGACGGGATCGGATACACGGACCTGTCGCGTGAAGTGCATGAGAAACTCGCCCGGCAATACAAGCTGCGGAAGAACTTCGAACAAGCTTACCTGCATCTCGAGCGATTCGATGTGCTCAAGGACAGTTTGCTGACCAAGGAAAAAGTCCGTGCGATACAGGAACTGCAGACACGGTATGAAACCGAGAAGAAGGAACTGCTCCTCGCCGAACAGGAACTTGAGTTGCAACAAACGCGCTTCCTCATTGCTTTCCTCGTCGTACTGCTTGCGCTCATTGCGATGATCGTTTGGTTCTGGCGCCGCCAGGAGATCGCACGTCGCTATCGCATGCAGGCAGACCATGACCGCAACCTGCAGGAGCAGCTCACCCGCGCTGTGATCGAGCTACAAGAAAAAGAACGCGCCCGTTTTGCGCTTGATCTTCACGACGGATTGGGTCAGTTGATCTCCTCCGTGCGGATGCAGGTAAACAGGAGTCAGGAAGCGTGGACAGGCCAGGCGGTGGGACTGTTGGATCAGATGCATCAGGAAATACGGAACATCGCTTTTGCCCTGTTGCCGCATACGCTCGTTACCCAGGGTCTTGGCAAAGCCTTGCGTGAATTTGCTGGCAGGCTTTCCGACCCTGCTCAGATGACCATCCATGTCGATGAATCGGAATCGGAGGGAAGGCTTGACCACAAGATCGAAGTATCGATGTACAGGGTATGCCAGGAGTGGATCAACAATGTGACCAAGTATGCCGCCGCCCGTGAGGTGCATATCACCCTGCTCATTCAGGCTGATGGAAAAGCCACGCTGACCCTGGAAGATGATGGCGCGGGCTTCGATCCACATCAGTTGGAGCTGGGTAAGGGAAATGGCTGGCGAAATATCCAGTCACGCGTACGCCTTCACCACGGCACCGTCTATGTTGACTCCATGCCCGGCAGGCGTGGTACAACACTCGTGATCGATATTCCTGCCGAACTGCGGCAACAGGTAGCCTGATGAGGTGAGAGGGACCCGGGAAGTTATTTGGCAAATACGAAACAAATAGCGGCCTGTCTCCGTAAACCCTCTCATGAAAGGAACAAACCTGGGAGAATTTGAAGAGCTCATCCTACTCACCGTCGGTGTATTGTTTGATGAAGCCTACGGCGTAGCCATACAACAAGACCTGCAAGGCCGATGCAACAGGGAAGCAACCCTGAGCACCATCCACGTTGCCCTGCACCGTCTTGAAGAAAAAGGATACCTCGAATCCCGTATGGACGGAGCAACCAACGAACGAGGCGGCCGGCGCAAGCTTCTCTTCCGCGTGACCAAATCAGGTCAGGCGGCGCTTGCTAACGCACGCGATCAGCGCAACCAACTTTGGAAAGCCGTTCCTAAAACAGCCTTCAACATCATCGGGTCATGAAACGCCCTCATCATGATCCACCACAGTGGATAGAAGAAGTTTTGTATCGCCTGCTCACACCACGGCAGGCTGAAGTCTCTCTGGGTGACCTGGTAGAAAAATATCATTATCGTGTCAACAAAGGTATGCCGGTCTGGAAAGCGAAGATGCTTTACATCGCTGAAGCCATCGGCTTCATCCGGATGGCAGGAAAGATCAGACAGCAACAAGCAAACCCAACGGATATGCTACGTAATTACTTCACCATCGCATGGCGCAGCCTCATCAAGGAGCGGGGCTACACACTCATCAACCTGGCCAGCGTCTCCATAGCGATCGCCTTGATGTCGCTCGTCACGCTCTATGTGCAGCAAGAACTCAGCTTCGACCGGTTTCATGAAAATGCCGACCGCATTTTCCGCGCCAGCCGCACCACATACAACATGGATGGTGGTATCGATGAGCATGACCCATACCTTCCGGCTCCGCTAGGTCCCGCCCTTGCATCCGCCTATCCTCAGGTGTCAGCCTATTCGCGCTTCATGAGTAGTGCTTTCCTTATTCGCAGCAATGACAATCTCTTCCAGGAACGCGGCGCCTACATTGACTCTTCCTTCCTGAAGATGTTCGCGTTTCCGATGGCGCAGGGAGATCCTTTCAAGGCACTATCTGATAAGCATCACCTCATTGTATCTGAGAAGTTGGCTGGCAAGTTGTTTGCTACCGGCGTCGATCCGGTGGGAAAATCCATCGAGATCAACCTCGACGGAACATATCAGCCATTCATCATCGGAGGAATCATACGCGACGTACCCGACAACTCAACCCTTCGCTTCGACCTGCTCTTGCGCACCGATCTTTTTCTGCAATCGGAACGTGGCCGCACGGTAGCTGACAACTGGTACTCATCGTTTCTTGAAACGTATTTCCTTCTTGACCAACCATCATCGGTAACAACCCTTTCCGATCAGATGCTTACCTTCCGCCGTACACACTACCCGGATGAAGTCAGAAGGATGATCCAGGACAAACGTTGGCAGGATTCTACAAAGGCACCGGTGACCTATCACTTTCAGAACCTCGCCGACATCCACAATGATGTAGGTTTCCCCAACAGTGTTGACCCACGCAAATATTACAACCTCGGCGGCATTGCTGTGATGGTCCTGTTGCTTGGTTGCTTCAACTTCATGCTGTTGTCTGTCGGCAAAGCGAGGAGCAGAGCGCTGGAGATCGGGATGCGAAAGACACTGGGCGCAACAAGAAGTCAGGTAGTCGCACAGTTCTGGAGCGAGAGCATCCTTACCAGCCTGGCGGGCATGTTCATTGGCATTGGGCTGATTTATCTGACAGTTCCTCTCTTCAACGAAGTTGTTCAGACAAGCCTTCGGTTTGAGGATATCATGCAACCGCTCAATCTCCTCTGGATTGTTGGCATCAGCCTGGTTACGGGTGTGGCGGCAGGATGGTATCCTGCCATGTACTTGTCGCGATTTAAGCCGGTGACCGTTATGCAGGGAAGAACTGGAATGAAAACCTCACTCTTCTCCAAGTCACTGATTACCGTACAGTTTGGGGTTTCTGTTTTCTTTATTGTGCTGGCGATGATTGTGACGTTGCAATTGAGTTATGTCAAGGATCATGACCTGGGCATTGTGACAGAGGGTGTCGTTTGCTTGTCAGCGCGGGGAGCCGCACCGGAAAAAGTGGAGCTATTCAAAGAACAGATCAGATCATACGCCTTTGTTCAGGGCGTTTCTTCCCTGCGATTCAGGTTCCCTCTCTATTCCAACG
>JAEUUD010000224.1 GCA_016787625.1 Cyclobacteriaceae bacterium
AAGAGCTTGAAGAATCCTGAATCTGCGTAGCAAAATCTCGTTTCCCTGACTTTGTCGATACCATCCTTGCTTACCAATCCGCTGTACGGAAACACGCGAACAACATTTTTGACGCCGTGCAGTCCTTCTGCGATGGCCCCTGCAACCGTTGGAACGGCCATCGCTGAATGCTGCTGAACGCCATCATTGATCCATTGCATGGTTACCCGGTAAATATCTTCCGGCTTCTCATACTGCCGGTCATAGCTGAGCATAAACAATACGTAACCTGCAATGACGATCACACAGGCCAGGCCTGAAGAAAGGCCAAACACATTGATGAGTGAGAAGAGTGGCTTCTTGCTCATACTTCTAAATGACATCACGAGATAATTTCTTAGCATGGCAGTATGGATAAAGTTTGACGTTGATTTTCTTAAGATTTCAGGGCGCGCAAAAGTGATTACATCGATCCAATACATCCATTGCGCATACCGTATTCCTCGTTCATCGCGTCTGCGGGCAAACTCTTCTGACAGGTCACCTTCAATCTCATCAACGAGATCAGGTCGACACATCCAGCGAAGCAATTTTCTTGGCAGTTTCGGAATCATACCATCTTTTTTAGCAGTGCCACATCGGGTATCTGGCCCCAAAGCCTTTCGCGAATCTCCCGCGTTTCACTCAGCGCTTTCCGGCCATAGGCTGTTATCTGAAATAATCGCTTGCGCTTCCCTCCTCGTACCTGTGTGGCTTCACCAAACGAGCTCTTGATAAACCCCTTCTCCTCAAGCCTGTGCAGGGCGACATGAACGGTGCTGAGGGTGATGGTTCGGCCAGCTTGCTTCTTGATCTCCTCTCTGATGCTCACGCCATACGCATCAGGGTGCATAACACTTACCAGCAGCAGCAAGAGTTCTTCCAGTTCGCCAAGGTTAAATCGTTTCATTTAAATTCGCTTTTGTCGACAATATACATGGAAATATCCATTCATAAAGCAAAAGGTCAACGATTACTTATTCGTACTTGAGCGTTTGAGCGGGATTAACCAAAGCCGCCTTGAGTGTTTGAAATCCTACGGATAAAAACGCAATCACCACGACACCAAGCCCGGCACCAACAAAAACGACCGGACTGATGTCAATCCTGTAAGGGAATCCCTGCAGCCATTCATTCATCAGGTACCATGCAAGCGGCCACGCAATGAGATTAGCAATGAGAACAAGCTGGATAAATCCTCGTGACAAGAGCAAAACAATATTGGGTGCCGTTGAACCCAGGACTTTGCGAATACCAATCTCCTTCGTTCGCTGCAGGGTCATAAACGACGCTAATCCAAATAATCCAAGGCAGGCAATAAAGATTGCCAGCGCAGTAAAAATCCCAAATATCCTGCCGAATTGCTTGTCTCGTTCGTATTGCCGATTGAAAAACTGGTCAAGTACAAAATAGTCCATGGGGTTACCGGGGAAAAGTGTCTTCCATGGTCCTTCCAGGCCCGCCAACACGGACTGATAGTTCTCATCCTCAATCTTGAACGAGCAGAATGTGGAGAATTGAGGAAGGTAGCGATACACCAGTGGACCAACAGCTTCTTTCAAGGACATCTGATGGTAGTTTTCAAGCACGCCTACAATTTCAAACGTATCCCCTTGAATGACCTTCTGTCCGATGGCTTCATTAGGATCTTTCCAATCCAGCGCTTCTGCCATGGCTCTGTTGAGAATCATCCTTCGATTTTCACCAGGATGATCCAAATCAAAGGATCTTCCTGCCGCTAACTTCAGTCCAAAGGCAGAAACATAGTCACCATCAATGCCAACCGTGTAACCTGAGATGGAAGTCTCCGGGCCACCCACCTGTCGCCTGATACCGCTCGCCCAGAATATCTCATCGCCGGGAATGTTGGTCGATGCGGTCATGCTCTTTACACCAGCCACACGCAGTGCTTCAGATTTGAATGTGGCCATTTTCTTCGCGAATAAAGAATCAGCAGCTTGCGGACTCTTGAGCACAAGGGTCTGTACAATATCTACGCCTAGATCCTTGCTCCTCATAAAGCTCAGCTGTTGATAGACAACGACTGACCCTACAATGAGAAATACAGAAGCTACAAACTGAAAGACAACAAGCGATTTTCTAAGGATATTGCCGTGCCCCGAGCGCATCACTTTTCCCTTCAAAACGGTTACTGGTTTGAACCCTGAAAGAATGACTGCAGGATAAAAGCCAGAGAGCGCCGAGCCGACCGTAAACAACAGCAGCACAGCGATCCAGAAATCAGGCTGCAGCAGGTAGTTCGTTGGAATGCTTCTTCCGGCCAGCTCAGAGAGAAGCGGCCAGGCAAGCCAGACAACGGCCAGAGAAATGAATGCAGCGAACAAATTGACAAGGAATGACTCCGCAAGGAATTGCCCAATGAGCTGATTACGAACAGCACCCATGACCTTACGTACGCCAACTTCATTGGCTCGGTCAAAAGATCTGGCGGTAGCCAGGTTGATGTAGTTGACCCAGGCGATGATCAATATGAAAATGGCTATGAATGACAGGGCATAGACAGAACCTTCATCTCCCCTATCTTCTGGTTGTGATTCCTGAAGCAGTACCTTCCCTAGGTGAATGTCAAGCAATGGCTGTAGTATAAATTCCTGGCGACGGTTGAACTTATTCCAGTCAGCCGAACGGGTGTCGACCAGAAACTTGTCCCACTTCGCCTGCAGTGCTTTTGCATCGGTGCCGGGACGAAGAAGCACGTAGGTGTTGAAATCATACCAGCCCCACGATGTCTCGTGGTTGGTGTTGTCACGGGATGGTCCCTGCAGTGTCTCGTATGAGAACAGGAAGTCAAACTTGATGTGCGAGTTTTCCGGCAGGTTGGCAAATACTCCTGTGACTTCGAACTTATCGCTACCACCAAAATTGCGATCTGCTCCTACCCAACGCATTGTTTTACCTACGGGGTCCGTTTGACCGAAATACTTTCTGGCAGCTTTCTCTGAAATAACTATCCGGCCAGGTCCGTTCAGGGATGTGCTGGCATGACCACTCTTGAGCTTTACATCAAACACATCAAAGACCGATGTGTCGGTGATCTGCATTTTCTCTTCCATAAAAGAGACGAGCCCTTGCTCAGGGCTTTCATACTGCATGACACCTGAAACCGGATACAACCGGGTAAACTGCAGTACTTCAGGGAAGTTATTCTTCATGGCCGGGCCCACGGCAGGTACGGCGGCAGCACATTCAAACCTGAGCTTGCCGGCTTGCCAGCCATTGTACTGAATTCTGTAGATGTCGGCCGCCTTACTGTGAAATTTGTCGAAGCTCCGCTCGTACTTCACATACTGCCAGATAAAAAGACTGGCTACCATTCCCAGGGTCAAACCGGTAATGTTCAGCGCTGTATAAGACTTATTCTTCAGGAAATTCCGAAACGCTGTTTTGAAGTTGTTGAGGATCATGCTTCAAGTGGTTGGTACGAGCCAACTGTGGTATACGCTATTCGCACCTAAATGTTTCGGCAGGCCGTGTCCACGCTGTCTTGATGGCCTGATGGCCGATCGTCAGGATAGCATTGAAAAGCGACACCCCTCCTGCGATTAAAAAG
>JAEUUD010000225.1 GCA_016787625.1 Cyclobacteriaceae bacterium
AGAACCTGGGTTTTTTGCCCGGCGACCTGAAGGAAAAGATCGACCCATATCTGCGACCGATTTACGACGCGCTTAATGATATGATCCCGTTTGAAAAACTCCAGTACTACATGGAAAGGGAGATCATCGAGATAGCGCCGCTCGCCTATATGAGGGGAAGAACCCTTAACAATGCCTTTATCCTTCTGGATGAAGCGCAGAACACAACCCCCATGCAAATGAAGATGTTCCTCACACGCATGGGCCCTGACTCCAAAATGATTGTGACTGGCGACGCCACGCAGATCGACCTTCCGGTCAATCAAAAATCAGGACTCAATGAGGCGGTGAAAATCCTCACGAACGTCAAAGGCATCGGCATTGTCGAGCTCACAGAGAAAGATGTCGTGCGTCACAAGCTCGTGCGCGATATTGTTGAGGCCTATCAGAAACACGTGAAGCCAGCGTAATCATTCTGTCTTAAGACTTTCCACCGGATTCCTCCGCGACGCACTCCATACCTGTGAACCAATGGTGATCAATCCAAGGATCACGAGAATACCGACGCCAACAACCAATGGCCCCGGACCAAACTCAACCCTGTTAGGGAACTCCTCAAGCCATATGCTGGTAATGGCGTAGCTCATCGGAGCGCCTATCAAAATTGAAATGCCCAACATCTTAAGAAAGTCCCTTGAGAGAAGCAGGGCAATGCTATGATCAGCGGCGCCCAGGATTTTTCTGATCCCAACCTCCCTGGTCATTCTCTCAGCCGTATAGGTTGTCATTCCCAAAAGCCCTAGACATGCAATGACAATGGCCAGGAAGGAAATGAAGCCAAGGATTGCAACAACATCAAAGATGGCATGATGGGTGGATTTCAGCTGTTCATCCATGAATTCATATTTGAGAGGATGCGCCGGATCAAATTTCTTCCAGACTTTCTCCATGTTGGAAATGGTGGACACCGGGTCTCCCGAACGAATACTCACGTTGAGGTACTCAAAGCTACCAGGTGCATAGCGGACCATAAGGGGCTTGTTTTTGTCCTGGTCGATCAACAGTCGGTAACTAAAGTTCGTCACAACGCCCACGATGGTAAATAGCTCATTTCCCCACTTGGTCTCCAATACTTCTCCGATGACTTCAGAGGGATGGTGATGTCCAAGGGACTGAACCATTGCTTCGTTGACGAGGATGTTGCCGGCGGGCTCGTTGTCTGCAAGATTTCGACCAGCCACCAGCCTAATGCCAAGGTTTCCCATGAAGTATTCATCTGTCTGAAGCAGATCATTGCCGAAGTACTCATCCGTTGTGCCTGATTTTCTTATTTCGTTGCCGTTGCTTCTGCCACCAGCGGGGATAACGTCACACGCTGAAATGGCCATCACGCCGGGTACCTGCCGCAATTCATTCGACAGCGTTTTATAATTGACACCCTGAAGTTCAATATTGATTATGTTTCTTGTCTGAAATCCATAGTCAAATGAAAGGAAGTGTTTGAACTGGTTATAAATCACAATCGACGTCGTGATAAAGAACAGGGAGAGGACAAACTGCAGAATGCCCAGCGCTTTGCGCATGCCAAGTTTGCCGGGCATCTCAGTGCCCTTGTACTTCAGTGCTTGTATGGGTTGCTGCCGCGAAAGGTGTAATGCCGGGTACAAACCTGCGGCGAGTCCCGTCAACACGGCAAATACGAAGAAGGCCAGGTAAACGCCGGGAACGGAAGGAAGCTCAAAATTCAGAAACTGGTTTATCCATAGTCCTTTGAATGCAGGGGTGAGGATACGAAGCAGGACAAGTGCCAGCAGGAGAGCAAGCAATGACGTAATAACCGACTCGCTCAGAAATTGAACAATGAGGTTCTTTCGCAGTGCCCCGGTAACCTTGCGAACGCCAATCTCCCTGGCCCTTGTGAGGGATCGTGCAATGGAGAGGTTGGTATAATTCAGGCAGGCCGACAGCATGATCACCATGGCAAGGGCTGACAGGAAGTAGTAGCCGATCAGGGGCATGCGGTTGTTGGTATCGTTGCCTGTGAGTCCCAGTGCCACCTCGCTTAATGGTTGGGGTATCAACTTGAAACCTTTTGTCAAATCTGATGTGCTGTTGGCATATTGTCGCGTGGCAAAATCTTTCAGGATGGTAGCCAGATCATGTTCTTCGGCTTCTTCTTTCAGCAGCACGAAAGTGTACGTCCTGAAGTAGCTGTCCCATGAGTTGGAGAGATCGCCAAGTTTTTTCTCATCCACCAAGGCATCACGGGTTGAGGCCGATACCAACACATCAAACTTCAGGTGGGATACGTACCGGGATTCATCCAGCACTCCTGTGATCGTGAAGCTTCCCCAGGGCTTTGGTGCCGTACCTACACCATCAAAGTCCTGCGGAAATGGAAGTTGCCTGTCGGCGAACTCCACACGCTTGCCAACAGGGTTTTCATTACTGAATAGTTTATTCGCTAGTGCACGGGTGATGACCATCGTGCGTGGACTGGATAGCGCGGTTTTCTTGTCGCCCGATTCCAGATCAAAACTGAAAATGGTGAAAAACTCAGGCTCAGCGAAGTAGCCTCGCATTTCTGCGAAACGTTGATCAACATTCACATCCCCACCAATTCCTGGGGTGAGGCGTGTTGATGCCTGAATGATGGGATAGTCCGACCTCAGAACATCGGCAAGGGGAAATGGCGATGTCGCGTACGCTTGCCTTGAGCCTTCGTAGTCGGAGAGAATCCGGTAGATGCGGTCCTGCTTTGTATTGAATTGATCGTATCGTAGCTGGTCGGCCAACATCAGCATAATGAGCATGCACACCGACATGGCTACAGCAAGGCCGAAGACATTGATAAATGAGAATACCTTGTATTTAAGGATGTTTCTAAAGCCGACTTTAAAGTAGTTTTTCAGCATACCGTAGTTGTTAAGTTGATTGTGACCTTCAGCAGGGCGGATAATGGAGGGTCTGCATAGCAGGAGTACATCGATAATAAATCGCAGGTCGGCGATTCGCTGACCCGAGCTCTTGGAGCGCTCTGTATAGAATTCTAGCAGGTCGCCTTCAATGTAAGGGAGGAGTTTCGGATGACAATACCACCGTAAGAACCACAGGGCAAATCGTGGAGGGGAGTTCCGTCGCATGACTATCCTGTTATTTTTCTTACCAGGACGGCCTTGGGTATGGCGTCGTACAGTTCATTTCGCGTATCCCGCGAGTATTGTATGGCTTTCCTTCCGAGCGCTGTAATTTCGTAATAACGTCTTGGCCTGCCCATCCGCTCGTCCGTACCCTCGCCTGCATTGGCATTGATGTACCCTTTGTCTTCAAGTCTCACGAGCGCTGAATGCATGGCGCCCATGCTCACCTGCCGCCGGATCCTGGTTTCAATTTCTTTCTTGATGGCCACACCGTAGGCCTCCTTGTAAAGCACGCCAATGGTTAGTATGACGATCTCTTCAAACTCACCAAGCTGATACTTTTTCATTAAATACTATTTTCCTGTTTGTAGGAATAATAATTGTGCCAAACGATAAATGATGCGAATGCAGGGTATTTTTTGGGGTGGGCCAGTGCAGGCTGTACGGATTTGAACA
>JAEUUD010000226.1 GCA_016787625.1 Cyclobacteriaceae bacterium
GAGAAGATGGCGAGAAAATTCAAACTCATCAAACGCAGGCAGGTTGACTGGGCGACTGCTCTGGAGCTCACTGAGAAACTGAAGGGATTTGATCCAGACGACCCGGTGAAATACGATTTTGCCTTGTTCGGACTTGGAGTTAATACTCCGGAGAGGCTGCGCGACGCAGACGGTCATTAATGGCGCGTCCCAACCCGCGATTGGGCACTTCTTCGGCAATGACGCAATCGATGTTGTGGCGGTCAAACTCACGAAGCATGGTGAACAGATTTTTCGCTGCCTCCTGAAGGTCACCTCTTTCGCTGAGCGCCTGGTGAAATGATGGTGATGGAACAGTTCTTTTTTGAAAACTGAGTATGCCTGGATTTTTTGGCTTAACCGAATGCAGTAAGGTATCAATGTCTCCAAGGAAGAACTTCTTTTTTGGCGCGTAGTGCCGCAATAGTTGCCCCGGCGCTTCAGGTCTTGAACTCGAATGATTCTGTATTCGCACGGGTCCAATGGCTTCCTCGATGACCTCGGTACTGAGGCCCCCCAGGCGATAAATAACGGCATCGCCATTTTCCCAACCGATGATGGTTGATTCAATGCCTATCCGGCACGAACCTCCGTCAAGGATGTAACTGATTTTTGATCCTAACTGATCATTGACATGTTGTGCGGTCGTAGGGCTTACATAGCCGAAGGGATTAGCGCTTGGGGCCGCAAGAGGAAAGGGCAGGGCTTGAAGGAGTTGCTGTGTTAACGGATGATCAGGGTTCCTCAATCCGACCCGGCCAAGGCCTGCCGTAACAAGATCTGGTATGACAGGCCGTTTGGGCAACAGGATGGTCAATGGACCTGGCCAGAATTTTTTAGCAAGGGTTGACGCTGCGGGAGGAATTTCTTCAAGAAGTTCAGCGGCATTTTCCAGTGATGATACGTGAACGATCAGTGGATCAAACTGCGGTCGATTCTTGGCCTCAAAGATGCCGGCCACCGCCTTTCCATCCAGGGCATTGGCCGCAAGACCATACACAGTTTCTGTTGGAACAGCCACTAAATGGCCTTCCAGCAAGTGCCTCTTTGCCTCTTCAATGGACTGACCAATCGATGCTGACATAGGTGCAAAGTTGCACGAAAAATTACATCCTCGACTGATCCTACCGCCTGAACTTTTCCCTTAGCCGGAGTACTGAACCTTCCTGGTTGTAAGATTCCAGGTCATCAAAGGGAACCCACTTTACATCGTGGGACTCTTCGCTGATGACAATTTTCTCCCGATCGGATGCCTTGAAAAGGAATCGCACATCATAATGATCGTGGCAAGGGAAATCCTTGCGGGCGGGGATAGGATGTATGTCCAGATCATGAATGTCAGCAGAAGCAAGCGTGAGATTCATGATGCCCGTTTCTTCTTCCCCCTCGCGTCTGGCTACCCTGATGACATCGGTGTCCCCATCAGCATGACCTCCAGGTTGGAGCCAGCGGTTCAGCTTTGCGTGATGAACGAGTAATGTCCTTTTTGAGTCTTCCGAAACAATAAAGGCCGAACCCGTGATGTGCCCGGGAAGGTGCGTTCGCTGAAAGGCATCCGGATGTTTCAGCAGAGCAAGAAACCGTTCAGCGATGCCCCGCTCGTTTGGATATCGTTTCGCATAGCGCTCCAGGAGGTCGCGCACTTCCTGAATGGACATTACTGGATAACAATGGTGACCTTGTTGATCTTGTTGGCGTCGAGTTGGCCGATCCGTTCGCCACCACCGGCATTGTCCTTGTCATCTTTTCGCACAATGACGAAATAGGCGATGGCTTTGACGTCCTTGAATTTGCAAACACCCTTGGGATCGGTGACGCCGACGGCAGCAGGATTCTTCTCTTCCTTGTAGTCGGCTTCATTTTCATAAAGAGCGATCGTGGCTTTCTCAACGGTGTTTCCAAGTTCATCCCTGACGGTGAGATTGAGCGATGTTTTGATCAGCTGAGCTCCCGCGATCACGGGCATGACGATGAGGAGTACAATGGCTAACTTTTTCATGGATTGGTCGGTTTCGTTGTAAATTCTTTGGAAATGTGTTTGGCGTAATTGATGCCCATCTTATCCAGTCGTGGAAGATGCACCTGAAGACGGTTGAGGAAATCCTGATAATCTCTTGCTGCCTTTGGTGACCAGACAACTTCGGCCAGTGCACAGGCCCTTGGGTAGGCCATGTAGGCAGCATGTTCAGGTGAGGTGACATACTCTGTCCAGAGATTGGCTTGCGATCCAAGTACGTGTTTGGCTTCTTCTGTTGAAAGCGCAGAAGGAACAGGTTCATATGAATACACTTTGCTTACCGGGGTGAATCCACCGAAAGCGAGGGGTTCACCTTTTGTTGTATCCTGGTAGTGATCGAAGTAGCACCAGCCACCGGGTGTCATGATCACGTCGTGCTGTTGTTTTGCAGCGGTAATTCCTCCCTGCTCGCCTTGCCAACTCATTACGGTAGCATTGGGTGCAAGGCCTCCTTCCAGAATTTCATTCCATCCGATCAGCCTGCGATCGCGGCTGTTAAGGAATTTCTCCACACGTTGAATAAAATAGCTCTGAAGTTCGTGCTCATCCTTGAGACCTTCAGTCTTCATTCGTTTCTGACAGCGTGGACATTCCTTCCAGCGATCCTTCGGACATTCATCTCCGCCGACGTGAACGTAAGGCCCCGGAAACAAGGACACAACTTCGTCAAGGACGTTGGATAGAAATTCAAATGTCTCTTCCTTGCCAGCACAGAATACATCCTGAAACACTCCCCATTTCGTGCCCACCTGATAAGGGCCACCTGTGCATCCCAAAGATGGGTAAGCCGTCAAGGCCGCGAGCGCATGTCCTGGCATTTCTATTTCAGGGACAACCGTTACATACCGTGCCGCAGCATACGCAACGACCTCCCTGATTTCTTCCTGAGTATAAAATCCTCCGTACAGCGTGCCGTCGAAGTTTTCAGGAATGCCAGCATGGCCGATGAGGGTTTCCTTACGTGTGGAAGATATCTTCTGAAGCTCTGGGTATTTTTTGATTTCAATCCTCCAGCCCTGATCGTCCGTGAGGTGCCAGTGAAAATAGTTGAACTTGTGAAAGGCCAGCCAGTCAATGTACTGCTTGATGAATGATGCGGGAAAAAAATGACGACTGACGTCGAGGTGAAGCCCTCGGTAAGGAAAACGAGGGTAGTCGATGATGTTGACGGGAGCAATCCTGTCCGATGTTCCCTTCTCCGGCAGGAGTTGAAGGAAGGTTTGAATACCGTAGAAAAGTCCGGCTCCGGTATTGGAACTTATCTGAACGCCAAAGTCGTTGACAACGACCTGGTGAAATCCTTCTTTCACAGCCGAGTCATAGGACACCATGGTGAGATTGACAGGCACTGCTCCACCCGGATCAGCCTCATAATTTCTTGATCTTAACGACTCCTCCAGAAGGCCTGCGAGCCTGCCGCCTTCCTCTGTTGAAGGGCCGGTAATTTTAAATGGACTGCTTAGTTTCAATGCACCATCCGTTACCCGTAGAAAAACTGGCTTGGGGATGATGGAGGGTGTG
>JAEUUD010000227.1 GCA_016787625.1 Cyclobacteriaceae bacterium
ATCCCCATACCGTTAATCAAGGATTATCCTGACGTTACTCCCTGGCGAAGGTTATCTTACTCAGGATCAAAGGCCATCAACCTTCATTGTTACCTGTTTTCAGACTTTCGTTCTCGGGCAATCGGCCTTTTAACAATTAGGTAACATACCCGAATTAGCCGGATAACATGGCCGGAAGACCTTTGCGGCGTACCAAATCCATGTTATGCGCCGCCTTCTCATTCTTCCTTTTCTTCTACTGATTAGTGCCGCGACCTTTGGTCAGAATGGTACCATTGGCGGTATTATCCGGGATGCGAAAACCAGCGAGCCCATCATTGGCGCCAATGTGGTGATACAGGGCACCACCGTAGGAGCGGCAACAGACATTGAAGGCAAGTTTCAAATTGCCAACATCAAACCGGGTACTTACGCCATCGTCGTTTCCTTTGTCACTTACAAAACACAAACCCTGACCGATGTAGTCGTTGAGGGAGGCAAGATTACCTCGCTGGAGGTACCACTTCCTGAGGAGGTGTCGGAACTTTCTGAAATTGTTGTCACAGCAAAGCGTGAAATCAATACGGATGCCAATCTGCTCAGAAGCATTCGCGAAGCTAAACTCGTTGTCAGCGGCATTTCATCGGAGCAGATCGTCCGTTTGCCAGATCGTGATGCTGCCCAGGTGATGCAACGGGTGCCTGGTGTCACTATCGTTGACAATCGTTTTGTGGTTGTTAGAGGTGTACCTGAACGATACAACCAGGTGATGATCAATGGGGCAATAGCGCCTAGCACGGAGATTGATCGCCGGTCATTTTCATTTGATCTTATTGGATCCTCAGCCATCGACCAGATGCTTACATATAAATCAGCTACTGCTGAACTACCTGGCGATTTTGCGGGAGGTGTTGTTCAGATGAATACCAAAGAACCAGCCAATGATGATTTTACAAACGTTGGATTGAATGTTGGCTTTCGCAGCAACATTACATTCAACGACCGAATTACCTCTAAAGGCTCAAGTACCGATTGGCTTGGCTTTGACAACGGCTTCAGAAGCCTGCCGGGTGATTTTCCGTCCACACAAACCTTGCAGGGAACCCAGCCGAACTCCAGTCTTCGCGAACGCGCAGGTAAATCCCTGACCAACAACTTTGCGCCGTTGACGCAGAAAACCCCGATGAACCTTGGATTTAATTTTGCCATCGGCAGGAGCTTCAATATTAAATCCGTCAGATTGAGCAATGTCACTTCATTGACCTATTCGAACTCATATACGGCCGCCCTCAATACCAAATTCTTTCGCTACAATGAATTCACGCCGACAAGCGCCGTCACGCGATTTGAGTATGTAGACAACTTCTATAGCAATGACGTCCGCTTTAATCTGGTGCACAACTGGAGGGTTGACTTAAATGATAGAAACAAGTTTGAGTTCAAGAACCTGTTTGTTCAGCTCGGCGAACATGAGGCAACAGTTCGTACAGGAGAAGACAAGTTTCAGAATCCAAACTTTGATCGCCTTAATTACTCCTTTCATTATTTAAGCAGGTCGATATACTCAGGTCAGCTCACCGGCAATCATACGTTGGGTGATGGGTCATCAAAGATTGGCTGGCTTGTAGGTCTCAATCTTGTCAATAGAAATGAACCGGACTACCGCAGATTCAGAACATACAGAGATAAATCAGAAGCCGGAACAGAGGCTCCGTATTCTATGCAGTTGCCGGCAGGCACCAACCCTTTCGAGACAGGCCGTTTTTGGTCGGACCTAAAGGATATCGGATACTCCAACGCGGCGAATTTTGAAAAGGTCTTTGGCAGCACGGAGTCGAAGAGAAAGACGACGATCAAGGCTGGTTACTATGCTGAGTACAAGACACGCACGTTCAATGCACGGTACGTCAACTATTTGTATCCGAATACAGCAGACTTTGATCAGGCCATTGGCCAGCAATTGATCAAATTGCCTTTGACGGACATCTTTGCTCCCGAGAACATCAAGAAGAGAGATGGATTTGTTATAGGTGAGGGGACCAAGCCGGATGATTCTTACAACGGCGAAAATCTGTTGGGTGCGGGTTACGTGAGCGGCTCTATGCCACTCGGGAAAATCGATCTCACAGTAGGGTTCCGTGGAGAATACAACGTTCAGAAGCTTACAGCAAAAACCCTGAGCACGGCTGTGAATGTGAACAATCCCATTTTCTCAGCATTGCCTTCCATCAACGCTGCCTATAACCTCAGTGACCGTTCCCTGGTGAGGGTGGCATACGGACGCACAGTCAACCGCCCTGAATTCAGGGAACTAGCACCCTTCCTCTTTTATAACTTTGAGTATGAGACGGCACTCATTGGTACGCCCAACCTTAAGACCGCAACGATCGATAATTTTGATTTGCGCTGGGAGATGTATCCCAATCCCGGCGAAGGAATCAGTATTGGCGCTTTCTACAAGCGCTTTCAAAATCCTATCGAACTTTATTTAGCGATAACATCAGAGAACCCTCAACAGGTTTATCAGAATGCACCTTCTGCAACCTCGACGGGTATTGAAGTTGAGTTCAGAAAGTCCCTTGCCAGCCTTGGTGTTTCGAAGTTCTTGAGAAACACATCCTTCAACCTGAACGCAGCGCTGATCAAGAGCAACGTCGATGTCGGATCTGCTGCAACCAATCAGGTTCAGAACCGACCACTGCAGGGACAGTCACCTTACATCATCAATTTTGGACTGTACTATTTTGATGAAGCATCCGGGTTTTCAGTCAACACAGCCTACAACGTTTTTGGCCCACGAATCTTTTCAGTCGGGGACACCAACTTCCCTACCTGGTGGGAAATGCCGCGTCATTCTGTGGACTTGCAGGTAGCAAAAATCTGGAAGAAGCGTTTCGAGACAAAACTTAACGTGCGCAACCTCCTGGATGCCACTTACTCGATCTACCAGGATAATAACAGTGACAATACCATCGTCACAGACAATGAGGCACTCATTCGTCAGTATCAGGTAGGCGCATTGTATACCCTCAGCTTCTCCTGGAAATTCGGAAAACTGTAATACGTGTGAGCGCGCTTTACGGAATTGTTAATTCCTGAGAGCCTTTCAACAATTGCGTAACGAATCCTTAATGGGGCTTTCACTCTACTGGCTTACTGACAATCTACTTTTGAGGCGAAAAATCCAACAACCATGAAAAAAATAATCAGCCTTTTGGCCATGACATCCATAGCAGCGCTATTGATGATGTGTAGTGAAGACAAAATAGAACCGGCAGGGTTAGTCGCCATCGACCCTACTTCAGGATCCGGAAAACCCGGAGAAGTCGTCACGATTAATCTGAGTTTCACAGCACCGAATGGAACCAAAGATCTGTTTGTCTATGAGAATGGTGAGGAATCCGACCTGATTGCACTGGCAGGTGCTACCACCACCACGTACGACTATACGATCCCGGGCGATGCCATCATTGGTTCAAGCATTACGCTGACATTTCAATTGGTTGATGCCAAAGGATATCCTTCCTTGTTGACGAACTGCATTGTTACAGTGGGTGAAGT
>JAEUUD010000228.1 GCA_016787625.1 Cyclobacteriaceae bacterium
AGGGTGAAAGCGTTGTGTTCTCCGTGGACTGGTCTTACAATATCAACGATCGTATGAAGTTCTCCGATCGCGGAGGCATGGAGTACTTTCCTTCAGATAGAAACTACATCTATACCATGGCACAGTGGTTTCCGAGGATGTGCGTGTTTGATGACTATGAAGGCTGGCAGAACAAACAGTTTCTTGGAGCGGGTGAGTTTGCGCTCACGTTTGGCAATTACAAAGTGAAAATCACGGTACCCGCCGATCACATTGTAGGTGCATCGGGCTGGCTTCAGAATCCCGCTGACGTGATGTCAAAGGAACAAATCGCGCGATTTGATAAGGCACAAAAATCCTTTGACCAGCAAGTGTGGATGGTGACGCAGGAGGAAGCGCTGAAAAAGGAGAAGGAGCGAAGCAAGAAGACAAGTACGTGGATTTTCCATGCCGACAATGTGCGCGATTTTGCTTTTGCAACATCCAGAAAATTCATTTGGGATGCTCAGGCTGTTCGTATCGGAACAAGAACCGTTTTAGCGCAGTCGCTCTATTCGAGGGAGGCCGTGCCTTTGTGGTCAAAAGAGTCTACTAAAGCAGTGAAAAATGCATTGGAAGTGTATTCTGCGCGGACATTTGACTATCCCTACCCGACGGCATATTCTGTCAACTGGGTTGGCGGCGGCATGGAATATCCGATGATCAGCTTCAACGGACGCCGGCCAAAAGCGGATGGCACCTATGATCAACGAACACTGGAACGCATGGTGGGTGTGATTGTTCACGAAGTTGGTCACAACTTTTTTCCAATGATTGTCAATTCTGATGAGCGCCAAAGCACATGGATGGATGAAGGGCTCAATTCATTTCTGGAGAAGGAAACCATCCGCGAGCGCTATCCGGACCACGACTATTCTTCCAATACGCCAAAAGGTATCACCAGTTTCATGAAGGGTGACAAGTCTGTCATGCGACCCGTGATGGCATCGTCAGACAATCAGGCTGGAAGTTTCGGACCCAACGGCTACAACAAACCAGCGGCTGCGCTGACGCTACTACGGGAGACCGTTATGGGCCCTGAATTATTTGACAAAGCATTCAAAGAATATTCCACGCGGTGGGCTTTCAAGCATCCAAAGGCAGCGGATTTCTTCAGAACGATGGAAGATGCATCAGCTGTGGACCTTGACTGGTTCTGGCGTGGCTGGTTTTATACCACCGATCACGTTGATCTGACAGTGGATGATGTGAAGTGGTACAAAGTGAAGGCTGCAACAACAGATCCTGAAAAGAAAAATGTAAAAGCTGCGAAGGGTGATCTGGCAGGACAGGGCCAAAAAGGAAATGCAACCGACTTTAGTGGAGGCGCCAGGGAGCTTACTGTTGTTAATACACCGGGCACGGCATACAGCGACTTCCTGAATAAGCTTGATGACAATGTCATCAGGGGAAAACTGGAAGGCAAGAATTTGTATGAAGTTACCCTCGTCAATACGGGCGGGTTGGTATCGCCAGTGGTGATTGAATGGACTTTCAAAGACGGCTCCAAAGAAATTGAAAGAATTCCTGCCGAAATTTGGCGGACCAATGAGGTGCAGGTGAAAAAAGTGTTCCTCAAGGAAAAGGAAGTTGTCAATATGGTGGTCGATCCAAACCTGGAAACAGCCGACACCAATACGCGTGACAATGTTTTCCCCAAGAAAGCATCAGAGAGCAAATTCGATCAGATCAAGAAAGGAACGAACTAACTGCCCGTAAAGAGCTTGGCAGCTCTTTCCAGGTCTACGTTACCTCCTGAGAGAATAATCCCGGTTCGCTTCCCGGCAAACCGGGATTTTTCTTTTAGTACTGCTGCGAAAGGTACGGCACATGAGGGCTCAACAATGATCTTCATTCTTTCCCAGATGATGCGCATGGCCGACACGATTTCCTCATCGCTAACCACGATGACTTCCTTAACGAGGTCGTGAATGACAGGAAAGGTTTTTGTGCCAAGCGTGGTGAGCAACCCGTCGGCAATCGTATTGGATTGAGCCGGCTCAATCTTCCCGCTCTTTAGTGAACGGTAGGTATCATCGGAGCCGGCTGGCTCTCCGGCGATAACAACTGTTCTTGGCGAAAAATATTTTGTGGCAAGGGCTGTTCCGCTAAGAAGCCCGCCGCCTCCTACAGGGGCAAGGATAAAGTCAAGAGGTGCTGTTTCTTCAAACAATTCCTTGGCGCAGGTTGCCTGGCCTTCCATGACATCGTAGTTGTTGAAAGGATGAATTTCTACCGCTCCGGTTTTCTTAATCACATCTGCCAACGTTGATTCCCTCGCTTCAAGCGTTGGCTCACATTCAAAAATCTGCCCGCCATAAGCACGTACCCCTCGTTTTTTTATTTCCGGAGCCGTTCTTGGCATGACGATGTACGAAGCAACACCAAGGATTTTAGCCGCTCGCGCCAAAGCTTGTGCATGATTGCCTGAAGAGTGTGTAGCTACTCCCTGGCTCCTTTGCTCAGGTGTAAGCTTTAAAATGGCATTCATCGCACCCCGTGACTTGAATGCTCCTACCTTTTGAAAATTCTCGCACTTGAAGAGAATGGATCCGCCAACCATATCGTCGATAGACGCGCTGGTCATCACAGGCGTATGATGGATGTAAGATTTTATTCTATCGTGCGCCGCCGAAATGGACGCTTTGTCAGGAAGGTTCATACAGCAATAAAGTCAATTTTCAGTTGCCCATGAAAGACCACTACGTGAGAGAAAGGCCTCAGCATTTTTGTAGTTCAGTATCTCCTCAACGGCCTTTTTCTTGTCAGGAGCTTTGTCGTAGTAGGCCTTGGCGATCTGATAGCCAAGCCAGTATCCAAGATCCGCTGGCCTGTCTTTCACATTGTTCCCATTGTATAACCACAGGCTTCGGTCATTTGATGGTTCGTCTTTCTTGAATTGTGCCCAAAGTTCTTTCTCTTTTCCCTTCGCCCATTCATGCAGGTGCTGGTTGATCATCATGCCGCTAATGAGCTCGCCAAGAAAGTCAGCGCTCCCTTCTTTCAGGCACGCGGCAAGCAAAGTATTTTCAGGAACATGTTGCAGGGAATGAATCATTTCATGCGAAACGATGGCGGGCAACTGATCCATACCTTTCAGAACGGTCTTAAGCCATGGACTCAATTCGGTGGTGTCTGTATCGGCCGTACGACCATACATTTCCGAACCTATGAGCAGCCCGGCATCGGAAGCGGTTCCTCCGCTGTTCATCGCACCAATGAGAAAATAGACTGGCGGTATTTCTGCCTTCGGATACAGGGAGATCATTTGGCTGAAAGCCTTTTCTATGGCAGGCTTTGAGTTTTCCATGATGTCCGTTTGATGTTTGAGTGCAGCAAAATAATGCGGGCGTCTTTTGATAACCCGTGTGAGCGTTGCGGCACTTTTTATTTTCATCTGTTTGAAATCACGGAGTCCTCTGGTTCCCGGCTTGAAGTATTTCTCTTCAAGCCTTGACTCCATTCC
>JAEUUD010000229.1 GCA_016787625.1 Cyclobacteriaceae bacterium
CAGGGGCAATCACATCGCCGTAGACATGCGGGTGGCGTTCGATGAGCTTGTCGCAAATGGCATGGAGGACATCGGCGATGTCAAATTCTTTTTTCTCCTGCGCAATGCGTGCGTAAAAGACATTGTGAAGCATGAGGTCACCGAGCTCTTTCTTTACCTCCGCAGTATTCCCCTCCAGGATGGCGTCTGATAGTTCATACGTTTCTTCAATCGTCAGGTGACGAAGTGTCTCCCAGGTTTGTTTCTTATCCCAGGGACAATTTTCGCGCAGCTCATCCATCACGGTGAGCAGCCGGTCAAAGGCCTGCAGTTTTGCCTGGCGGTTAGGGTCCGGGGCAACGGGTGGTTTTTTCATGGCAAGAAACTTATTTCAACAGGTGTCTGTTTTTCCAGTAACTTTGAAGCAAGTTCTGTTTCCATTATCGTCATTCCAAATGAACTGAACGACATGGCTATTCTCGTTTTCACACTGATTATTTTCGGACTCTTCTTCGCCCTGATGTCGGTGCGGCTGTTTCTGGTTAAGAATGGTGAGTTCAGGGGCACTTGCGCCACGCAAAGCCCATTTTTAGCAAAGGAGGGTATTGTTTGCGGCTATTGCGGGAAGGTGGTTGGTGAAGGCGAAGCGTGCCCCAATGTGGACAAGGAGGATGAGTCCATTGCACCTTTTCCCACCATTAACCACAAACCCGTCTGATATGGTGATCAGATTTGGGTTATTTTTCATCGCTTGCATCTCCTTCAGTGCGGCCAATTCACAGGAAAAAATCTTTGAGTACTCAGAGGCAGAACTTGCTCCAGTGGACTTTGAACTCATGTCGGACAATAATGGGACCTGGATTATTCACTACACACAAGTGATTTCCACTTCCCCTCGCAGTTTAAAGTCAAATTTTATTGTTCATTCTAAGGAGGGTACAAATAAAGTTACAGTGCCGTTAGATGTTGACATAGAGAGGTTTCTTATCACTGACAATCACTTCATTTTCTTAGTTCGCCCTTATAAGAGCCGTAACCTTTTGTCGAAGCTGATGGTGGTCAAAATCAATAAGGCAGGGGACAAGCTCGAGGGGACTTCACAAATTGAACTTGGAAAGGAGTTCGGACAAGTCTCGATAAGCAAAGGTCCGAACTGTTACATGATGACCGAGCTTGGTAAAGGCGAAGTGATTCGAATCAGGGATTTGGCTGATTTTAGCACGAAGACAGTCGACTTATCCATCGATTTGTCCCCATTGGCAGCTTGGGGCAAGAGCTCCGCGCCACTAAAATATTCTGGAGCTGTATTTTTTCAGGGAAAAAATCTGGCGCTTTTAAGGAGGTACTATAAAGAATCATTGGGACAAGTGACCAACAAGCTCATTTTATATGAAGTAGAGTGGGAAGAAGTGCCTCAGCTAAGAAGCCGTGAAATACCAAATGTCCCCCAAGGAGGAATGGATTTTTACGTTTTTGGTAATCGACTTTTCTATTATCTGGGTACCGATAAGACAGCCGAGCTGGATATTCTCAAGTTAGAGAATTTTGAAACAGTAAAATCCTTTTCAAGCGATGATGACAAGAGCGGAATCCTGGATGGAAAATTCTACAAGGGGCTTGTACCTGAAGAAGTGGGTCCGTCAAAAGTCGAAACAAAAGAAAAGAAGTTGAAATTCCTGAACGCTCACTTTCCATGGGTAGCCGTGGCAGCAAGTATTCCGGGTAAGGCCATCATCACATACGGGTCCTCCGCTAGTTTTGCGACTCAGTATGGATCCCGTATGGAGTATCACTACACGATGAAATCCCTTGATCTGGAGAATTATGACTGGACTACATTCGAAGCATCGAACAAACAGAACTTTCAAGTCAGGATGGAGGAACTAAAGAAGCAGGTAATCATTAAAGCAAACAATGAGAAGCTTCAATTTGCTACTGAGGGAAATAAAAATCTCCTTTCCTTCGATAAAAAATCAAGATCTTTTGCTGTTTGGCAATAGACCCATTTGACTCATTCACTTGACCCTCATCAAATCCATATCCGGTATCCGCGGCACGATCGGTGGAAAACCCGGAGACGCTCTCACACCCATCGACGTTGTCAGGTACGCCGCAGCATTTGGCACCTTGATACTTTTCCGAAAGGGTAAAAAGGTAGTTATCGGCAGGGATGCAAGAATTTCCGGAGAGATGGTCAGTTCACTCGTGTGCTCAACACTACAGGGCCTCGGTCTTGATGTGATTGACCTCGGGTTGTCAACAACGCCAACGGTCGAGATCGCTGTGGTCATGGAAAAAGCGCACGGAGGGATTATTCTCACGGCCAGTCACAATCCCATCCAATGGAATGCCCTTAAACTGCTGAATGATCGTGGTGAATTTATTTCAGCAGCCGACGGCGCCACAGTATTGTCTCTTGCTGCTTCAGAGCAATTCAATTTTGCTGAAGTCACCAAACTTGGAAAGTATACGCAGCGGACTGATTACATCAGCAAACACATCAAACTCATTCTTCGTCATAAACTGGTTGATGTTAAGGCGATTCGTAAAGCTGGCTTCAGCATCGTAGTCGACGCCGTCAATTCAACCGGTGGATTTGCCGTGCCGGAACTGCTTAAAGCACTCGGTGTACGTAAGGTCAAAAAGATGTTCTGCGACCCAACGGGAAAATTCCCTCATAACCCCGAACCACTTCCGGAGAACATTACGGCCATCTGCAAGGAAGTAAAGCGTGGCAAGCATGACCTGGGTATTGTTGTTGATCCGGATGTTGACAGACTGGCCCTCGTACAAGAGGATGGAAGACCTTTCGGCGAAGAATATACTTTGGTTGCCATTGCAGATTACGTCCTGAGTCGGAGAAAAGGCAATACGGTATCCAACCTTTCTTCCACCAGAGCCCTGCGCGATGTAACAGAAAAGGCAGGGGGCTCCTACCGGGCAGCAGCTGTTGGCGAAGTGAATGTTGTGACGGCCATGAAAGATACCAAAGCAGTGATCGGAGGAGAGGGAAACGGAGGCATTATTGTTCCTGACCTTCACTATGGAAGGGATGCGCTCATTGGTATAGCGTTGTTTCTCACTCACCTTGCCAGAAGCAAGAAAAAGGCCTCTGCATTGAGGTCATCGTACCCGTCGTATTTCATTTCCAAGAATAAGATTGACCTTGCCGCAGGGATCAACGTCGACAACATCCTTGAGGGGGTCAGGAAGAAGTATCAGCATGAAAAAGTGAACACCAGCGATGGTGTGAAGATTGACTTCGAGCGCGAAAAGGAGTGGATTCACCTTCGCAAATCGAATACAGAGCCCATCATCAGAATATATGCGGAGGCAAAGGACGAGGCCAAAGCAAGCGCCCTGGCTGCCAGGGTCATGCGCGATATCTCCGAGCTGGCCGGTTAGCGCCTAATTTGTAAATTTGCTTCTCCATGCGTGTTTACCTTGACAATGCAGCCACCACTCCGCTAGACCCGGAGGTATTTGAGGCGATGAAGC
>JAEUUD010000022.1 GCA_016787625.1 Cyclobacteriaceae bacterium
AAACCTTACGCGTTGAAAGGCCGAACAGCTCCGATTGGAACGGCTCGTTCTTATGGTCGTTTGATCGATCATTTCGGGGTGGGTAGGCTGCTTGAGCCCGTCAGCAATGACGAAGCCAGATAAATGATAGGAACCCCGACTTGTCGGGGCGACAGAACCCGGCTTACAGGCTTGCCTTTTTTTAACATGAAACCTGTTGCGTGAAAGCGCAGCAGGTTTCGCTATTTTTGCCCATGCCCAAGATACTCCTCATCGAAGATGAAGCCAGCATTCGCGCTGTACTCAAGGATATTCTGCTTGATCAGAAGGAACTAAAACTTGAAGTGGAGGAAGCCAGGGACGGCGTGGAAGGTCTAAGGATGCTGGAGCAGGGATCATACGACTTGACATTCTGCGATATCAAGATGCCGAAGATGGATGGCATGGAGGTACTGGAGAAAGCCAAGCAGCGCGGCGTTACTTGTCCGTTCGTCATGATCTCGGCCCATGGTACCACAGAGATGGCTGTAGATGCCATACGCATGGGTGCTTACGATTTTCTGCAAAAACCACCCGACCTTAACCGCCTGCTCATCACCGTTCGCAATGCCCTCGATAAGCAAAACCTGCTTCAGGAGACCAAATCACTTCGGAAGAAGGTTTCCAGAAAGTATGAAATGATCGGCGCATCACCTGCCTTGGATCGGGTGCGGGAAATGGTTGACAAAGTTGCACAAACGGAAGCCCGTGTGCTGATTACCGGACCCAACGGAAGCGGAAAGGAACTTGTAGCCCGTTCGATCCACGAAAAAAGCAATCGCAGTGAAGGTGCTTTCGTCGAAGTAAACTGCGCATCAATACCAAGTGAACTCATCGAGAGTGAGCTATTCGGTCACGAAAAAGGTTCATTTACTTCAGCTATCAAGCAACGCATCGGGAAGTTTGAGCAAGCCGAAGGAGGCACCTTGTTCCTCGACGAAATCGGAGACATGAGCCTTGCCGCCCAGGCCAAAGTATTGCGTGCTCTTCAGGAAAACAAAATCACACGCGTCGGAGGCGAGCGCGATATCCATGTTAACGTTCGGGTTTTAGCGGCCACCAACAAGGATCTGAGAAAAGAAATTACTGAGAACAGATTTAGGGAAGACTTGTACCATCGGCTGGGGGTCATACTGATTGCCGTTCCGGCTCTGGCGGAGCGCAAAGAGGATATTGCCGTACTGGCGGAAAAGTTTCTGAAAGACTTGTCGGAAGAATACGGATCCAAGAAGAAAACCCTTGATCCAAAAGCTGAAAAAATGCTGGAAAGTTATCCCTGGACAGGGAACATCCGTGAGTTACGTAACGTAATTGAGCGGTTGGTGATCATGGCCGGCGACACCATCAAAGCCGAAGACGTTAAAAAGTACCTCTGAGGCTTAGATGCGCTGCGATGCAGGCTTCTTCACTTCTACCTTGCTGTAGGTAGGGCAAGTGTATTGGCTGCATGATGCAAGCAAAACAACCAGGGCAATGAAAGCGAGTACTTTCTTCATAGTAGTGGGTTTACTTCCAACAAAAATAGGAAACCTGACCTTCTAACCAAACTCGACGTACGTTTTTGTCGATTTAACGGTAAAAACGGTCATTCCACGAGGAGGTTGCACCCCCGCGCATCACTGGCATCCATACGGCCAAGTACCTCAAAGTGACCCCGATGGTCAATCCTTCCTAAATCCTGGGTTTCAATGAAAGCACATGAATGGATATTGGCCAGATCAACGATGTTTATTATACCGGATGTCCGGATTTCAGGTGAAAATGGGTCATTTACCTCTTTCAGAATGACACGCATGGATGAGGGGCACCGGAAAAGGCCACCCCCGGTGGAATAGGCCTGCGAGAGCAATTCCGTCATTCCGTATTCGGAATGGATCTGACCCGCATTCAGGTTTTTCCCAAGTATTTCATGCAATTCCTGCCTTGTGACTTCCGGCCTCCGCCCTTTCATCCCTCCTGTTTCCATAACAACACAACGGCTGAGGTCCAGCTCGTATTGTTCAGCGAGGTCGAGCAAGGCAAAGGTGACGCCAAGTAGCAATACCTGCCGGTCATCAGCAGGACCTTCCAAAACACCGGCAAGGCGATCAAGGTCATTGAGGAAAAATCCTGACTTCATGGACTGGCTTTCGGCAATAAAATGATTAGCCATTGCCACCAGGGAAGAACCTGTACGCTCAAGGTATGATGGCAGTAAGCATAGCACATGAAATTGTGTCAAAGGGCCATAGGTATCCTCAAAAATCTGTTGCGCATGCGAGAGATAGAATTCTTTTGATTTGACATGATGTCTGCTTACCGATTGTCCTCCTGTTCCTGAACTGATGAATGTCACTTCGGGATTCCATTCACCCGTCATCACCTGGTGCGACTTAAATAGTGTGATTGGAAGAAAAGGGATTTGTCCAACGGCTGTTACCTGATCCGATGCTACCCCGATATAAGTGAGGTACTTACTGTAAACCTGATTGTTGGTGGCCTGAAACCTGAACAAACGCAAAGCAATTTCATTGAATGCGTGATCGTTAAGGGGATATAAATCCGGAATAATGCTTTCAAAAGTCTGCAAGCGTATCGAATTTTACGGGGTTGTAAATGTATAATTAAATGAAATCGCTGGGAAATTGGGTGGTTTTTGGAGGGATGGCAGCGATATTCCTTGCTTCCTGCTTTGATCCGCCGGAATACTCCAACATTCCAGCCATCGAATTTGAAAGCGTAACCTTCATCGATGTCGCTAAAACATCGGACGCTGACTCACTGATCCTTGTGGTGAGATTTAAAGATGGGGATGGAAATATGGGATTGGATGGAAAAGATCCTCTGGATACACTGTATCCGTACCAAAGCCGTACATTCTTCGACACGGTTAACTCCAATGTTGGGTATTACTACCCGTTCAAAAACGGGCCATTCATCACCTACAAGACCAAGAGAACCAACCCGGCATATGACACCCTTCCCGGTTTTGAAGACCCTTTCAATTGTGTGAATTGGGAGATCGTGCGGTTTAGCGAAACGGAGGTGGATACTTTTTACTTTCAGCGCAACGCGAACCACTACAACATCTTTGTTGACTACCTCGTCAAAAACAATGATGGTACATTTTCGGAGTTCGACTGGACAAAGGAATTTGCTTATCCTCAGTGTGGCATCACCTTCGACGGAAGGTTCCCTATTCTTTCAAAAGATCTTTCAAAAAGTGCAGCCCTCGATGGCAGGATCAGGTACAGCATGACGTCTACCGGTTTCCTGATATTGTTCAGCATTAAAACCCTCAAGCTCAGGGTCACCATTCAGGACCGTCTGCTTAACAAAAGCAATGTCGTCGAAAGTCAGGAGTTTACGCTGCAGCAAATCAAGAAGACCGGCTAACTGTAGATAGCTGGGAAGCGTGAAGGATCTGTCTCACGCATTAACGCATAAATCCGGTCCACCATTTCCTCAACGTTGGGTTTTGAAAAGTAGTCGCCGTCGCTGCCATAGGCTGGTCGGTGTTCCTTGGCCGTAATGGTGATGGGTTGAGCATCCAGAAAACGAAATCCCCTCTGACGTTCAAGTACCTGTTGCATCATAAATGCGGTTGCTCCACCAGGAACGTCTTCATCAGCAAAAACAACCCGGCTCGTCTTCCTGATCGACTCCGTGATGGTTCCCTTCAGGTCAAAGGGCAAGAGGGTTTGAACATCGACCACTTCAACAGAAACGCCCAGCTTGTCCAATTCCTCCGCAGCTTCCACGGCAATCCTGCACATGGAGCCATACGTCACCACAGTTACATCATTTCCTTCGCGGAGGATTTCAGGAGTTCCAAGCGGTACGGTGAAATCACCAATATTCTGAGGCAGGGTTTCCTTGAGCCGGTATCCGTTGAGGCATTCAACAATCAACGCTGGATCATCTGATTGCAACATTGTATTATAAAATCCAGCTGCCTGAGTCATGTCACGGGGAACAAGAACATGAATGCCCCGCAGGCTTCCAAGGATCATACCCATAGGTGATCCTGCATGCCATACACCTTCAAGTCGGTGTCCCCTCGTCCGAATGATCAGGGGTGCTTTCTGACCTCCTCTTGTTCGATACTGCAGGCACGCCAGGTCATCCGACATGATTTGAACTGCATAAAGCAGATAGTCCAGGTATTGGATTTCTGCAATAGGACGCAAACCGCGCAATGCTAGGCCTATGCCTTGGCCAAGAATGGTGCATTCGCGAATTCCCGTGTCTGTAACTCTCCACTCACCATACTTTTCCTGCATGCCAGCCAGACCCTGGTTCACATCTCCTATCTTACCTACGTCTTCACCAAAAGCGAGGACGCGTGGGTCCCGATCGAAGGCCGCCCTGAAGCATCGCTGCAACACTTCCCTCCCGTCAATCTGCGGTGCATCGTCAGCAAAAATTGGTTTGACCTCTGGAACCTGAACGGCTGAGGCACCTGACTCACTGAAAAGATGAGAACTGAACCTGTCCGTATTCTCCCGCATCATGCGTTCTATCCAGGCCATCAGGTTTCTTTTTCCTTCGGAATCATTTTGACGGAGCAATCTCAACGCCTTCTTGGCAGCCTTCATCGCATCCATCCTCAGCGGATTAACAGTCGATGTAAGGGTATTCCTTATCGCTTCGATTCCATCGGCTTCAGATAGCACCTGATCAAGGTGTCCTTCCAGCTCGCGCTGTTCCTTTTGAATATCAAGATTGAAAGCCTTCCAGGCTGCCTCTCTTTCGGACTTTGCCAGGGCCTTCGCTTCCTTCTCCATCTCGTCCAGTTCGGCTGGCGTACTCAGTTCGTTCACCAGGATCCACTCCCTCATTCTGCGGATACAATCAAATGAACCCTCCCATGCCAACCGCTCCTTGCTCTTGTATCGCTCATGCGATCCCGATGTTGAGTGGCCCTGTGGTTGGGTCATCTCCGTTACATGGACAATCACAGGCACATGCTCTTCACGGCAAACGCGTTCTGCCTTCTCGAAGGTCTTGCAGAGTGCTTCATAGTCCCAACCGGCCACCGTGAAAATCTCAAATCCCCTTTCGCCTTCCTGCCGCTGAAAGCCTGCCAGTATTTTTGAGATGCTCCCCTTTGTCGTCTGGTATTCTGCAGGGACAGAGATGCCATAACCATCATCCCAGACGGCAGTCAGCATCGGAATCTGAAGCACGCCGGCCGCGTTGATGGCTTCAAAGAACATCCCTTCTGATGTGGATGCGTTGCCGATGGTTCCAAAAGCAATCTCGTTTCCTTTGGTGGAGAGATTCGTCAGGGATGCAAGGCCTGGGTTGTTTCGAAAAAGTTTCGACGCATAGGCCAGGCCCACCAGCCTTGGCATCTGTGATGCTGTTGGAGAAATATCAGCGCTGCTGTTTTTGAGTTTAGTCAGGTCCTTCAGGTTGCCCTGATCATCAAGCATCCTTGTGGCATAGTGGCCGTTCATCAACCTTCCCGCAGTAGCAGGATCTGCAGTCACATCAGGGTGCGCATAAAGCTGGGCGAAGTATTGTTGTAGCGTAAGTTCGCCGATGGCAAACATGAAGGTCTGGTCACGGTAGTACCCCGATCGAAAATCACCTGGCTTGAATACCCTGGCCATAGCCAGCTGGGCAACCTCTTTGCCATCACCGAAAATTCCAAACTTGGCTTTACCCATGAACACTTCCTTGCGACCGATAAGACTGGCTTCACGGCTGGCGCATGCCAACTTATAGTCGGCAAGGATGGAAGCGACCTTCTTTTCAGAAAATGCCGGCTTCATGGTTTTAGTCTGGCTCATGATGGCAACAGCGCTCCGGGTTTGGTGAAAAAAATACGACGCAGGACGAAATCAAAATTAGGGAAATTCAGGAGAGCCTTCAAACCCCGGTGCAGAAGCCAAATAAAATAGGGATTCACTTATCAGGGGCCGAAGAATTCTACCCAATCACCGCTTTCAACCAAAGGTTCGGGCCCTGAATTTTTAAATAGGTAAATGCCTGTCTGAGCTCGTCGGATCAGTACTTCTGCGTAGTGATATCCTACGCTGAGCTCCAAATCATGAATGGCTTTAGCGGTGACGGGATTGACAATCTGAAATACCTCAACAACTGTTTTGTTGGCAGGATTCCCTGTCCTTACAGCATATGGGTAATACCGCATCGCGTGAAGGCGATATCCTTCAATGGTTTCTGTATGCTGATAAATGAGGTCCTTGGCGAAGCGGCGGTGGTTACTCATCCCTTTCCGCAAGGAGCCATAGAAAGCGTACAATCCATTAGGGTTCACCGTGTCGCAAATTTAGATTCCAAGGGATAAAACTAGTGCGATTTATTCTAACTTTGCCCGCCTGAAATGGCCATTGGCCACCAGTTGTTGTCCAAAATCTTCAACAAGAAAACTATGATCGTCGGAGTACCCAAAGAAATCAAGAATAACGAGAACCGTGTTGCCTTAACCCCTGCAGGAACACAGGAACTGACACGTCGAGGACATACGGTGTATATTCAAACAACAGCCGGCGACGGCAGCGGTTTTTCTGACGAGGAATACGTTCGCGCCGGCGGTAAAATGCTCCCCACCGCCGAGCAGATATTCAGTACCGCTGAGATGATCATGAAGGTGAAAGAGCCTATTGAGCAAGAGTACAGCCTCATCAGGAAGGACCAGCTGGTGTTCACCTATTTCCATTTTGCGTCATACGAACCGCTCACACACGCCATGATCAAAACTGGCGCGGTGTGTTTGGCCTATGAAACCGTAGAGCGGGTTGATGGAAGTCTCCCGTTGCTGGTACCCATGAGTGAAGTTGCCGGAAGAATGGCCATTCAGGAAGGTGCCAAATACCTTGAAAAGCCATTGAAAGGTCGCGGAATACTCCTGGGAGGAGTTCCAGGAGTAATGCCGGCAAAAGTGCTCATCCTTGGTGGCGGTGTAGTTGGGACAAACGCTGCCAAGATTGCAGCAGGTATGGGAGCTGACGTGATCATCACCGATGTGAACCTCAACCGCCTCCGTTACCTGGATGATGTCATGCCGAAGAATGTTCATACCATGGTTTCCAATGATTACGTACTTCGTGATCTCGTGAAAACACACGACCTGATCGTTGGCGCTGTTTTGATTCCTGGGGCGAAGGCACCTAAGCTAATCACCAAAGACATGCTCAAGTCGATGCGGCCAGGTACGGTGCTCGTCGACGTTGCCGTTGATCAGGGTGGCTGTATTGAAACTTGCAAGCCGACAACCCACGAGAATCCCACATACATTATTGATGATGTGGTTCACTATTGTGTTGCCAATATGCCAGGTGCTGTTCCATATACATCTACCCTTGCACTCACCAATGCAACACTTCCTTATGCCATCAAACTTGCCGGAAATGGCTGGAAGAAAGCTTGCCAGGACAGCATGGAACTTCGCAAAGGCCTCAATGTTATCCAGGGCAAAGTGGTGTACAAAGCCGTTGGCGAGGCTTTCAACCTCCCTTACACCGATGTGAAGGAATTCCTTTCCTAGTCTGAAATCCATCCTAAGCGCTTGCTAAAACCAGTCTGAAGCTGGTCATTGGTCAAAATCCAAACTTTTTTTCGGCGCCTATTGCGTAACCAAAAGGTTTCATTATGTTTGTAACCGATCGGTTACACAAAAACACCATGCGAAGAGACGTATTTCAAGCCATTGCTGACCCAACGCGGAGGGAAATCCTTAACATGTTGGCTCACAAATCACTGAATCTCAATGCCGTCGCAGGCCAGTTCGAGATGAGTCGTCCGGCGATCTCCAAACACATCAAGCTTCTTACCGAGTGCGGATTGATCACCATTCACCCGCAGGGCCGTGAGCGGCTTTGCGAAGCAAGACTCGAAAAGCTCAGTGAGGTTTCCGACTGGGTCGAGCGATACCGGAAATTCTGGAGTGATAAACTGGATGCCCTGGAAGGCTATCTGCATCAACTACAAGCTAAACCAAAACAGAAAAAACATGGAAAAAGGAAAAGTTCTCGCCGTTGACAGCTTATTGATCACCCGCATTTTTGATGCGCCCATCGACCTCGTCTGGAAGGCATGGACAGAGCCCAAGCATTTCATGGAATGGTGGGGGCCAAAGAACTTTAGCAGTCCAGCGTGCCGAATGGATTTCAGAATTGGAGGCAAGTATCATTTCTGTATGCGCTCACCCGAAGGTCAGGATTTTTGGACGACAGGCGTTTACCGGGAGATCGTGCCTTTGAAAAAGATTGTATGGACAGACTGTTTTGCTGATGAGAAAGGAAATGTCGTCCCAGCCTCTGTCTATGGCATGGCCGGTCTCCCGGATGAAATGGTCGTCACCATCACCTTTGAAGACCTGGGAGGAAAGACAAAATTCATGCTCGTGCATGAAGGTCTGCCCGAAGGCCAAATGAAAGAAATGACCTCCTCGGGCTGGAATGAATCATTCGATAAACTGGCGACATCCGTTCGGTCCTGAATCAAACCGCAGCTTATCACCATGGTTGAAGTCTTTAGAACCAATGTTACACTGACAAAGGACGCAGGCCTGTTGATTGATATTCTCCAGGGGACATTTCACGGCTCGCGGGTCAATTTTGACCTTGATGATTGTGATAAAATTCTTCGAATGGAAAGCCCGTTTTCAGTGAGTCCTTCGGATATTGTCATGCTGCTCCATGGAATGGGCTTCGAGGCTGAAACCCTTCCTGAAGAACCAGCTGACGAGGTCATGGAGATAACCAGTTGAAGTACCTATGAAAAAAATGACTCCTGAAAATACATTCAAGAATGTTGACGCTTATTTAAAAACAGTCCCTGCGGCTGTGAGGCCTGGTTTGCAGAAGCTCAGGGAAACCATCCTCAAGACATGCCCAAAAGCGGAGGAAGGCATCAGCTATAACATGCCAGCTTACAAGTTCAAGGGACCCCTTGTTTACTTTGCCAACTTCAAAAATCATTGCACCTTCTTCGCCGGCAACGGTTCTTTGGTTGGGAAAATGGCCGCTGAACTCAAGGGCTTTGAGGGTACGCCATCGGGTATTCATTTTACACCCGACAAGCAGATACCCACTGCCATCGTCAAAAAGATTGTGCTGGCGAGAATGAAGGAAAATGAATTGAAAGAATTAAGAAGAATGGAGCGGAAAAAGGCAAAGAAGTGAAACACATCATACCATGAACACAGGAAAGAGCATCTGGTCCGTATTGGCAGGAATTCTGGTCAATGTCGTTCTGTCTCTCATTACCGACACGGTACTTGAGAAAACCGGAATCTTTACACCGCCATCGGAAGGCTTTTTCACCACCTGGATGATCTGCCTTGCACTCGCATACCGGCTCGTCTACACCTATCTCGGCGGATATGTGACGGCCAGGCTCGCACCAGCTAACCCCATGAAACATGTTACTATTCTTGGAACCATCGGCACCGTCCTCTGTGTCGTAGGCATTTTTGTTGCCTGGGATCTCTCACAGCACTGGTACCCGATTGCCCTTGCCGTAACTGCATTTCCCGTAACATGGTTGGGTGGCAAGAGGGCCAGCAGCCAGCCAGGCTAAACTCTAAACCTTGAACCTTGAACCTTGACCCTTGAACCTTGACCCTTGACCTTTGAACCAACACCGACATGGCAACGATCAAACAAAAAATCACAACCTTTCTCTGGTACGACAATCAGGCCCTGGAAGCGGCAAAATTCTATTGCAGCCTTTTCACAGGATCAACCGTATTGAGTGCCAATCCGATGATCGTCAGCTTTGAACTGGCTGGACAAAAATTTACTGCGATGAATGGCGGCCCGAAGTTCAAATTCACGGAGGCCATTTCCCTTTACGTGGATTGTGAAGATCAGCGTGAAGTGGATGAGCTGTGGAGCAAGCTTACGGCCGATGGCGGCTCAGAGTCCATGTGTGGGTGGCTGAAAGACAAGTACGGTCTCTCCTGGCAGATTATTCCCAAGCGCCTCATAGAGTTGATGACGGACAAGGATCAGGCGAAGGCTCAGCGCGTCATGCAGGCCATGCTGAAGATGAGAAAGATCGATGTTGCTACGCTTGAAGCTGCTTACAAGGGCTAAAACCAATAGGTAATAATCGAAATAGCCCTGCTTTTGGCAAGGCTATTTTCGTTGTCGGGAAGTTGGTCTGATCAACGGAACATGGCTACAGCAGTATCGCTGGATTTGGTTTGAGAAGGTTCTGATGATCCAAACAAATCTTCCATGTGAATGGTGAAGAGGTCAAAGTTGTGGACCGTCACCTGGCGTGAGAACACAGCACGCTTTCCACAGTGGGTGATGTTGAAGAACTCTTCATCCATCGCGCCATTCACAGCAGGGCCAAGGTTCTCTGGTTCACTCCAGTTCGTCCAGGTATCATCCAACCTGCGGGTTACAAAGATGTCCAATCCCCCAAATCCGTTGTGACCCTTAGAAGCAAAGTACAGGGTTTTATTGTCAGCAGCCAGGTAAGGTGAAGACTCTTCCATTTCTGTGTTAACGGTAGTACCCATGTTGATTGGTTCTGTGGCTTTTTCACCATCCCAGAAGCTCACATAGAGATCGCGGTCACCTACAGACTCAACCCTTGAGATCGCCATGATGATGATACCATTCTTCAGAGAAACATATGCATTGGCTTGATCATCCATGTTGTAGTGGTTCTGTACTTTGATCGTCTTGGGAAGTGACCACTGTCCATTCACGTTCACGCTGTAAGAAAGACCGTCGCGCATCTTACCATTCTTGAGATATTCGTTGCCGAGGATAATGGTGTCGCCTGTCTGGCTTACGCTATGGATAAAGTTAGGGCCAGCGTTGTTGAGGTGTCCGCTCATTCGCACAGGGTCCAGCCAGGTACCTGTTGCAGTGTCATGGTCAGCATACCAGATGTCTTCAAAGTCAATTGTGCCAAAAGAGTTGTCCGGATGATCTGCGCGACTGAAGTAGATACGGTTGCCACCAGGAGCGACAGCTGGCTTCAGTTCAGCATACGGTCCATTGATGCTGGTGTGAAGGGGTGTGGCTTTTGCATCCTTGTTGGCACGAACGTGGTGATTGATCTTCTTGTTCGCATTGGCCGCGAAGCTCACCGGATGCATTACATCAGAAGTCATGGCGGCGGTTAACGACTGGGCATTGGCGATACAGGAATAAAGACCTGTAGCGACGTACAAGATGCTGATCATTGCAGCATTGTGTACTCTTTCGATTGTTCTGGACTTGATTTTCATACGATTTGTTGTTTACGGTTAAGTGAATTTTTTTTGTTGTTTGATGAGTCAAAGGTCCGCTGACTCACGACCGCAAACATCAGGGCATACCGGATTCGACAAGAATCAGCCATTAACACTCACCGCATCGTCAAAATCGCATCAATCCCAGTCCATTAGAAACTTCTAATCGCTATCATCAGGTGGTCACATCAGCAACAACCTGATACCGTCGTCAGGGTTTACCCTGACAATCTCGGCTCTCTGGATCAGCCGGGTGAGACTTTAAGCCGCAGGCATACAAGAAACTTCTCTCCTTAATGCCTTCTTGTGGGGTACCCCATGGTGGTGGTTTAGTGGTAGTTACTACTACCAAAAAAGAAGATTCTAATTAGAATGAGTTAACATGGAATGATTTAGTCCTGCAAGGCTGAGTGCTTCAGGTGGATCGTCAGAATCAACATTTCATGCCATTGAGTATTGAAATAAATGAGAAACGAGAAAAGGCCGCCAACAGGAGGTTTCGGGCCTTTCTGTTTGTTTCAGGGGTCGTGATTATTGTATTGCTGCTTCTGCTGACATGGCAAACGTATCGATACAATGAAGGGCAAATGGAGACCAACAGGTGGGTCACGCACACCCATCGGGTGCTTTATTCTTCCCAGAAGCTACTGACGACCATAGTTGATGCCGAAACTGCAAACAGGGGATTTGTCATCACAGGAAACGATACCTATCTCGATCCCCTACAGCGTGCACATATGGTCGTACGGGGTGAACTTTCCAATCTCGAATCACTCACATCAGACAACCAGGAATACCGGGTCGTTTTCCAGCAACTCCGTTCACTGATTGAGCGGAAAATGGCCTGGTCAGACAGCGTCGTTCAGGTAAGAACTTCTGACGCAAGCGTAGCGAGATGGCTGATCAGCAGTCAATACGGAAAAAAACTCATGGATAGCATAAGAATGGCTATCCACGGAATTCAGGAAGCTGAAAATGGATTACTGCGAAAGCGTTCAAGTGCCAGTGCTGCACAGGTCGCTGCATTCAGCCAGCTTTTCACGGTGACGCAGGCGCTCCTCCTCTTCCTTGTGATTGCCCTCATGACGACCGTGCTGATAACACTTTCTGCCCGGCGCCGTGCTTCGCTCGCTCTTCGTCAAGCTTCGCTGGAGATCAGTGATCTGTATGACAATGCTCCATCAGGCTATTTCTCGGTAAATGCATCGCTTGTTATTACCAACATCAATCAGACCCTGCTGAAGTGGCTTGGATACCAGCGTGAGGAAGTTGTAGGCAAGTTCAGGTATGAAGACTTGCTTACTGAAGAAAGTAAGAAAACCTTTCTGGCGTCCTTCGAAAAAGACTTTGAAGCATACGAGCGAAACGGGTCCGTCAGTGACCTGGAGTTTGAATACCGAAAAAAGGATGGCGGGTCCATTCCCGTCATGGTGAGTTCTGTTGCTGTGCTTGACGAGGATGGTAAATTCATCAAGAGTCGTTCGAGTGTCGCAGACTACACAGAACAGAAACGAGCCATTGAAAAGATCATCCAATTGAACAGTGAACTGGAGGCCTTTACCTATTCCGTATCTCATGACCTCCGCGCTCCACTCCGTACGATCACCGGGTATTCACAAATGATCCTCGAAGATTACAAAGAAAAGATTGATGCCGAACAAATGAGGCTTGTCACTACGGTAAGCAATGGCGCCCGCAGAATGGCACAGCTCATCGACGATCTTCTTGAGTTCTCACGAGTGGGAAGAAAGGACATGCAAAAAGTAACGGTAAATACCAACGACCTCGTTGCCTCTGTTATCCACGATCTTCGTCAGCAGACCAACGGACATGTCTATGAAGTGGCAGTGGACGATTTACCTGAGTGCCGTGGGGACCTGAGTCTTCTACGCCAGGTCTGGGTCAACCTTTTGTCCAATGCGATTAAGTATTCATCCAAGACCAGTCGGCCTTCCATTCGGGTGCACGCCATTCAGGAGACCGATCGTGCGGGCTTTTGTGTCGAGGACAACGGCGTGGGCTTTGATATGAAGCATTCACAAAAGCTGTTTGGCGTCTTCCAACGTCTTCACAAGATGACCGACTTTGAAGGAACTGGCGTCGGGCTGGCCCTCGTCAAGCGAATTATTGACCGCCATGGAGGCAAAATCTGGGCTGATGCTGCCGTTGGACAAGGGGCCAGGTTTTATTTCACGCTACCACAAAATTGAACACATGGAAAAGAAAGCCGTTGAGATTCTACTTGTTGAAGACAATCCCGATGATGCCGAACTTACCATTCGGTCTCTAAAGAAGAATAACCTTGCCAACAACCTGATTCATCTTGAAGATGGGCAGGAGGCACTTGACTTTCTCTTTAATGAGGGAAACGGTAATCCTAGGCTCATCCTGCTTGATATCAAGATGCCTCGCGTTGACGGGATCGAGGTATTGCGCCGATTGAAGGCTGACCAGCGGAAACGTACAATTCCTGTGGTCGTCATGACTTCGTCGAAAGAAGAGAGCGACATCATTGAGGCCTATCAACTGGGTGTCAATGCTTATGTGGTAAAACCCGTAGACTTCGAGCAGTTTGCCAAAGCTGTTGCAGAGACAGGATTATTCTGGATGGTATTGAATCAGGCGCCGTGAAACAGTTGTTTAACACCGATAAGCCCTTGCGCATAGTGATGCTGGAGGATCTGGAAGAAGATGCAGGTCTGATCGACCGTGTGCTTAAAAAAGAACAATTTGTGTATGAGCGGGTCAGGGTGGACACCCGAGATGAATTTGTCGCAGCCTTAACGGAGTTCCGGCCAGATGTCGTGCTCTCTGATCATTCCCTCCCTCAGTTCAACTCCATTGAGGCTCTTGAGATATGCAGGGAACACCGTTCCAGTCTGCCTTTCATCCTGGTAACAGGTGCTGTATCTGAAGAGTTTGCTGTGAACTGTCTCAAACGAGGTGCCGACGATTACGTACTCAAATCCAATTTGTCCCGGCTCCCCTTAGCCATTCGGCACGCCCTTAAGCAAAAGGTTCTGGAACGTGACAAACGGAGACAGCAGTTAAAGCTGCAGCGCAAGAACAAAGAGCTGATCAAGATTAACGGCGAGCTCGACACCTTTGTATATAACATTTCACATAACCTTCGTGCACCTCTTACCTCCATTCTTGGTGTGATCAATGTCACCAAACTGGATAAGGAGCGGTCGTCAGAAAACACGAACTTCTACCTCCAGCTCATTGAGAAAAGTGTGCTGCGTCTGGATGACACCATTCACGAGATTCTCGACTATTCACGCAATGCCCGTCATGAGCTTCAGATTGATGTGGTGTCACTCTCGGAACTTATCTGGCGATGCATCAATCATTTTCATTACCTGGAGATTTTTGACCGGGTCAGGAAGGAAGTCGAGGTGCTGGGGGAACCGGTCGTCTACGCTGACAGTTACCGTCTGGGTGTCGCTCTTTCCAATATTATATCCAATGCACTTAACTACCAGGATAAAACCAAACAGGAGCAGCATCTTCATATTGTTGCCAAGGTTACTCCGGAAGAGATTCTGATCATTATCCGTGATAATGGCTTGGGAATTGCCAACTCCCTCCTGCCCCGCGTTTTTGATATGTTCTATCGCGCCAACGAGGAAAGCCAGGGTGCCGGCCTCGGCCTTTACATTGCCCGTGAGGTGGTTGAGAAGATGGGGGGCAGGTTGTCATTGTCTTCCGTGCAATACGAAGGCACTTCCGTTTCGATTTTGATTCCACATAAACACCCCAATATGAAAAACCCAGAACTACCTGCTACGAAACCTTCTCAATAATCTAGAACAGGCCGTCATTGTTACGGATGCTACGGGAACCGTTGTCTTTCACAACCGGATGGCATCTGAGCTCAGCCTGGACCTGATGGAGCATCCCATCAGGAAGGGAGGCCTTATCGCTGAATTCAGGAGCTGCGATGGTAAGAATTCAATCCGGGAGGGAATTACCTTCGTAGAGAGTCAGAAGCAGAACAGAAAAGCGTACTGCCTGGTACGCAATCAGCAGGGAACAACAATCTATCTTCACACGGCCTTTGCACCTGTTGCCATCAGGAGAGGCGTTACGTACGTACTCCTGCTCATCAGCGACCTCACAGAACAGAGGGTATTCGAGAACAAACTTGTCAGTCAATCGGCATTCATCGCTGATCTGATTCAAAAGGCCAATGCCGTTATCTTCAGTGTGGACACCCGGGGATATGTCACCGACTGGAATCAGCATGCCATTCGGGTAACTGGATATGAAAGAAACGATGTGTATGCCCGTAAAGCATCCGATCTTCTGGAGGATCAACATGCTAAGGAAATTTTTAACGGGTTCATCGCCAGCTCCATTCAACTGGAGCAGTTGCCTCACCTTGAACTTCCCTTGCTTTCCCGCGAGGGTAAACGCATTGTTCTTTTCCTCAGCGGCGCTCCACAGTTGTCAACTTCCGGCGTACCTGTCGGTGTAACATTTGTTGGTCAGGATATTACCGAACTGATCGAGTACCGAACCTCCTTGGAAGCAATGGTCGAGGACCGGACGAGGGAATTGCAGAGGGCTCTGACACAGGAACAGGAAGCCGTTGAGGTAAAATCACGCTTTGTATCGATCGCCTCTCACGAATTCCGCACACCGCTTTCCTCTATTCTCCATGCAAGCAGGCTCCTGAAGGAAGGTAAGCGGATCACGCGCACCGCATTGCTTCAAAAACTTGACGCTATCGAACGTCAGGTGAACCACATGAAGGTGCTGCTCGACGATGTACTCACCTACGGCAAGGCAGACCAGCCAAAGATCAGGTTGATGACAACCTCTCTTGATCCCGTTGAATTTTTCAAGGAAGTTTCTGCTGAAGTGACTGAAAGTGTTGGCGGTACACATCGTGTGGTTCAGCATCTTAACAACCTGCCTCCTACCATCACCACCGATGCTAAAATGATGCGCGGTGTCGTCACTAATTTATTGATCAATGCCATGAAATTCTCTCCTAACCAGGAGACAGTCTTTCTGGATGCTGTTGCTGCCAATGGTCGACTCACCCTTACCGTACGCGACAAGGGGTTAGGGATTCCCCCGGAAGATCAGGAAAGGATTTTTGAGCCCTTTACCAGGGGCACCAACAGTGCAGCCATAGCCGGGACAGGCCTCGGACTTTCGATTGTGAAAAAGACGGTTGAAGTACTCGGTGGAAGCATTGTGGTCAACAGTGTTCCGGGCGAAGGATCAGAATTTGTCGTACGTATACCCTTGACATAAATGTCAATCATATGAAAGCAGAAAAAATCAAAGTATTGATCACCGACGACCATCAGCTGGTACGGGATGGTTTTAATTCAATGCTGACCAGGACACAGGACATGGAAGTGGTCGGATCAGTGGCCTCAGCAGAGGATTGTATCAATGAAGTGCGGGAAACAAGGCCCGATGTTGTCCTGATGGACATACTGATGCGGGGGATGACAGGCATTGAGGCATCCCGCTGGATCAAGGACATTGATCCAACGATCAAGGTGCTCATTGTCTCCATGGAAATCAGCAAGGACTATGTTTCTGCAGGCATCAAAGCCGGAATTGATGGCTATGTTGCCAAAGATGCTGATGCGGATACCCTCCTCACAGCCATTCGCACCGTCCATAAAGGCGAACGGTACTTCAATGAGGCCATCGTCAAGCTGGTATTTGAGAACTTCTATACCACTGAAAAACTGAAGACCACAGCACGCCGATTGCCCCATGAGCTGACCAAACGGGAATATGAGATCCTTGCCTTGGTGGCCTCGGGAAAGACCAATAGGGAGATCGCCGAAAGCCTGTTCATCAGTATCAAAACAGTAGAAACCCATAAAGGGCATATTCTCGAAAAGCTGGGCCTTCGCAATACGGCTGAGTTGGTGAAGTACGCTATCCAAAACAACATCATCTCAGTTCATGCACCTTCTTCTCAGGGTAAACCCTGAGATACGATGAAAATCCCTAATGATTACATCAGGGCATCTCACCACTCAAGGAATACGCCAGTTGCGGCTTCCCGTCGAAAAAACATTGTTTCCGTCAAAGAATCGAAGCATTAACTGAATTTTTCAAGTTCAGGATGACCCTGACGGACGCCGTGGGCAAACACATGACTTTTGGTCCATCGAAAAACAAAAAACCAAAAAGTCATGAAAGCATTAAGCAACAATTTTTTATCCCGGTTTATCAAATGTGTCATTTCGGATCGCAAGGAGATGCCTTGCTCGCTTCGAAACGAACTGTTCATCAGTGGATTGACAAGGACGCACCTGTTTCGTCGTCAGGCTATCCAGGATCAAATCATTTCATTGGCCAAGCTGATCAACCTCTTTGAACGCGACTTCGGCTACAAGCCCGAACGTCCTGTACAAGTATTGACTACCCTCAACGAGCGCCTCAACATGGAGATTGATGGCGGGGTCAAAAAACGATAGCAAGCCTCAAACAACAAGGCAATGAAACGCACCAAGAACAAATCAAGGAAGAGTTTTCCACGCAAACGTGATATGATCATCATTTGCCTTGAGCTCCTCACCGTCGTCGCCAATTTTGCCCAGTAGGGCAAAAAAGCCGTCACTCACTCCTCAGGGATTTCACGGGATTGACGAGTGATGCGCGGATCGCCTGGTGGCTGATGGTAAGAAAAGTGATCACCAGCAGTATCCCAAGTGTAACCGTGTAAGTGATCGCTCCCAGCGCGATTCGATACGTAAAGTTATCCAGCCATTGGTTCATCAGGTAATACGACAAAGGTATTGCCAACAGGAAGCCAACGATGACAAGGACAACAAACTCCTTATAGATCAATTGAAGGATATGTGGCATCGTAGCACCGAGTACTTTTCTCACGCCAATCTCTTTCACTTTTCGCTGTACGACGAAAAGTACAAGTCCATATACACCGAGACATGAGATGAGTATGGCTACTGCTGTAAACGTGCGAATAATAGCTCCAAAACTCGAATACGAAGCGTACTGACTGTTTAACTGCTCATCGAGAAATGAAAATTCAAAAGCCTTTTCAGGGAAGAGGCTATTCCACTGGGTTTCAATGGTTGCGATGGTCCGCTCTACCTGGTCGTTTTCAAAACGGATGGACAGTGCGCTGAAAGCGTTAGGACTGAGTTCAATGATCACAGGTGATACCGGTGTCGCTAGTGAAGTAAAATTGAAGTCTTTCAGCACGCCGATTACTTTGCCGATTTTTCCCTCCCTGTTGATGGTTTTACCCAATGCCTTGTCCGGAGTTTCCCACTTGAATTCTCGAACAGCTGTTTCATTAACTATAAAACCTTCGGCAGGGTCAGTGCCATACTCACGGCTGAACCATCTTCCTGCCATCAGGGCCATCTCATACGTGTCATTGAAATCATAGTCCACTGAAAAATTGGCTGTGAACATGTTGTCTTCCTTTGAGAATCCTTCAGGAATGGTACCCCGGTAGATCGCACCGAGCCCTGGAGCATTGCTTGACAATGTGGTCTTCCTCACACCAGATTGCTTTTCAATCTCATCGCGGAAGCTTTGCAGCCTTGACCGATACATGGAGTCCCGTTGATTGAAAATGCCGTTGAGATTCTGGCTAAAGAGCGGCACCGTGATGATGTGCTCCTTTTGAAATCCCAGCGGACGCTCCTGCATAAAACGCAGCTGTTCGATGATGGCAAATGAACCAACAAGCAGAAGGCTTGCTACCACCATCTGGAATACCACGAGGGATCGGCGAAGCCATTGCGTGCCGCTGCCAGCAACTGCACCCTTGAGGGAGCTGACGGAATTAAAGCGCGAGACAAAATAAGAAGGGTAACCTCCAGCGAGAAAAGTAATGATGAATAACAGTCCAATGGACAGCAGTATGAGCGGACCATCAACCACATCGACGAACTGAAGGTTCTTCGATGTCAGCTCGTTGAGATACGGAAGCGCCGCGTATAGAACCCCAAACGACAGCACCAACGAAACAAAGCAAAAAAGGAAGCTCTCCGCCAGAAACTGGAGGACGATATGACCCTTGCCTGATCCCATGATCACACGGACACCAATCTCTTTGATTCGGGTGAACGATTGCGCCGTACTGAGATTAATGTAGTTAACACAGGCAATGAGAAGGGTAATGATGCCAACGCCTATAAAGATCAAGAGGTTTGACACGGATGTCGTTGAGGACGGCTCCGCCATGACCGTCGAAGTAAGATGGATATCTGTCAGCTTCATCAGGGTAAACACCTGTCCTACCCTCACCTGTGGCAGTGCATACTTTTCCAGAAAAGCATTCATGTTCTTGTCTATGTTTTTGGAATCAGCACCCGGCCGCAACAAGACGTAGGTATATGAATGACTGATAACAAAATTCATCGCCAGGTTCTTTCTCATGATTTCCGCTCCCTGGGTCGTTTCCATATCGAACATGTTCTCATACGGCACCAGCATATGGAACCGGATGTGTGAGTTTTCGGGGAAATTCTTAACGACACCTATCACTTTAAAGGCATGCTTTCCTGAAAACATCAAGGATTCACCAATAGGATTATCCTGACCGAAGTACTTGGTGGCCATCTCTTCCGTGATCAAAACGGTAAACTTGTCATGAAGTGCCCGCTTCGGGTTGCCTTTTACAAATTCGAGTGTGAAGATGTCAAGCATCGTAGAATCGGTGAAGAAAATTCCTGATTCCTCAAAGGCCTCCGCCTGATCCGGACGCTTGATGCTCACATTGCGACCATACATCCGGCCTGCATTCTCCACTTCAGGGAAAAAATCCTTCATGACAGGCGCAATGGGAGGCGGTGAACTGGCCAACTGAAGGCCATTGGGGGTATCATACTTGATCCTGTAGATCCTGTCACTCTTATCATGAAACTTGTCGTAGCTGATTTCTGAGCGCACGTAGGCGACGATGAGCAAGGTTAGCGCTACACCGCAGGTAAGACCCACAAAGTTGATGACGGCATAAGTTTTTTGGCGGAGAATAACACGGGCGGCGGTTTTAAAGAAGTTTTGAAGCATAGGTGGTTGGATATAAAGGAGGTTTACGGTGAAACCGGGGTTTGGTTCATCGTCCAGCCATTAGGATCAATGTTAAATATGGTTAATGGGACCAGGCCCATACCATTGATCCTCCTATTCTGTAGATCGTGTTAGAAACTATCCTCCCTTACGCTTGTAAAGGCCGTCAAAGGCAACGGTCCAGGTCTTCTCCTGGTCTGTACTCGCCTCCCAGAGCTGGCGGACCGTGCCATCCGGATTGGGTGTCCAGGTGATTCTGTCAATTTGAAGCTGGCCATTGCGCTTCTTTGTCTCTTTGCTCTTAAGGATCATCTGAGTACCATTAAACTCGCCTTCCAGCTGGAGGCTGCCACCCATGTTGTCGATCCATTGCTGATTCCACTTGCCCGTGGCCGTATTGTAGAAATTATAACTCGTCCCTGTATAAGGACCTCCTGTCGATGTCCAGTTCTCCTGCATCACACATCCCCCCTGCTGGAGGACAATGTTATTTGTTCCCACCAGTTTACCGGCAGGATTAAATGTCTCCCAATTGCCAAGCCAAAAGTGAAACTGTTTTGCTTTTTCGTTGCAGCAGGCACAGCCTTGAGGAGCTTGAGCGTAAACGGCTGCATGGAACAGCATAACAACCAGGCAAGTCGTCAGAATCAGTCTAGAGATTTTCATGTGGTTTTGATTTCACATGATAGTTGGCAGGAAATTCGGACAGTAGCAATTGATCAGGAAAAAATTTGGCCGACTTTGCCTTGAATTAACCCGGACTGGAGGAGTTGTGCTCGTCTTTCTGTTGAGGTCTTATGCCTTAACCCTTCATCGCTGTCACTTCCATTTCAACCAGATATTCCGGTTCAATGAAGCCAGACACTTCGATCATGGAAGTAGATGGTTTAATTTTAGCAAAGAACTCTCCATGGGCTCTCCCCACTTCCTCCCAGTGCGTAATGTCGGTAACAAAGGTGCGCGTACGCACAACATCCTGAAGGGAAAATCCCGCCTGTTGCAGTACACCCTCGATCTTCTGGATGATGAATTTGGTCTGTAAATAAAAATCACCGGGACCCACAACACCTGCTTCATTGACGGCCACGGTACCAGACACTTCGATGATGTTGCCAAACTGTACTGCTCGGCTGTAGCCGACAACATCTTCCCACTTGGCTCCTGAGGAAATGTTCTTACGCGTGGTCATACTTAAGTACTTATTGAACCTTAAACTCGAGCGGCATGCGTGCCTGAACCCCTTGATAATTCCTGATTCGTTCCCATTGCTGAAACCATGGGTATTGTTCTCCCAATTCCTGTTTCAGCATGGTGGTTCGCAGTTCATCTTCAACGTTACCCATCAAGCGATCAAGAAGTGGCTTGGGTTGCGGATAGTATCTGAGCCGGTAATCCTCTCCGATGCCTGCTTTGTCTGCGGCGATGGCTACGGCGTCATCAAATCCCCCGATGACATCGGCCAATCCATTGTCTTTGGCCTGAAGGCCCGACCAAACGCGGCCCGAGGCAATTTTCTTCAGATCATCCTGAGACATACCGCGGCCGTCGGCGGCTTTGCGGGTGAATGTCTCATACACCTTGTCCGTCTGCTTTTGCCAGATGTTCTTTTCACTTTCTGTCAGGGACCGCGTGACGGTAATCAATTCACCCACCTCACCGGTCTTTACCTCTTCGGTCGTGATACCAATTTTACTGTCGAGGAAATGGCTTAGATCAAACAACACGCTGAATACACCGATCGAACCAGTAATTGTGGTTGGCCTGGCGACAATGGTATCACATGCCATGGCAAGATAATACCCACCAGAGGCAGCATAGTCGCTCATCGATGCGATAACTGGCTTTGTTTCTGCGGCCAACATCAATTCTCTCCACATCATATCCGCCGCCTGAAATGCTCCGCCTGGTGAATTGACCCTCAGGACAATGGCCTTGACCCGGTCGTTTGTTCTTGCGCGACGAATAAGCTCAACGATGGTTGCTGATCCTACAACACCATTGTCTGCTTTACCGGGCATGATATCTCCATCGGCGACAATAACGGCAATCTCATTGCCGGAGCTCGCCGTTCCGGGTATACTCTTTTTGTATTGACTATATTTTACTAAAGGTATATTGGCTTCGCTCCCCAGGTTGAGCAGTCCTCGCAGTTCATCCTTGACCTGATCGTCATACAGCAAGGAATCAAGAAGACCAAGTTCGACGGCCGATCGGGAGTCCTGCACCAGCATCTTGTTTGATATTTCTTTCAATCGGTCAACCGGTATGTTACGTGCATCAGCCATGTTCTGAAGCAGTTCTCCATGGATCGATTTTAACAGGGAGTTCAACTGAACTTTGTTCTCCTCACTCAGTGATTCACGAATGAAAGGTTCCACGGCACTTTTAAAATCCCCAACACGGAAAACCTGTGGTCTGATATCCAGCTTGTCGAACATTTTCTTGAAGAACATTACTTCTGTGGCCAGGCCATTAAATTCCACCTCGCCTTCAGGATACATGTACACCTTGTCTGCTACGGTAGCCAAATAATAGGCTCCTTCTGAATACGCATTGGCATAAGAAATCACCCACTTTCCTGATTCCTTAAAGTCGGTCAGGGCATCACGCAATTCTTGCAGAGATGCCATGCCTGTCATCAGGAAGCTTGTATTTAGGTAGATGCCCTGAATCTTGGGGTCATTCTTTGCATACGCAATCACTTCCTTGAGGCGGAGCAAACCAAGTGTCTGATCAGCGGCTGAAGGGAACACCTCCGCCAGAGGGTCTTCCAATTCGAGTTCAGCGATGGGTGTCTCCAGCCGGAGGTGAAGAACCGAACCTTCCGCCACGGGCTGTACTGTATCGGTTGATAGAGAGGAGAGCATCGATATACAGAGGAAAAGAAGCATCACAAGAGCGATGAATGTGCCCAGGCATGATGCCAAAAACAATTTTAAAAAGTTCATACGTGTGAATTACGTCGACAAAAGTACCATTTTTGCGATTCAGATAATCAAATCTGAACGGATGATACGGGCAATTATACAACTGGGTTCCAATATGGGTGAGCGGAGCGTTTACCTTGATAACGCCAAGCTGCGCGTTCACCTGCTTGCAGGAAACGTGATCAAGTCTTCCTCTGTCTATGAGACGGCGCCATGGGGCAATAAGGATCAACCACCATTCCTTAATCAAGTACTTGTTGTTGAAACAAACCTGGAGCCTGCATTATTTCTTTCAACGATGCTGGCCATTGAAGCTTCACTCGGACGAACCAGAAATGAGAAATGGGCACCCCGAACCCTGGATATCGATGTCCTTTTTTTTGGTGATCAGGTCATTCAGAATGAAAAGCTTGTTGTACCACATCCGGCGATCGCTGATCGAAGGTTCGTACTCATTCCCCTGCATGAAATCTTGCCAGACTTCATGCATCCCGTACTTCAAAAATCCATTGCAGCACTCCTCGCCGATTGCGCAGATCCGCTTGAAGTGAAATTGATTAGCGCACCGTAGTCGCCCAAGATGATTGGACTAGATTGATCCAGCTTCAACTTCCGGAGCAATTTTTTTCACCAGGCCCTGCAGCACCTTTCCAGGGCCACACTCAATAAATGGAGTGCCGCCGTCTTTGACCATTCTTTGTACCGATTGCGTCCAGCGAACAGGTGAAGTAAGTTGAGCAATGAGATTCTTCTTGATGGTGGCTACATCCGTTGAAGGCTCGCCATTAACATTTTGATAAACAGGACATGATGGCTTGTTGAACGTTGTTGTCTCAATAGCTCTGGCGAGTTCTTCTCTGGCTGGTTCCATCAGGGGAGAATGAAATGCACCACCAACCTGCAGGGGCATAGCGCGTTTGGCACCGGCTGCCTTCATTTTTTCACAAGCAATCTCAATTCCCTTGATGGACCCTGAGATGACAAGCTGGCCCGGGCAATTGTAGTTGGCGGCGACAACGACTTCATCCTTGATGGACGCACATATTTCCTCCACCTTTTCATCAGCAAGGCCGAGGATAGCGGCCATGGTGGAAGGATTGAGCTCGCAGGCACGCTGCATCGCCGATGCCCTTTTGGAAACAAGCCGGAGAGCATCTTCGTATGTCAGTGTCTTGTTTGCCACGAGGGATGAAAACTCGCCCAGTGAGTGACCAGCAACCATCGAAGGTGCAAAGGAAGCATTGGTAAGGGCCGAGATGACAGAATGAATGAATACAGCAGGCTGTGTAACCCTGGTTTGTTTCAGTTCATCGGCCGAACCGGTAAACATGGTATCAGTAATCCGGAAGCCAAGAATGGTGTTTGCCTGTTCGAAAAGTGACTTAGCCTGTTCGCTGGCATCGTAAAGGTCTTTGCCCATTCCTGTAAACTGAGCACCCTGGCCGGGGAAGATGTATGATTTCATGACCGCAATTTATTGAATCTGCGGTCAAGAACAGGAATTACCTCACAATCTGCACCCAGCCTCGGACGTGCTGGGTTCTTTGAGATGGATCAACGACCGTAAAGGTAACTTTGGCGTCATAATAGTAGACTCCCGCAGCCAGTTCATTGCCGCTGTTGTCGCGTCCGTCCCAGTCGATATAAATCGATCGCTCGCCACCAGACTCATAGTCGTAAACATGCTTGCCCCAGCGATTGGTGACGACAAATTCTACTTTCTCTACAAACCGTGCGCATTTCAGACGCTGTGTCTGAAGGTCGACAGGACCACATGGGCCCTCCCCATTCTCATCGATGATCTGGCGGCTGCTGTAGGCACTGAAGAGCTCATTGCAATGATCACCGTTGGGTGTAAACACATTAGGAAGTTCGTAATGCGGGCAATTGTCAAAGCAGAACTGCTCACTGAGCTCACTTTCATTTCCTGCCCTGTCTACAGCAGATATTTTATAGCACTTGGCGTAAGACGGAAGGTTGGAATCAATGTAAAAGGTATCACGCACACTTTCCGCGTAGAGGGTGAATTCGGCTCCTACATAAGGGGCAGTATAAATATTATACCCTCGAATATCCTGTCGGCATTCTTCATCCTCAGGTTTTCGCCAGGTAAGGGTGTTGCTAAATACGTTCACCTCGCAGGATTGCGATGGAACGAGCTGGGCACACGTCTTGGCTGTAATGGATAAAGCCGGTTTGCATGGCGCGATGCTATCGTTTGGCTGAGCGCAGTTGATTTGAGAGAAATTGATCAGGGGCTCAATGATCCGTGGATTGCCATAGGTGCCCCGTGTTTCTATCCTGTAGCAATAAATGATCTCTTCACTCAGAGGTACTCCATTGAACTGACCGGAATCGATGTAAACGAATCGTCCGGATGTTATCTCCACATCATCAATAAGTACCATGTCTGCCTCCGTAGCACCTTCCGGTCCCCGGTAAATGAAGTGACGGGGGAAATTGACACTTTGATTTGACCAGGGAACGTCAGCAGTCCAGTTCAGTTCGATGCGCTTGAACTGGGGTTTGGGGTCCAGCCTGACAGAGGAAGCCAATGCTGATGTATCAACCAAAGTTCCGTTTCCATCGAAGAGAACAACGCGGTAATTGTAGGTCAATTCTGTTGTGTTCACGCCAATGTCAGTGTACACGGTATCCAGAATTGAATTCGTAAAGAGGTTGGTGATCCTCAAATCACCTGTGAAGCCCTCGGCACGGGATACCTTGTAGCGGTATGGTGGAGGAAACAGTCCTTGATCAATTTCAAATGGTGGACGCCACCTCACAGTCACCTCCCCATTTGTTACATCGGTCTTATCGACAGTGACGTTGGTAATCATCGGGGCATCAGCAAGAATGGTTTCACAGATGTCCTGAGATACATAACTCTCACCTCCTTCTGGCAAAGGGAATTTGGCAACGAGTCTGTAGCAATACTTGGTACCGGGTGCCAATCCTGCACCGTTGTTGTTATCGGTGAACGTAATTTGAGAGATGGGTACTTCCTTGATCTTGGTGTACCCCAGCGACTCCGGCATCCCGGTTACACACTCCGGTGGTGTGAAGGGATTACCTTCAATGCGGCGCCACACCTGCATGGTTTGTGCGATGGTACAAGGCGTGACCAGGTCAGGAGTCTTTGATTCGTCGAGGAAAGTGTAGGGGTTCCAACCCAACTTCACCTTTCTTCCGGGTTGAACCTGAATCGTATTCCAGGTTGGCGGGGGACCTACAACGGTGATATTCCATGTCTTGAACTGCACGAGCTTTGCTCCCTTGCCGGGCGGAGGGTCATCTGTAATTTTAAATACGACCTGATAAGGTTGATCCTTCACATGTAAACACTTTGTATCCCAGGTGAAATTCACGCTGGCCTGAACCATCGGACTCGTCACCTGATACCTGCCATCATTTGGATTATAGCTTGCCGGGTTCTGAAAGCCGATGCTCAATATTTCAGAGAATACCTCAATCTTCACTTTATCAAAATCCGGATCGGTGCCAAAGATGTCTTTGTTGATTGTCGTGCCAGCCACAACGCAAATGTCCGGAGGGACGATCAGTTCAGGTCGTTGGTTTTCACAGTCCTCAACAATGATCTGCATGTCGCGAACAACAAACCCCTGGTTGATCCAAATGCCGCTGATCTTTCTCCAGGAAAGAACAACAAATGCAATATTGTACTCTCCTGGTGCCCCCGGAGCATCCCAGATCAAGGTGCCGGTGACAGGATTGATTTCAAAAGTCGGAGGTCCATTTCCATCTTCATTGGATTCGCTATAGACGAGGCCAATCTTATCATAGAACTCTTTCACATTGGGATCACGGTAGTTATTTACATCCAGGTCCTTTTCCTTTTTGGGAATCGTGAGTTCATAGGAAAGACTGTCGCCATCGGGGTCATACGCTCCCGGGTTATGGTACCATGCTGCGCCGGTACAAGCCTTGTCAATGGGAGGAACAAGCAGGACAGGGCTGTTGTCGCAGCCGAGGAATGGATCAATATTAATTTGCGACTCCATGTAAAACCTGGTCTCCACAGAGTTGAACATGTTCTGGATTCCTGCGTTGCGATTGGGCTCAAGGTAGCTGATGATAAATCGCCCGATGCCTGCATAGGTATGATTGGTGGTATACGAGACGGTGCCAATGTTGGCGCCGAGGTCAGTCCGGACGGTATTGGGAATGGTTGGTGTTGTGTGAGGTGTGGTACCATCTCCAAAGTCAAGGAGGCCTTGCCCGAACTGAATGTCAGATCCTGTGTTGGTGTAAACGGTTATGGTTATCTGAAAGGTCAGGCTGGTACAATTGACCCGCCTGATGGTGATTTCGCCAGCCCGCAAGTGTGTTGCTCCTGCCTGCGAAGCAATCATCAGGCACAAGGCCAGGAGAATTCCATGGAGATAACGCATTCTCACGTTGATTAATAATTCCTGCAATGGCAAGGAAACCAAAATTACAACATTCACCCGAACCGGATAGCCCTGCACCGTTTGAAAAACGGTCAAACCTGACAATTATTTCAGTCGCAGTAGACTTATGGAATTCTAAGCTGAAGTGCGGGGGCTTTACAGTTTGTACCCCAACCTATGGTAATACAACCGACCTACCCACGTGCAGCCTTCTGGAGTTTGGACCAACTTCCGGCATCATGAACGTTGCGATAGCCGCTTGCGTCCAGCAAGTTCTTCGCATACCAGCTTTTTGAACCATCCTTGCAGCATGCGATAATGGTTGCCTGCTTGTTGGTTAGTTGGTGCATATGGTCCCGTAGTGTTTCTATTGGAATATTGATGGCTCCATCGATATGGCCATCTTCAAATTCAGCGACAGTCCGCACATCC
>JAEUUD010000230.1 GCA_016787625.1 Cyclobacteriaceae bacterium
ATAATTGACAATGCCACTTCCGGCGTTGGAGGTCACTGTGATTACATCACTTTGTGCTGTCACCACCAGCCGGTTGGTACAGATCGTGGTGGAATAACTGGAAACTCCGTTGCATGGACTGTATGCCCCCAGCCGGAAGCAGTAGAGGTTTTCGTCAAGCTTCAGGTCGGTAACGGCGAGTGTGTTCACCCCGAACAAGGTCTTGTAGACCTGGAAGGGCCCGCCGTTTACAGAGATCTCCATTCTATATTGAATGTTCACGGCGGTTGTGAAATCAAGGGTGACGTTCGCGGCATCAATGGATGTCAGTGTATTGATCGATGGAGCAGGTAAGAAAGGCAGGGTAGTGAAGGATTGTGTCCTTGGCGTACAGTTGTTGAGTGCAGACGCCAAATCCTGTCCCCGGACAGCAATCGTATAGGTGCCCGGTGTGTAGGTGTGCGAAGGGGTCAGCGGACTGGGACCCGGAAGGGTGAATTCCGGAGTGTTGTCGTTTTCGAAATCGATCTTGTACTGGTCATAATTATTGTCGGTGACCTGCACCCTGACACCCGATGCAGAGCAGGCATATATTTCAAAGTTGGGCTGAATATTCTGGTCAACGGTAATGGTAATCTGGTCAGCAGCAGAACCGGTGGGCTGAAGATTCAGAATATAAACCCCCGGATTGTTGTACGTATGCAAGAAAGAGTTTTGCACGACGGGAGTACCGTCGCCATAGTTGATCGTACAGGGATTGATGGCGGTGCAGCCAGGAGCGGTAACGAGAATGGTCAGTGGGGCGCAGCCTTTCTTCTCATCCACCTGGAAAACACTGTTATTGCTGTTGTACGGTTGGGCCATAGCGCTTGCCGAAAGGAGCGTTATGAAAATCACCAGCCACCGGGAAGCCAGGGGTAAATCAGAGCAGATGGTGAAGCCCCTTTTCATAGTATCAGATGGGCACAGTTTTGCAGAATTCTTCAGCGTTTACAAGATCGTCATGCAACAGCCGATCTGTTTCCATAAACGGCACCGAAACCCGAAAAGTATCAACAAATTCTTCCAGTTTGGGGGAGGTCTTCATCGGCCTCCGGAAATGAAGGGCCTGTGACGCGGTAATCATCTCGATGGCCAGGATGGAGTAAGCATTTTTTACCACCCGATACGTCTTGAGGGCCGCATTGGCACCCATGCTCACGTGATCTTCCTGTCCATTGGATGAAACAATGGAATCCACGGAAGCTGGCGTGCAAAGCTGTTTGTTTTGGCTCACCAGCGAAGCGGCAGTGTATTGAGGCATCATCAGTCCTGAGTTAATACCAGGATTTGCCACTAAGTAATTAGGCAGATCACGTGATCCGCTGATCAATTGATACGTTCTGCGTTCAGAAATGCTGCCCAGTTCAGCGACAGCGATGGATAAGAAATCAAGGGCCAACGCAAGGGGCTGTCCATGAAAGTTACCTGCTGAAATGATGGCATCACTTTCCGGAAAGATGTTTGGGTTGTCGGTTACGCCATTCACCTCGGCGAGCATCACATCCGTGACATACCCGATGGCATCGTGGCTTGCGCCGTGAACCTGTGGAATGCATCTGAACGAGTACGGGTCTTGCACATGTTTCTTGGGCTGCGTGATCAACTCACTTCCTTTTAGCAGGCTTCTGATCTCCAACGCTACCTGACCCTGGCCTGCCTGAGGGCGGATGGCATGAACTTTAGAATCGAAGGGTTCTATCCGGCCATCAAACACATCAAGAGAAAGGGCACCGATCCTGTTGGCAAGTTTGATCAGACGATGAGCGTGGACAATGCACCAGGTTCCGTACGCGGCCATGAATTGCGTGCCGTTCAGCAAAGCAAGTCCTTCTTTCGCTTTGAAGTGAATCGGTTGCCACTTGAACCGATCCAGCACTTTTTTTGAGGCAAGTTCTTTTCCCTCCACCATCACTTCACCGAGTCCAATGAGTGGCAGCGACAAATGGGCCAACGGCGCCAGGTCACCCGATGCACCCAGCGAACCCATTTCATATACTTTGGGATACACCTGGTGGTTGAACATGTCGACCAGGCGTTGTACGGTTTCAAGCTGTACGCCGGAGTTGCCGTATGAAAGTGACTGCACCTTGAGGAAAAGCATGAGCCGCACCATCTCATCAGGTATTGCGGGTCCGGTGCCGCAGGCATGCGACTTCACAAGGTTCTCCTGGAGTCGCTCAAGGTCTTGGGTGGAGATGTGTTTATTATAGAGTGAGCCGAAGCCCGTGTTGATTCCGTAAAGGGGTTGTGAGGTTGTTGTGATCTTCTTGTCGAGGTACTCACGGCATTTTTGAATCTTATCCTTTGCCTCGTCGCTTAACGCGAGTGTGATGTCGTCTGCAAGGATCCGTTGAAGGTCGCCGAGTTGCAGTTTTTTGGATGAGATACTATGATGGGCCACGATCAGAGTTTTGAAATGAATTGTTGGAGGGTAAGCATGTGCTGCTCACCGGTCTTCATGCTTTTCACGGCAAGCACCCCGGACTGCATTTCGTCGGAGCCAATGACAATGGTGTAGGGAATTTTCTTCTTGTCGGCGTATTCAAGCTGCTTCTTCAGCTTAACCTGGTCAGGATAGATCTCTGAGGCGATGCCTTTGTTGCGTAAGGCTTGCACGACCTGCAGTCCGTACCGCATGCATGCTTCATCCAGGTGACAAACGAGAACACGGGAACTCAATTCGGTTTCCGGTGGGAATATCTTCAATTCCTCCATGGCATCGTAAAGCCTGTCGACGCCAAAAGAGAAACCAACACCGGAGCTCTTTTCCTTGGAATCGAAAACGGCAGTCAGGTTGTCGTAACGACCGCCGCCGCTGACGCTGCCTATCGCAACGTCATGGATCTTGACTTCAAAAATACAGCCTGTGTAATAGCTCAGGCCCCGCGCAAGAGCAATATCAACTTCGACGTTGTCCGTTCTGGCGCCAAACCCCCTGACCAGGTTGAGCACTTCAGCCAGTTCGTCGGTGCTCTTTGTCGCACGTGGATGTGAACCAAAACTGTTTTTCAGAATGGATAGTTTTTCTTCCGATGTTCCGCTTACGTTGATGATTCGGAAGAGGGATTTTATTCCTTCTTCTGAAAAGCCTTTCGCGACGAGTTCCTCCCTGACCTTGTCTTCTCCAATTTTATCGAGCTTGTCGATGGCGACAAACAATGCATTTTCCTTGTCGCTCGCGCCGGCCAGGTGCGCCAGGCCGGAGAGGACACCACGGTGATTGATCTTGATGGTGTATTGATTGATGCCAAGCCCTTTGAAAGTCTCCATGATCATAAGGATGATCTCCGCTTCACATACGAGCGAATCGGTGCCAACAACATCCGCGTCACACTGGTAAAACTCCCGATAGCGCCCTTTCTGAGGACGGTCGGCGCGCCACACGGGCTGTATCTGATAGCGTTTGAAAGGGAAGGTGATCTCATGACGGTTCATCACCACATAGCGA
>JAEUUD010000231.1 GCA_016787625.1 Cyclobacteriaceae bacterium
AACGGTGGAGGTGGAGCATACCTGAGTATTGGTGCGGCGATGGCGAAGCCAGGTACGATGCCGACCAGCGAGTATGCATTCTACCCATCACGGGAGCCGCTGGTGAAAAAAATTGAGAAGAACACCTCCTGGTACAAACGCCCGGCATGGTGGTGGACAACAAGACTTGATGGATGGCCATTTTCTGCAGAATGGCTGTCAGCAATGTTTGACTACAATGTTTCACCCTATTTTCAGAGCTTCATGGAGATTCGTGTAGAGCCTTCACGCCGGCGGGTGAGGCTGATTCCTTACAGCAACCATGGCCGACTCAAGTGGAGCGACATGACAAGTACGGAGGGCGCACGTCCTCCGGGAGCAGGTGCGCAGGATTGGGTGGAATGGATTGTGGAGATGGAGTAGGGGTGTCGAGGGCAGGCTCGAACTTGCGTCCAAGGGCTTAAAATGAAAAACGACAACCAGCTATGATTGTCGTTCTTTTAGTAGCGGGGGCAAGACTCGAACTTGCGACCTTTGGGTTATGAGCCCAACGAGCTACCAACTGCTCCACCCCGCGATATCCACGCGGGGGTGAATTTTTCGCTCCGAGGAAAGAAAACCTTCCAACGAGCTACTCCCGAATTGCTTCGGGACTCCACCCCGCGGTTTTGAACCACAAAAGTAGCCCGTTATGGACAAATAACAAACCGGGCCGTATCTTCACTCCTTATTATTCTTACCAATGATGCTCGCCGACCTCCGCTCCGATACAGTAACAAAACCAACACCTGGGATGCTCCAGGCCATGATGCAGGCCGAAGTAGGCGACGATGTGTTCGGTGAAGACCCTACCGTAAAGAAGCTGGAAGAAAAATGCGCCAAGCTGCTTGGAATGGAGGCAGCAGTGTATTGTCCGTCGGGTACCATGACCAACCAGATAGGAATCAAAGTGCTTACCCAGCCCTATGACGAGGTCATCTGCTATAAGGGCGCTCATATTTATAAGTACGAAGGCGGTGGCATGGCAGGCAATAGCCTGGTCAGCGCGAGACTCCTGCCGGGCGACAGAGGCCGGCTCTCCGTGGAGGAGGTTGCGGCAAACATCAACTCGCAGGATTCACATTATCCGAATACATCCGTCGTTGCCCTGGAGAATACCGTGGTGCGTGAAGCCGGTAGTTATTACTCCCTACAGCAGATCGAAAAGGTCTGTTCGTTTGCCAGATCAAAAAACCTGAAAACCCATCTTGACGGCGCACGACTTTTCAACGCGCTGGCAGAAACGGGAGATGCACCGGATACAATCGGAAAGCATTTTGACACAGTCTCCATCTGTTTGTCCAAAGGACTTGGGGCACCTGTAGGATCGGTGCTGGTTTGTAAAAAAGAACTTGAACCGAAAGTCCGCAGGATGCGCAAAGCCTTTGGCGGAGGCATGCGGCAGGTTGGATTTCTCGCCGCTGCCGGTGTCTATGCGCTGGAACATCATGTTCAGCGCCTGAAGGAAGATCATCGGCGCGCCAGGGAAATCGGAAAGGCAGCAGGCAGGATGCCATATGTCAAATCGGTCATGCCGGTGGATACCAACATTGTTATTTTTGAATTGTCTCAGGTGACACCTGAGAAATTCCTTGCAGCCATTGGAGCACACCAGGTAAAGGCATTGGCCTTCAGCGCCACGGAGATCCGCATGGTCACGCACCTGGACTTTGATGATGCCATGCTGGACAAAACCGTAGACGCTCTTTCGAAATTACGTTTCTGAGATGGACGACATCAACGAATCCTTATTGGCGGCAGAAGGCGCCGCCGACGCTGAACAGTCAGGAAGAGCAGCCAGGCACAAGAACTGCCTCAACTGTGGCGCCGAACTGAAGGGACGTTTCTGTCACCAATGCGGTCAAAAGGATTTGGCACAGCGGCAAACGTTGGGTGAACTGCTCAGCAATTTCGTTTCGTCGTTTTCCGAGTATGAAGGAAAGTTTCTGCTTACTGCCAGGTACCTGATCACCCGACCAGGATTTCTGGCGCTGGACTATAATGCCGGGCGCAGGGAGCGCTACTTCCACCCGGTCCGCATGTACGCCTTCATCAGCTTTATCTTCTTCCTGATTTTTTTCAGCCTTCCAGAAAAGGAGGATACGGTGGAGATGACGGACGAAGACCGCCAGGAACTGGCGCGTGAGAAGGTTGAAGAGACCAGGAAGCAACTTGCTGCCGCAGGGCTTGATTCTATCGGCAACAAATTGGATTCAGCCACGAGAAAGCCAAAAAAGAAAAACCGGTTCAACTACGGTATAACCAAGGGCGATTATAACAGCATCGCATCCTATGATTCGGCGCAGGCATTGCTGCCCGAAGCAGAACGCGACAATTGGTTCGAGCGAAAGATGACGCAGCGAAGCATTGAGATTAACAACAAGTATAGAGATGATCCGTCTGCGTTTGGTAATGACTTCTGGAAGGGAACGAAGGAGAATTTTTCAAAGATGTTGTTCCTGTTGCTCCCTGTATTTGCCTTGCTGCTGAAACTGCTGTATGTCCGCAGGAACTACTTTTACAGCGAGCACCTGGTGTTTTCTATCTACTACTATAACTTCTTTTACTTTGCCGGATCGATCATGATGCTGGTGGGACTCATTCCCGGCATGGAATGGCTCGGTACCCTGATCAGCTGGACGATCTATTTCTACCTCCTGATAGCCATGAAGCGCATGTATGGTCAGGGATGGGGCAGGACCATCGTCAAGTTTTTTATATTTTCCTTCTTGTTCATGCTCTGTTCTGCCCTTGGTTTTGTCGTGAACCTGTTTGTCATAGTGATGCTCATCTGATGTCGCTGCTCAACCAATCTTCCCCGCCGCTTGCTGAGCGAATGCGCCCGACGAAGCTGGATGACCTGATCGGTCAGCAGCACCTGGTTGGGCCGGGAGGGATTATCCGCATAGCGATCAGTACTGGAAACATTCCTTCCATGATCCTATGGGGTCCGCCCGGTGTAGGGAAGACAACGATTGCCAACATTATCGCCAATGAAGTAAAACGGCCCTTCCACACACTCAGCGCCGTCAGCGCCGGTGTCAAGGATGTGAGGGAAGTGATTGAAAAAGCAAAACACAGTAACCGACCAATACTCTTCATCGATGAAATTCATCGGTTTAACAAGTCGCAGCAGGATGCGCTCCTCGGCGCCGTGGAGAAAGGAACGATTACCCTGATTGGCGCGACAACAGAAAATCCTTCGTTTGAAGTCAACTCGGCCTTGCTTTCCCGCTGTCAGGTCTATGTACTGAAATCCCTCACTGAACAAGATCTGCTTCAGCTGATGAACAATGTCCTTACCAAAGACAGCGAACTAAGGAAAAAGAAGATATCCATCAAGGAACATACCGCTTGCCTCAACATTTCGGGAGGCGACGCGCGCAAAATCCTCAACCTGCTCGAGCTGAT
>JAEUUD010000232.1 GCA_016787625.1 Cyclobacteriaceae bacterium
GAAGTGTTGAAGTTCTGAAGTGTTGAAGTGTTGAAGTTCTGAAGTGTTGAAGTGTTGAAGTTCTGAAGTGTTGAAGTGTTGAAGTTCTGAGGTGTTGAAGTGTTGAAGTTCTGAAGTGTTGAAGTGTTGAAGTTCTGAAGTGTTGAAGTGTTGAAGTTCTGAAGTGTTGAAGTGTTGAAGTTCTGAAGTGTTGAAGTTCTGAAGTGTTGAAGTTCTGAAGCTAGATGTTCAGTAACTCTTAGTTCTTAATTCTAAATGCTATTTCAAGCTTACCAGTTCACCCCGTAAACTGTTTTTGTTCCATTATATAGTCCTTCAACCAGCATACCGCCTGACTTGTATTCAAGGATGCGGTTGAGGTCTTCGACATTGTCGACGGTGACTTTGTCGATGTGGGTAATGATGAAGCCTTCGCGCATTCCGGCAACTTTCCATTTTCCGGGGCCGAGGGTTCGTATCAGTACACCACCTTCCAGGTTTTTGCGCGAGAGTTCGCTGTAGGAAATGTCTTCCAGTTTGGCCCCCTCGATGCTGTAAAGTACTTCGGGCCTTGTGATGGAAGCTCTTCCTTCAAAATTCTTAAGAACCGTCTTCACAGTTTTGCTCTTGCCGCTACGGCGATAGGTAACCTGGATGGCGTGGCCAGGGCGATGGCGCGCAACCAGTTCCTGTAATTCAGAGACACTCCCTACTTCCTGTCCGTCGATGGCTGTAATGACATCGCCGTGTTCGATGCCCGAGGCCTCAGCCGCACTGCCGGCATTGACGCGGTTGACGTATATGCCTTTCACCACATCGAGATTTTGGTCCTGCGCCAGACGCGCACTTACGTCGCGGATTTCTACGCCAAGAAGGCCACGCTGCACCTGGCCAAATTCCAGCAGGTCGTCCATGATCTTCTTCACAAGATTGACCGGGATAGCAAATGAATATCCGGAGTAGCTTCCGGTGACGGTAGCAATGGCTGAGTTGATGCCGATCAGCTCGCCCTTGAGGTTGACAAGCGCGCCTCCGCTGTTGCCGGGGTTTACGGCTGCGTCGGTCTGGATGAAACTTTCTACCTGCAGGTTATTTTTATCGCGGAGAATGCCAATGTTGCGGGCTTTGGCACTGACGATGCCGGCAGTAACAGTGGAGTTGAGGTCGAACGGATTGCCAACAGCCAGCACCCACTCTCCTGGGACGATGCCGTCGGAGTCACCGTAGCGGAGATGAGGCAGATTTTTGGCTTTGATTTTCAAAAGCGCAAGGTCTGTACTTGGATCCTTGCCGATCACTTTAGCAAAGTACCGCTGATTGTCATTCAGTACCACCTCAATGCTGGTGGCGTCTTCTATCACGTGGTGGTTGGTAACGATGTATCCATCGTCGCTAATAATGACGCCGGAACCTGACGGTCTGGCAAGGGCGTCAAAGTTGAGGTCCATGGGCGTGAGGCTGAATTCCCCAGCTCCAAAGACCGTGTTGATATTGACTACGGCAGGTGTGACGGCTGCTGCGGCCGTTTCAAAGTTGATGATGGGTGATACGGATCCGGGAATGCTTCGTGAGGTACGGACGTTCTGTCGTTCGGCGATGGAGGCGTAGTCGGGGATGGACTCCATGTAGCGCAGTGTGTAGACCACTCCGATCACGGCACCGATGCCGGCGGAGAGGAGGACTACGGCGATGAAGAGAAAGCGACGCATGGACTTGGGAGGACAAAGTTAGGGAAAATGGCAATTTGATGATTTGAAAATTTGAAAATGAGCTGAAGAGGATGTTAGGTGCTAGGTTTTGGGTGTTGGGCCGGGTGTCGATCAAATGAATGAGCTTCTTGTTACCTTACATTATGCTCCGCCTCCTCGTCCTTGTCATCACGTTGCTGACCATCAATTCTGCCCTGGCGCAGCTGGCCATGGAGAAGGCGTACTATTCGCGTTTCGTTGTTCCTGAGGGGATTGATGCTGAGGTGACCCAGTGGACTGTCGACATTGACACGTTAATAATGGAGGACAACAGCTCCCTCTTGTTCAAGTTTCCGGAGCACGCCCTTCGGATAAAGTACGCGTACGTTCGGGGCGATGTGAAATGGAAAGGCGCCGGCACAGAAGGGGAACAGGGAGGTGGTCGCGGTAATGATGGTGCAGATCTGGATGTCGAGGTGACTTTTTATGAGCTGGGTCGCCTTATCATTGATACCCGTGGTGGCGCGGGGTCCAACGGGAAAAGCCCCACAACAAAGCGTGGATATTACACTATGGAGCCTGCAGGAAATGGCGGCAATGGCGGTGACGGCGGCGATGTCAGGTTCATTTATAAGTGCATCGGCTTCACCCCGCGTTTCGATAGCGGAAAAAAGAATGCTGTTCATATCAAAACCAAAGGCGGCTCCGGCGGAAACGGTGGCTTTGAAAACAGGAGTTCCAACCTTCCTAAAACCGCCTCTGGTCCTCAGGGCAAGGTGGGCAACAAGGGAAGGGATGGGTTGGTTGAGGTGAAGGAGATGTAGATGTAGATGTAGCTGTAGCGTGTTCCCTATTCACCTTCAGCCTTCAGCTTTGAGCGTTCAGCAGTTTAGGACCCACCGACTACCGACTTACTGATCACCGACCTACCGCTTACCGATCCACCGATCACCGACCCACCGATCACCGCTTACCGACTCACCGATTACCGATTCCCCGACCTTAACGGAACCGGTACAACCACTGGAGCAGCCTCTGGCTTCCTTCCCCATCTGAGCAGGGCCATGAGAATAATCATAAGGGACGAGACTCCGGCAACGGTTGCGGTGCCTCCAAAGCTTGCAAACGTGAGTACCATCGGCATTGCGATCGCGATCTCCATCCAGGTTATCTTTTTCATGGGTGTTTTTATTGTATTGGGGAGAGTTCACGCACGGTTTCCCGAAAGGTTTGTACATCGATAAATAAACAGGAAAAATGTAGAAGGGCTGTAACATTTGGGACAGAACCTGTGTCAAAGCGGACTTGTTGCGTTTGGGACTCAGACACCGAGACTCAGAAACACCCACACCCCGACACTTAGACACCCGGACACTTAGACACCTCGACACTTCATCAGTCAATCTCCCTGGAGTTTGTACCTTGAGTAATGCTCCCCCACAACGTTATCCGCTTTTTCATACGCTTGATGGCTCTTGCGTCCCTGGTGAACTGGCTATCTGTGTTTTACCAGTGCTTCCCGGCCCTCCGCGATGCAGGCATGAAGGCATGGTTATTCTTCAGCATGCTCACCGTCATTCAACTTGTCTTTACCTACTGGCTTTTTGAAAACGCCAGCAACCTCATCCAACGGTTCGGCCTGGATCGGGAGTTTGAGGGGCCACTAACGTTATCCATGCCGGCCAAGATGACACTACACATTGTTTTTGTGATCATCGGACTGTTCTTGTGCATTGATACCACATCGGAATG
>JAEUUD010000233.1 GCA_016787625.1 Cyclobacteriaceae bacterium
TGCCCGTGTAGTCGATAAGTTTTACCTGTGGGTTCTCCGCTAGTTCCTTCGTAATCATTTTGTCAAACGTGTCAACGGCGAGCTGACAAATGTTTGGATCCAGATTGTTTTCCTTCAGGACCTTTTGGATTTCAGCGACAACAATGGCGATGGGAAGTATCGCGCCGGGATGAGGCTTAACAATGACCGGGTTTCCAGTCATCAGACTACCATAAACACCGGTGACTGAATTCCAGGTGGGAAATGTCGAGCATCCAATGACAACAGAAATGCCTTTTGGCACCGCCCTCCACTCCTTCTTGAGTTGAAGGTTAAATTTTCCCATGGGCTTGTCCCACAGCGCCGACGCGGGAAAGCGGTTAAGTTCTTCATAACCGGCGGCAATGGCTTCGAGTGCGCGATCAGCGGCATGCGGACCAGATGCCTGAAACGCCATCATGTATCCCTGTCCGGTGGTATGCATCGTGGCGTAAGCTATTTCAAAGAAACGTTTCTTCATCCTGTCCAGCGATTCCATCAGAATTCCAGCACGGTCATTGATCGGAACTTTTCTCCATGCATGAAATGCCTTACCGGATCTTTCCACAAGTTTGGTTACAGAAAAAGTCGGATAGGATATTTTCAGTGGTTCCTGAAGATATGGTGATTCTTCCTGTCCTTCCCAGCCGTCTTCGCCGGATTGGAGCAGTTCCTGAAATTTATTTCCAACGGCTGCCTTGAATTTTGCCTGACCGTCGGCATCGGCTGTTTCGCCGTAGACAGCTGGTGCAGGATGCTCCGGAAAGGCAGCATAAAAAGTACGGGCGTGCAATGCCTTGACGGCCTGATCAATGGTTCCCTGGTGCTTGGCAAAAAGTGTCATGTGCAAATACAGTTAGTTATTTAAATACCTTCTTCAATACATCGGTTGTCCTCGCCACCGGGTCCTTCCTGATGGTCTTCTCTTCTTTGGCAACCATCGTGAACAACCCTTCGATGGCTTTGTCTGTAGCATAGGCGTTAAGGTCAGGGTTGACCTTCGTGACAAATGGAATCTTGTTATATGAATTAATCATGTCCCCATAATACTTCGTTGCGTTCACCTTGTTCAGTGAAGCCTGCACAACGGGTTTGAATTTCTCTTTGAGTTGAGGTGTGGTTTTCTTCTTCAGGTATTGTGTGGCGGCATCCTGTTCGCCTTTGAGGATAGCAAAGGCATCATCAATGGTCATGTCCTTAACTGCAGTGACGAAGATGGGCGCAGCTTCCTTGGCCGCATCTTCGGCTGCACGGTTGAGTGACAGGACAAAGTCGTCCACCTGCTTTCCCATGCCAATGGTGCGGAGTTTCGTCTCAACGAGCTTTATTTCAGCGGGGAATGGAATCTTGATCTCAGGATTCTTGAAATAGCCGTCGAGCTTAGAAACTTGCTGGGCGCCTTTTGTGACCCCTTGAGTTAAGGCCTCTTTCAGACCCTTAGTGACGTCGGTCGATGTAAGCGCTGCAGCAGCCCGATTGGTGCCAAATTGGGCTATCGCCGACACAGCGGTCAGCGAAAAAACGCAAACAAAAACCAGCCTTTTCATAGTCCCGACAAATGGTGAGGGGCAAAGGTAGTGTTTTGATCAGGTTAATGTGTCGCGGGTGATATCCTTCACTTTCGTAATGCCCGCCAGGCCCATCGTGAGGTAAAACTCGGTCATCAAATTTTGAATTACTTCACATGCCCCTTTGCTTCCTGCAAGCGTGAGCCCGTATACGTACGGTCTGCCAATACAGACTGCTGAAGCCCCCAAGGCGATGGCCTTGAACATATCGGCGCCTCCCCGGATGCCTCCATCGAGCAGGACGGGAATCTTTCCGTTCACACGGTTGGCGATGGCAGGTAGCGCAACAATTGTGCTGATCGAACCATCAACCTGGCGGCCTCCGTGATTGGAGACAATAATTCCGTTGATGCCCTGGTCGACAGCCATGGCAGCATCGTCCGGATGAAGAATGCCTTTCAACAAGATGGGGAGCTTGGTGTGACTCCTCAGAAACGAAAGATCTTTCCACGTCAGCGAAGGATTGGAGTAGATGGAGGTGAACGTCCTTACTGCTTTCATTGGCCTCCCCGATCGCAGTTTGGAAAAGAAATTTCCGCCAGGGTAAGCATTGACCATTTTTATGACACCCGACAATAACTCAAAAGTAACCTGCGGACGACCGGGAGGAGCTGGTTGTTCATCCATCAGCCGTTGAAAAACAGGATCACTGGTGTATTGTGCTATTCCTTTGCCTTCCAGAAACGGCAGGTAAGCAATTGAAAGATCACGGGTTCTCCAACCGAGGTGTGAGGTGTCAAGTGTTACCGTGATGGCACTGCATCCGCATCGTTCAGCACGTTGAACAAAACTGGCCACAAGATCATTGGATTTGCTCCAGTACAATTGGAACCATCGCGGTGAGTTTCCCATGACGGCGGCCACCGCTTCCATCGGCCTACTCGCCTGGTTGCTGAGAATGTAGGGCACACCAAGTTGTGAAGCTGCCTTACCGACGGCAACATCGGCCTCTTCATGAACCATCTCCAACACGCCAACCGGTGACAACAGCAGTGGAGAAGGCAATCGCTGCCCGAACAAATGGATGCTGGTGTCGCGCTCACTGGTGTCACGCAACATCCTGGGCACGATCTTATGCTTCTCAAAATCCGAGCGGTTCGAAGCCACCGTACTCTCCAGGCCAGCCCCTCCTGCTATGTACGCACATGCATCATGGTTCATAGCTGCCATTGCCCTGGCTTCCAGTTGACGCCAATCGACAGGAACCGATGGCATGATGCCAGCAAAACCACGCAGGTATATTTCTTTTTGATGATCAACCGCTGAAAATTCTGTTTGCTCCATGTTACTAAGTTTAGCAGTGAAAGTAAAAGTACCAATCACGCTGGCATTGGGCAATGTCAACTATATTTGAATTCCTAACGCGGTTCCATGCGACCAATTCTTGCAGAGCTTCTCACCATCGGAGACGAAATTCTCTACGGGCATATCGTTGACACCAATTCACAATGGATGAGTCAGGCCCTTGATCAGATTGGCATCAAGGTGATCAGAAAAACGGCCGTCGGTGACGAGGAGCAAACCATTCTCACTGCCTTCGCGGAAGCAGAACGGCGCGCCGATGTCATTCTCATTACAGGAGGTCTGGGACCAACCAGTGATGATCTCACCAAGCCCTGCCTGGCAAAGTATTTTGATTGTGAACTACAGCTGCATGACGAAGCGCTGGCAGAAGTCACGGAGTTTTTTGTGAGCCGAGGACGTGCGCTCACTGAAATCAACCGTCAACAAGCCATGTTGCCTGCCTGCTGTACCAAAATCACCAACCCCATCGGCACAGCTCCCGGGATGTGGTTTGAACGCGACAAGAAGGTCTTTGTCTCCAT
>JAEUUD010000234.1 GCA_016787625.1 Cyclobacteriaceae bacterium
CATGCTCCTGGTGGCAGGAAGAAATTCGTTCTCAAGAAACTCCCGCATGAGCAGCGGCGTGGCGGTGTTATTGATATCCTGGGAGGTGAGGCCAAAGTGAATGAACTCTTTGAAGGCACCCAACCCCAGTTTGTCGAAGGTTTCCTTCAGAAAGTACTCGACGGCTTTGACGTCGTGGTTGGTGGTCTTCTCGATGGCCTTTACCTTTTCCGCTGAATCAAGGTCAAAGGAAGCATATAGGTTACGGAGTGTCTCCGCCTTGCCTTTGGGGAAATCCTTGAGTTGAGGCAGGGGGGCTTCGCAAAGTGCGATGAAGTACTCGATCTCAACCCTAATCCGGTAGCGGATGAGTGCATACTCAGAAAAATACGGCGTAAGTGATTCAGTGCTTGGGAAATACCGGCCGTCGATGGGGGAGATAGCCGTGAGCGGATGGAGGTTCACGAGACGTGATTAAGCCACTAAAATAATTCTTTTTAACCAATCATTCGTTTTTCCGTTGGTAGATCGGACATTGGCGCCGTTTTTAGGACCATTGTATTTCATGCGAAACACCTCACTGCTTGCCTTATTACTGCTCCTGTGCTTCACAGCCTCTATCGCTCAGGAGAAAAATGTTCCAGGTCATGAACTTGGCATTCGCAAAGCAACCGTGCCGCTGGTGCTTGATGGCGTTCTTGACGAGGATGCATGGCAGCAAGCCGCTGTAGCCAAGGATTTCTTTCTCAACTACCCCACGGATACAGACCCCGCGCAATTCCAGACAGAGGCACGCATGACCTTTGACGATCAGGCCCTGTATGTGGGCTTTGTCTGCTACGACGACAAGACACCCAATGTGGTGCAGTCGTTGCGCCGTGACTTCGACTACAATGCCAACGACCATGTCACACTTGCTCTTGGTCCATACAACGATGGTATCAATGGATTCTATTTTTCCATTTCACCGGAAGGGGTGCAGCTGGAAGGAACCATTGCTGCCGGAGGACAGGAAAGTGGGTCCTACAATTCAACCTGGGACAACAAGTGGTACTCACGTGTGACCCGGCATGAAGATCGGTGGATAGCCGAGATTATGATTCCCTTCAAGAGCTTCCGTTACAAGAATGGCCTTGATACATGGAATGTGACCTTTGTGCGCAAGGACGTCAAGCGCAATGCGACCTCGAGCTGGATCGCTACGCCCATTCAATACATCCCAAGTGCGTTTGCTTACAGCGGAAGTCTCAAGTGGCAGGAACCCCCACCTCATCAGTCGCTCAACGTTTCACTGATACCCTACGTCGCCGGCGGCCTGGCTGCCGACAAGACGACGGATCCGGTGACCAGGAGCAACGAGCTCCAGGTTGGTGGTGACGCAAAAATCGGGGTTACACCGTCACTCAATCTTGACCTTACGGTAAACCCGGACTTCTCACAAGTGGAAGTTGACCGGCAGGTAATCAACCTGACACGATTTGAATTTCAGTTTCCTGAGCGTCGCCAGTTTTTTTTGGAGAACAGCGATCTGTTTGACCGGGCAGGATGGCCTACCGCTCGACCGTTCTTTTCACGCCGTGTCGGTCTTGCCACCGATTCAGCTGCCGGTACCGTACGCAAAGTGCCCATCGAATATGGTGCACGACTCAGTGGTTCACTCTCCAGTAAGTGGCGGTTGAGCATGCTGTATATGAAAACAAAAGAGACACTGGCCATTGGATTGCCTGAGCAGTCATTTACAGCAGCAGCCATCCAACGCAATTTCTGGCGCCAGTCTTCCATCCAGATATCGTACATCGACAAGCATTCTCTGGGCAGCAACCTTGGAGACTCTTCGAAATACTTCCATCCATCGATGTGGGAAGAGAAAGAGACTGCAATGGGAACAACCAAGATTCTCAATGACTTTAACCGAACAATCACCGTCGATCTCGATTTGTTAAAGGCCGATAACAGTTGGTACGCCAGCGCTTACTACAGCAAATCCCTGGATGACTTCGCTTCTGGTGACAATCACACGGGCGGATTGTTTGCTCAGCGCACAACGAGAAAATGGCAGTATTTTCTTATGCAGACGTGGCTGCAGAAGAATTACAATGCAGAACCGGGCTTTGTACCCAGCAGGGGAGTATATCCCGGAGTGAATAATTCAGCGGCTGCGGTGTCCTACACCATTTACCCGAAGAGCAAGACACTGGTGAAGATCGTTCCTATGGCGGACTTTAACCTTTCCAGCATTCCGCGCGGTGTGATCACTGACAAGTTTGGAGGGGCAGGCGTGCGTCTGGCATGGCTCAACACTGCCGAGATCCTGGTTCGATACAACTATGTCTATCAGGAAATGACCAACACGTTCAATCCGATCAACAGCGATAAATACACCAACTTTCAGCCGGGAGAAATTTACACGTGGAGCAATGTATCGATGACCTATACATCTGATCAACGCAAACTCTTCCGCTATACCCTGGGTGTAACGCCAGGACAGTTCTACAATGGCACCAATTTCAATGTCAATGGTGAACTGACCTACCGGTACCAGCCTTACGGGAGTGTGTCGTTGCGTTTCGACTACAACGACCTCAAGTTGCCGGATAACTATGGAAAGGAACAACTGTTTGTGCTAAGCCCCCGGTTTGATCTCACATTTACTGACAAGATCTTTCTTACAACGTTTGTTCAGTACAATACCTTGTTGGACAATATCAATCTCAATGCCCGCCTTCAATGGCGCTATAAACCGGCCAGTGATTTCTTCCTGGTATACACCGAAAACTATCTTCCGGCTACGCTTGCCGGAAAGAACTATTCTCTCGTCTTCAAATTCACTTACTGGCTGAATATTTGAGCCCCGGATGTTTGAGGTGACCGCCTTGGCGTGTAGCTTTGCGGCTCAAATCCACGCTGCCCATGGCTTTTAATTTCTTCAAAAAGTCTGAACCGGCTCCGAAGCCTGCAGGCGACGACAACCATGGCAAGCACTATGTCAACCTGAAAGTCAAGAACATCGTCAGGGAAACCAAGGACGCGATCTCGATCGTGTTCACCCATCCCGAAGGGCGAAAGATTGAGTACAAGTCAGGGCAGTTTCTTTCACTGATTGCCACCGTCCAGGGCAAGGAAGTGCGTCGGTCTTATTCCCTCTGCACCTCACCTTTTGTGGATGAAGACCTTGCCGTTCTCGTCAAGCGGGTAGACGATGGCGTGTTGTCCAATCACCTGCTCGATACGCTCAAGATTGGCGACAGCATTCGTGTATTGGAGCCGATGGGACACTTTACCACGGATTACAGCAAGGACAAAAAGCGCCACCTGATCATGTTTGCCGGTGGCAGCGGCATTACGCCAATGATGTCACACATCAAGAGCACCATGAACCAGGAGCCTGAAAGTGTGGTGTCTCTTATTTATTGTAACAGAAATATCG
>JAEUUD010000235.1 GCA_016787625.1 Cyclobacteriaceae bacterium
CAACAGGCATATAAAATAATTGCATTCTATTTAAAATTCATATAGAATTGAGGCCAATATTTGAAAATATGACAACAAAACAGCCAAAACACTATACATACGACAATACCGATCTGAAGATCCTGGATAGCCTGGTCAGGGATGCGAAAAAGCCCTACACGGAAGTAGCCAGGCAGGTATTCGTTTCACAGGGAACGGTTCACGTCAGAATGAACAAAATGATTGAGGCTGGGGTGGTAGAAGGGACGACGCTAAAGGTCAACCATGCGAAATTGGGTTATGGCGTCACGGCTTTTGTTGGCATTTACCTGGAAAAGAGCTCATTGTATGACCAGGTGCTGCAAAAACTCAAGGAGATTCCTGAAATCACCAACATTCATTATACCACGGGTAACTACTCCATGTTTCTAAAAATCTACTGCAGAGACACTCAGCACCTCAAGGAAGTTCTCCACGACCGAATGCAGCAAGTCCAGGGCATCGACAGAACAGATACCATGATCTCGCTTGAAGAAAGTCTTGACAGAAACCTGCGCCTGACTGAATAAATCGCCAAATCAGGAACCTTAAAGGGCGATAATTGTTTAATTTTAGGGCTTATTTGAAATTAGTCTAAATACAGTAGATGGCTAAGGATGACCACCTTATAGAGGAAATCACGTCGCGGGAGTATGAGCACGGTTGGGCAGTGGATATGGAGACGGATTCTGCTCCAAAGGGCCTTAGTGAAGACATTGTCCGGTTCATTTCCAAACGTAAAGGCGAGCCGGATTGGCTCCTGGAGTGGAGGCTGAAAGCCTACCGCCATTGGATGACCATGACCGAGCCGACATGGCCCAATGTCACCTACCCGCCCATCAACTATCAGGATGTCATCTATTATTCCGCGCCGAAACAAAAGTCGACGCCCAAAAACCTGGATGAGGTCGACCCTGAATTGCTGAAGACCTTTGAAAAGCTTGGCATTTCTCTCACGGAGCAAAAGCGACTAAGCGGAATAGCCGTTGACGCGGTATTGGACAGTGTCTCTGTGGCAACCACTTTTAAAGAAAAGCTTGGAGAGCTGGGCATCATTTTCTGTTCCTTCAGCGAGGCTGTACGCGAGCATCCGGAATTAATCAAGAAGTATCTCGGCTCCGTTGTGCCGGTCACTGACAACTATTTTGCTGCCCTCAATGCGGCAGTATTCTCTGATGGATCTTTCTGCTACATCCCCGCCAACGTGCGATGCCCGATGGAGCTATCGACATACTTCCGCATCAACGCCGCGAAGACAGGACAGTTTGAGCGCACACTCATCGTAGCAGAGGAAGGGAGCTATGTTAGCTATCTGGAAGGCTGTACAGCGCCGATGCGTGATGAAAATCAGTTGCACGCCGCTGTAGTGGAAATCTATGCCATGAAGGGTGCCGAGGTGAAATACTCGACCGTACAAAACTGGTATCCTGGAAACAAGGAAGGTGTCGGCGGTATTTACAATTTTGTAACAAAGCGTGGACTCTGTGCAGGCGATCACTCAAAAATCAGCTGGACACAGGTTGAAACCGGTTCTGCGATTACATGGAAGTATCCATCGTGCATTCTGAAAGGTGACTATTCCATCGGTGAATTCTATTCCGTCGCCGTCACCAACAACTTTCAGCAGGCTGACACAGGTTCGAAGATGATACATATCGGTAAGGGCACACGCTCACGTATCGTCTCCAAAGGGATATCAGCAGGGAAATCTCAGAACAGCTATCGCGGTCAGGTGCATATTCACAAGCGTGCAGCCGATGCCCGCAACTTCTCACAATGCGATTCGCTCCTCCTGGGCGACCGTTGTGGGGCTCACACATTTCCCTATATCGATGTGGAGAATAACACAGCCCGTGTAGAGCACGAAGCCACTACCTCCAAGATCGGTGAAGACCAGATTTTCTATTGTCAACAGCGCGGCATTGATGAAGAGGCTGCCGTTGCGCTGATTGTCAATGGATATGCAAAAGAAGTACTCAACCAGCTTCCGATGGAATTTGCCGTCGAAGCACAAAAACTCCTGGCGCTGACTTTGGAAGGAAGCGTGGGATAATGATAAGAACCAATATGCTGTCAATTAAGAACCTCCATACAAAGATCGAAGACAAGCCCATTCTGAACGGGATCAACCTTACGGTGAAAGCCGGTGAAGTGCATGCCATCATGGGTCCGAATGGATCAGGCAAGAGCACCCTGGCTGCCGCACTTTCAGGACGAGAAGAATTTGTTGTCACGGAAGGGTCGGTGGAATTTCTTGGGAAGAGCCTTCTCGACATGGCGCCTGAAGAGCGTGCACGGGAAGGACTGTTTCTCGCCTTTCAGTACCCGGTAGAAATCCCGGGTGTGAGTACGGTTAATTTTATGAAGACAGCACTGAACCAGATTCGCGTACACCGCGGTGAACCGGCTTTGGATGCGGTTGCCTTCCTGAAAATGATGAAGGAAAAAATGAAACTGGTAGAAATTGACCAGTCACTGCTCAATCGTTCACTAAACGAGGGCTTTTCCGGAGGTGAGAAGAAACGCAATGAGATTTTTCAAATGGCCATGCTGGAACCAAAGCTGGCTATCCTTGACGAAACAGATTCCGGCCTTGATATTGATGCCCTTCGCATCGTTGCAAACGGCGTCAACACCCTCCGATCAAAGGACAACGCCACCATCGTGGTCACGCACTATCAACGCCTGCTGGAATACATCGTGCCGGACTTCGTTCATGTGCTTTATCGTGGGCGTATCGTCAAGTCAGGAACAAAACAGCTCGCACTCGAGCTGGAAGAAAAAGGATACGACTGGATAAAAGCTGAACTGGCCCTTGCCTGAGTATGGACTCCCTGACAGAAAAAAAGAGCCTTCTCCGATCTTTCGAACTTCTCTTTGCCGCCAGTAACCGTGGCGACCTGAGGGCGCGACGGCTTGCCATGGATATGCTCTTGGCCAAAGGTCTTCCGGGACCAAAAACGGAAGAGTATCGTTATACCCCGGTTGTTCGTGTTCTTGAAAAGAACTTTAACGGAGTCATCGCACCGGCACCCACATCCGGAGCAAAGGTCCTTCAGCCTATTCCGGAGATGACCAGCAACATCATCGCTTTCATCAACGGAAAATTCTCTGCCGTTCACTCACGGTTACTCGACAGTTCAATCACCATATCGACAACAGCACCAGGCAACCCGAATGCGGGAGATGATCCTTTTGCCTTGCTCAACCACGCATTCTGTGATGACATCATCAGAATTTCGGTAGCACCGCACCAACACGTTGCTCATCCTGTGATGATTGTCTATTACGTAGAT
>JAEUUD010000236.1 GCA_016787625.1 Cyclobacteriaceae bacterium
CGGACTTTACCTTCCACTGGCTACCACGCTCCCCATTTTCATCGGCGGGGCCATCAAGGGCTATGTTGATCACCGTGCAGAAAAGAGAAACGAAGCAAAAGAAGAAGATGAATTGGGCAAGGGCAGCCTGTTCGCCACGGGCCTCATTGCCGGTGGTGCACTGACCGGTGTGCTGGCGGCTATCCTGATCGTTACACAGGAAAATCTGATGACCAGCCTCAACATCGAACACGGCATGGTTGAATCGTTCGGCCAGTCAGGGTACTTCCTGTTGGGCGTTGTGTTCTTCGTTACTATGTGCACGATTTTGTATAGAACAGCAGTGAAGAAGTAGGAGATCCAACACGCTACTTCCTGTCTGTCCACGAATTGGAGCTCAGCAGTTTTTCAGGATCGAGGAGCTGTTCTCCTGATTGAGTAATCCCGTATATGCGGATGGATGACCAGTTCAAGTGCTTGTCTACCCAGGTGGGCTTGTGTGTTTTTAGCCATTTGGTTTTCAGGTCATAGGCATCGATCAGGATGGTGAGGGTATCCGCTTTATGAAGCCCTCGAATGATTGTGGATGGAACCAAATCATTCCGGATTTGAAATGTAAAGGCAGGATCATGAACTGACGTTAAATTCCAGGTCTTACTTCGTCTGCCTGTGAGGGTAGGGTCTTCGATGAGAATGATGGTCAGCGATGCGAGGTCATCTATTTTTTGAGGGGCAGATTTGGCGAAGAACAACAACACCAACGGCATAATAACAATAGGAATACCAATAACGGCTACGATGGCCCATATGATTTTTACAAATTGTTTTTCAACTTTCTTGCTTTGAACGATACGGTGCTTAAGACAATCCACGATTTTTACATAGTCAGGCGTTTCACCTGACTCGATAACGTAAGTCTTGGTACCCACTGATATCATCAGCATAGAAGTTTTGTCATCCGGATCAGCGGAGATAACTTCTGTGATGGTACTTAGATCAATTTTCACCCTCCTGATGAGTGATCGGATAATCAGTTCTTTGTACGAAAGGGTATAGGCCGGAAAGTCCATGACACCATACACAAGAAAGGAGCCAGCGGATAGAAAGACAAGGCCCATCCCAAAAGAGACAATCTGAATGTAATCCTGAAAGGAAGTTGCGATCAAAGCAATGCCGGCGAGAATGCCAAACACCCCGCCCGCAAGGTTTCCGGCTACGTTCTTCCAATTGATCCTAAGCTGTTGCATGTGTGAGACCACAAGCTAGGAAAAATCCAACGCCAGGGAATGGTAGTATATCCTACTGAACGAACCGAAGCTGTCCTATTTCCTGCTTGTTTTTTAGAAGACGACCTGGTGTTGGGTCATTCGGACTATTCTGGTTGCTCCATCGTCCGTCTTATCACCCTCAATGCTGCTGTCTCCTCCGTCTGCACTTTGCCGTCGGAGTTGACAATGGCAAACAGGCTGGCAATGAGTTTATGCCGCTCCTCGGAAGCAGTCGATCGGATCAGCTTCTCATTTTCAGCCAGAACAGCCTCCAGTTTCTCGTCCTGAATCTTCGGAAAGGCCTTGCCAGTGAACTTCAGCAGGGCTTCGCTGTCGTTCGTAAAATCTTTCATATGCTCTGCCAACGCGTCGTCCTCCAGGAAGTGCGCGGTGCCATCGACCCTGGCAACGTAGAGCAATAAGAACGCTGATAGTTCAGCAAAGGTTGAAAACGAGGTCATGATGTCAAATCTAGGTTAATGCTCTTGGGTATTGGGTCTTGGGTTTTGGCAAATCCTCGTAAAAGCTAATGGCCAATAGCCAATATCTCCTGTACAAAAAAAGCCCGTTCAACTTTCACGTCGAACGGGCTTAAGTTAACTCAAGTTGGATTGATTTACATCATTCCACCCATCCCGCCTCCGGGAGGCATGGCAGGAGCTTCTTTCTCTTCAGCGATATCAGAAACAACCGCTTCGGTGGTAAGGAGCAGGCCAGCAATAGATGCTGCGTTCTCCAAAGCCAGACGCGATACTTTTGTAGGATCGATAATACCTGCTGCGAAGAAGTTTTCATACTTGTCGTCGCGTGCATTGTATCCGAAGTCCTTGCTGCCGTCTTTCACCTTATTAACAACAACTGAACCTTCTTGTCCGGCGTTCTCTGAAATGGTGCGGAGCGGAGACTCAAGCGCCAACCGGATGATGTTGATACCGGTGGTTTGATCATCGTTATCACCGGTTTTGCCTTTGAGCGCTTCAATGGCACGGATATAAGCAACGCCGCCGCCAGGGATAATACCTTCCTGAACAGCTGCGCGTGTTGCATGCAGTGCATCGTCAACGCGGTCTTTCTTCTCCTTCATTTCTACTTCTGTCGCTGCTCCGATGTAGAGAATAGCTACACCACCAGACAGCTTGGCCAGGCGTTCCTGGAGCTTTTCACGATCGTAGTCTGACGTTGTCGTCTCGATCTGTGCCTTGATCTGATTGATGCGGCCAGTGATTTCTGACTTCTTGCCAGAACCGTTTACGATGGTTGTGTTGTCCTTGTCGATGTTGATCTTCTCAGCACGGCCGAGAGAATCAAGCTTGGCATCCTCGAGTTTCATGCCGGTCTCTTCTGAGATAACACGGCCTCCGGTGAGGATGGCGATGTCTTCGAGCATGGCCTTGCGGCGGTCGCCGAAACCAGGAGCCTTGACAGCGGCTACACGCAGGGCGCCACGGATCTTGTTCACAACGAGGGTAGCGAGTGCTTCACCTTCTACTTCTTCCGCAATGATAAGGAGGGGCTTGCCGGTTTGGGCAGTAGCTTCCAGGATGGGAAGAAGTTCCTTCATGGAGGAGATCTTCTTGTCGTAAATCAGGATATAAGGACTGTCGAGGTCTGCCTCCATCTTCTCCGTGTTGGTCACGAAGTAGGGGGAGAGATAACCGCGATCGAACTGCATACCTTCTACAGTCTTCACTTCAGTTTCAGTTCCTTTTGCTTCCTCTACAGTGATCACACCGTCTTTGCCAACTTTGTCCATGGCGGTGGCAATCATCTTGCCAATCTCCACATCGTTGTTGGAAGAGATGGTTGCAACCTGGGTGATTTCCTTCGAACCCTTGATGTCCTTTGATTGCTTGCGGAGATTCTCCACAATCAAGTCAACGGCTTTGTCGATGCCTCGCTTCAGGTCCATCGGATTTGCACCCGCAGCTACGTTCTTGATGCCGTGGCCGTAGATGGATTGTGTCAACACGGTAGCGGTGGTTGTACCGTCACCAGCTGCATCGGCGGTCTTGGAAGCAACCTCTTTCACGAGCTGTGCGCCCATGTTTTC
>JAEUUD010000237.1 GCA_016787625.1 Cyclobacteriaceae bacterium
CATGATTCTGCTGAGCATCGCTTGTGCCATCGCCATTCCGGGTGCATACTATGCTTTCGATCAGGTGATCTTTGCCTCCATCACATACCGGGCTCCGATAGGATTCTTTGATTTATTTACTGGTGCGTTGATCGTGCTCGCTGTAGCCATCCTCGCCATCAGTTCGCAAACCCTCAGGGTGGCAAGGGTGAATCCTTCGACTACACTACGCAGTGAGTAGAGATCTTAAAGTATCGGCAATTTGAGGAACTCCCGGCGCAAAATGGTCAGGAGGATTCCGATCACAAGGAGCCACAGGGCAACAAAACTAAACCAGGAGTAGAAACTCAGGGTCGCTGAAAAGAAATCCGGGTCAGAAGAACTTGTAAAATGATCGGTCAGGTAGTAGCCATATCCCAATATGACACCTGACAAAAAAATACAGGAGAAATGGTACAGCGATTTTGACAGCCTGCGACGTAAGAACCCTTGGATAAAAAGCGCGACAGAGCCGATTAACAATAGTGGATACATGAAAAACCACAGCGTCTCGAAAAATTGGCGAGTGTCCATAAGTTATTTTTTTGTCCTTATTCTTATTGTAATTTCTGTCGGCAAAGAGCACAGCACTGTCCGCAAAACACTAAAAGCAGGTGTACGGAAAACCAGATTATTTGAGGGGAGCAAATGCCTGATTCAAATTTCAATAAGAAACAGGTATCGAAAAGTTCATTCCATGGCTAATACCTACTTCTCAAAACCTACTCCTTTTGGAGGATGAACCACAAGCAATTTATTGTCAATCAGTTGTTTACAAGTAGTCTCAAGACAAATCCATTGACAGACCTTACCCGGGTGAGGAGATCGTGATTTCCGGGATTTGACCATACGACAAGGGATAAATACTGAGGGCAACCCCACCACCCTGTGTTGGTGTCAGGCAACGCGCCCCTCCTTTCGTGTTCAGTTTTGAATAAGACACTGTTCACTGGCGCACAAGGATGCTAGCTGACAGGCCCCTGAAAAGATTGTTCAGGCTGTTTGTAACCTTTGGCATCATTATTAATACTACATATAGGAATCAATTATTCGTTCCTGTATGAAGAAGTACCAACTGGGTGAATTTGAGGAAGTGGTGATCCTTACCGTGGCCATCCTCCATCAGGATGCCTACGGCATTTCCATCAAAAAAGAGATTGAATCGCGCCTTAAGCGAACGGTAAGTGTCGGCGCCCTTCAGTCAGCGCTCACACGCCTCGAACAAAAGGGCTATCTGAAGTCATCCGAGGGTGAAGCCACTCAAGAACGGGCCGGAAGGCCTAAAAAGTACTTCCAAGTCACTGCTTACGGGAAGAAAGCCATGGCCCATGCCAAAGCCACCCGCGATGAGTTATGGAAAGCCATCCCGAAAATTGTTCTTCAGTCAAGCACCATCTCCTAATGTCGTGACCTATCCAAAGCCGCCATCGTGGGCCTTAACTTTCTTCCGCTGGTTCTGTCATCCGGGATTGGCGAACTCCATCGAAGGAGACCTCATGGAGTTGTACCATGAACGACTCGCGATGGGAAAAAGAAAAGCAGACCTCTATTTTGTTCTTGATGTCATCATGCTTTTCCGTCCAGGCATTATCAGACCTTCAGATCCATATCCATCAAATTCCAATGCTATGTTTAAAAGTTACTTCACCATTGCAGGCAGAAACCTGCTCAGAAACAAAGGTTACTCGGCCATCAATATCGGGGGACTTGCCGCCGGTATGACGATCAGCATGCTCATTGTGCTTTGGATGTGGGATGAGCTTACGTTCGACAGCTATCATGAAAATCGAAGCAGGATCGTGCGTGTCATGCAGCACCAGACTGTTGACGGAAAAGTCGCAAGCCAGTTTGCCGTCCCTATGCCGCTGGAAGCCGCCATACGCAATACGTTCTCTGATGATTTTACGCACATCTCTCTCGTCTCATGGGTTGGCGGCCACATACTGAGCACGGAAGAAAAAAATATTTCACAGCTGGGCACCTTCGTTCAAGCGAGCTTTCCGGAGATCATTTCCCTTCGCATGGTCAGTGGACCTAAGGATGCCATGCATGATCCCAGTGCCATCATACTTTCCGCTTCAGCGGCTACCGCTTTGTTTGGAGCAAAAGATCCCATCAACCAGACAGTCCGAATCGATGACACCATGGATTTCAAGGTGACGGGTGTTTATGAAGACTTGCCGGTCAGCTCTTCTTTTCATGACGCCGCGTTCCTGGCAAGCTGGGATGTGTACACCGCTTCCTATGATTGGCTGAAACGGTCAGCACACCAATGGGACAACAACTCATTCCAACTCTTTGCCCTGCTGGCGCCTGGTGCCGACGTTGATGTGGTCTCGGAGAAAATCAAGATGGTCCGCGCGGACAATGCCGGCCCTGAGCGATTCAAGCCCGAAGTCTTTCTACACCCCATGTCCGACTGGCACCTGAGATCGGAATGGAAAAATGGCGTCAAGACAGGAGGCAGCATTCAAATGGTGTGGTTGTTCGGAACCATCGGTGTCTTTGTACTGCTGCTCGCCTGCATCAATTTTATGAACCTCAGCACAGCCCGATCGGAAAAGCGCGCCAAGGAAGTCGGCATCCGCATGTCGATTGGTTCACGCAGAAGCCAGTTGATCAACCAATTTCTTACCGAATCATTCTTTGTGGTGTCCATCGCTTTTCTGATTTCCATCCTGCTGGTATTACTCTCCTTGCCATGGTTCAACCTGTTGGCAGGAAAGCAAATTTCCATACCCTGGTCAAATCCAGTGGTGTGGGCTGCCTGCCTGGCTTTTGTGATGATCACCTCTTTGGTCGCCGGATCATACCCCGCATTGTTTCTCTCTTCTTTCAGGCCCGTCAAAGTATTGAAGGGAACTTTCAAAGCGGGCAGGCTTAGTTCTGTCCCCAGAAAAACCCTTGTCGTTTTGCAGTTCACTGTATCTGTTGCGCTCGTCATCGGAACCATTCTGGTTTATCAGCAAATTGAATTCACCAAGAACAGGCCGGTTGGATTCGAACCGGAAGGTCTCATCATGATCCAGATGCGCTCGCCGGAATTCTATGGCAAATACGACGTGTTAAGGGAGGCGTTCAACAAAAGCGGCGGGGTTGATGAAATGTCCATGTCATCCAGTCCGTTGACCGGCATCTGGCAGAACAGTGGTGGATTTCGTTGGCAAGGAAAGGACCCAAATTCGCAGTCAGCCGATTTTGGAACCATCTGGATCACGCCTGAATATGGTAAGACAGTAAACTGGTCCATAAAAAAAGG
>JAEUUD010000238.1 GCA_016787625.1 Cyclobacteriaceae bacterium
GCCATGGACGGCATAATGACGGGTGTACGGCGTGTCAACAGCCAGCACAACATTGAACTCGTTGTTGCCGCCGATGTGGTCATAGTGTGAATGCGAATTAAGGACCGTCAGCGGGAGAGAAGTAAGCTCCTTGACGACATCGGATATCCGGCCCATGCCCATGCCGGAGTCAAACAAAACGGCGCCTTTGCTGCCTACGATCAGGTAAGAGATCACTTCCTGGTAGTTGTACGGCTCGGCAATGGCATAAACGCCCTCGCCGACAGCAAAAACACGGAACCAAGGCTGACTGGTTTTTACTTCATTATAGTCGCTGAGCCCGGAACGGAGTTCCTGAGAACACCAATCGCCGGATACCTGTTTCTGCCCCTCGCAGGCCATCAGGAGGGAAGTGAATACAATCAAAATACGTTTCATGATCTTCTCGAAAGGCTGCAAAATAAGTGCAAAGGACTAAAGTTGTCAATGTCGTATATTGCGTCATAACCAAAACCGCTATGAAGAAGAATATCCTTAAAGGTGTCGGCATTGTGTTCGTCGCATTCGTTGCGTATGCCGTTTACGGCGCCTTCTTTGCTCCCAAGAAAAGCCCGCCAACGACGGCTGCATTCAGCGACCGCGGGCTGGACATCAATGTATCCTATAGCCAGCCATCCAAGAGAGGCAGGGTTATTTTTGGCGAGGAAGCCGCAGGAGCCCTTCAGCCATTCGGCCAGTACTGGAGACTCGGTGCCAACGCAGCAACGGAAATTACCTTTAGCAAGGACATCAATTTTGCCGGCCAGCCAGTCAATGCAGGCAGCTACCGCATGTATGCAGTACCCGGGGCCGAGGCGTTCAAGATCACGCTCAACAGCGAACTGGGTGTGAATTTCACCGCAGCAATGGACGCCGATCACGCGCTTGATGTTGTCTCTGTTGACATCCCCGTACAGGCGCCACCCTCAGAGGTTGAAACCTTTGTCATCAACTTCTCCAGTGACTCGGTAGGGGTGAACATGGATTTCGTCTGGGACAAAACCCTGATCCGCGTCCCGGTCAGCGTTCGTCAGTAATATTTCATGGCTTTTTCCAGGCGGAAGTGGGTGTTGCTGCCCATCGCGGCGCTGATATTTCTCGGCATCGTCTACTGGGTTATTGGACTCATCCAATACCGGCTCAATGTGATGGATGTCGAAACGTATGAGCCCGTCTCCACACTGAAAGTACCGGAGCATAAACTCACCCGCTCCAAATTCCCCTTCATCGACGTCCACAACCACCAATTCACCATGCCTATCCAGGACCTGGACAAGCTGGTGAAGGAGATGGACTCCCTCAACATGGGCGTGATGGTCAACCTCAGCGGCTTTCGCGGCAAGTTCCTCGAATGGTCGCTCGACAATGTCAAGGAGCATTACCCCAACCGCTTCGCGCTGTTCCTGAACATCGACTTCGAAAAACTCGACGACGAAGGATGGCCCGGTGAAACCCTGGCGATGATGGATGAAGCCGTGAAGCAAGGCGTGAAGGGACTTAAAGTGTATAAAACCCTGGGCTTGTCAGAAAAAGACAACAGTGGTAAGCGCATTGCCGTCGATGATCCCCGGCTTGATCCGATCTGGGCGAAGTGCGGCGAACTCGGCATACCTGTGCTCATTCACTCAGGTGAGCCGAATTCATTCTGGAATCCCAAAGACAAGTACAACGAACGATGGCTCGAGCTGAAGCAGGAGCCGGGTCGGTACCGTGCACCCGATAAGTTTCCCACCTTTGAGGAGATCATGGCCGAACAGCACAGAATGTTCCGCAAACATCCCGGAACAAAATTTATCAATGCGCACCTCGGCTGGTTTGGCAATGACCTTGAAAGGCTTGGGCAACTCATGGATGAAATGCCGAACATGTACACCGAATTAGGTGCTGTGCTCGCAGAGCTTGGCCGCCAGCCTCGCTTTGCCCGCGCCTGGATGATCCGCTACCAGGACCGCGTGCTGATGGGAAAGGATACCTACAAGATGGAAGAGTACTATACCTACTTCCGCGTGCTTGAAACCGACGATGAGTATTTTGACTACTACCGCAAGCGCCACGCGCACTGGAAGATGTATGGCCTCGCTTTGCCGGATTCCGTGCTGAGGAAAGTTTACTATGGCAACGCACTGAACGTAGTTCCTGGGCTGGACAAGAGCTTGTTTAAGTAAGGGAGGAGATGGGAATTAAGAACTAAGAACTAAAAATGAGAAGTTAGAAATGAGAAATGGGGGGCAATGATACTTTTAAACACCCTTCAACACTTCTACTCAGACACTTCGCTTTAGCGCGTTGGCTGTTCCCCCTTCAGGGCGTCAGGGGGCCGAGGGGCGGATGGTGAACTAAAAGTTAAAAATGAGAAGTTAGAAATGAGAAATGGGAGTGGTAAGAAGTAAGAAGTAGGAGGTAAGGGATAGGAATTTGATAATTTGATAATTTGAAAATTGGCCTGTCAAGACCAACGGCTCGGGTTGTGTTGCCACGGATTACACGGATTCACACGGATTAGTCCCCTGTGAACGCACATCAACAAATCAGCACAACACTCCTAGAATATCCTGACCACCAATCCCGCCTGCACGCCCCAGAATTCAGTGGTGCCGTAATAGTTCTGGTACACAGCGCCGGCGGTGACATAGCCATGGAGGATGCCCGTCTGGAAAATCTGGTGGTGATACTGGGCGCTGAATTCATTACGGGGATTGACACCCGTGTCCCAATCTTTGGAGAACCGGTACTCTACGAAGAACATCTCCGACTGATCCGGTGCGTGGATGCCGAACATGAAGCTCGTTTCGCTGAAGCGCTGATGAGAACCAAACATTTCCTGCATGACACCTGTACCGGCACGGAAGGTGATGAATCTGCTGGTGATGATGTTGATTTGAATCACTTGCCAGTCGTTGGTACGGATGTGCTTGAATCCACCGAGGTCATCTTTTTCGATGAGATAGTTCATCCGGAAGTCTGATGAGAATAGCCCCCAGTTGGCCCTGATTCGTGGCCACAGCAAGTAAGTGTCAGACGGCTTGTAGCCTGCGGTGAGGTACGCATCCAGCGACACCATGGACGGGTACCGGTTGCGGTCGTTCTGCAATTTGTATCGCTGCCAGTGAGGCAGAAAGAGGAGAAGATCGGATATCACGCTGCCACCGCCAGATGAATTGTCAGAATTATCCATTCTCCCATCACGTGCATTTTTCTCCGATGACTCCTTGATTTCATCGACCTGCGCCTGTGATGAAAGCGATCCCAATGCCA
>JAEUUD010000239.1 GCA_016787625.1 Cyclobacteriaceae bacterium
AAGGAATTCATCACGAAGGCGATCTATGAAGGCCTCACCTATGCCGGCGGCGCACTGGTATTGGTTAGACACGATCATGAGAACACGGCGCCAAAATATGGTTGTCTGGATCTCACAGGGAAGCTGGTCATTCCTATAATCTACGACGAGATCAAGGTAGACAACCTCAGGGCCATCGTGATGAAGAAGGAAGGCACGAGATACCTTCATGGCCTCGTCGACTTCAACCATCACGTCATTCTACCGGTCACCTACAAGCGGATCACTCCGCTGGGGACCCTTCGCTTTGCTGTACAGAATTTTGAAGACAAAATCGCTTTGTGCTCAGATGATGGTGACTGGTCCACCGGATTCGACATCGATAGTGTTTCGGTTTTTCAACATGACCTGGCCGTCTTTCACAAAAACCTTCACCAGGGAATCATTGATCGAACAGGCGTGATTCGGGCTGATGCCCTCTATCGCCAGATCGAGATCTCCGGACCTGGTTTTATCCGCGCAAAAATGCCCGATACATGGAAGACCATTGACATGGATCAGAGGCCGCTGCGCAGTATCGAAGCCGACGACATCGTTGCATCAGGCGACAACCTCAACATGATACGATTAGGGAAACAGTTTGGCCTTGTGGATTCTCTTTTTCAACCGGTCATCCCTGTTTCATACGACTACATCAGCATGGTGAAGAACAAAATAGCGATCGTTGGCAAACATGGAGCATACGGACTGATTCGAACCGATCAATCGGAAATCCTTCCCTTGTCATTCGACTCCCTTATCAGGCAGGGCCACCTCATCCTTGGAGCTCAAACGAAACAGGGACAAAGGATGTGGGATCTCTTTGATACCGTAGGCGTTCGCAAAACATCACACTCCTATCAAAGCATGAGTGCCTACAACGGAAAATACCTGAGGGTTGGCCAGCATGGCTATACCGGCGCTCTTGATGTCACCGGAAGAGAAATCATCGCCTGCGTATACGACGATCTGGTGGAGTCCAATGAAACGCATGTTGTCGTAAAATTCAGGGGACAATATGGAATCATCACCCTTGACGACCATTGGGTCGTTCCTCCAACTTCTTCGCCACTACGCCTGGTTAATAATGACCTGTACATTGAACATCAGGGAGCCATGCAGTTCGTCAAAGATTTTTCAGGGCGCACCATCTATTTCACGGAACATCCATTGAGTACTAAAGCCGATCACCTGTCAGAACAACTTCCGGATGGAACCGTGAAGCAGATCAATTTTCAGGGACAAGTGATCCAGCGAATGGTTCCGACTGTTGCACCTTTTCTGCATGAAGAGAAACCAGCGGAGTACGAAGGCTTGATTGCTTTCCGCAAGGACGGTAAATATGGATTCGTTGATGTCAAAGGCAGGTTACGCATTGCCAATCGCTATGAGGCTGTCGGCAACTTTCATGAAGGACTCGCCAGGTTTCAATTGCTCGGCAAGTGGGGTTTCATTGACAAGGCCGACAGGATTGTCGTGCAGCCGTCTTATCAGGCGGCATCCGACTTCCGAAACGGTGTAGCACAGGTGGGACGGAACCATTTGGAAGGATTGATTGATGCCAACGGTAACGTGTTGCTCGAACTGCGTTATGATTCCCTGAAGCTGATGTCGGATGGAAGTTATCTTCTATTCAAAAACAACCTGAAGGGCCTCGCCGACAGCCGGGGAAAAATACTGATTGAACCGAGATTCGAAGAACTTGCCCCGGCAGGGAAAGGCTATGTCATCGTCAGGCAGGATGATCGCTATGGCTTACTCACCCATGATGGCCTCAGCGTATTTCCGATTCAGTATGAAAAGCTGATTTATCTGCCTCAAGCCGGTCACTTCTTCGCCGTGCATCGGCCTGTGTGGGAGACGATAGAGATAAAATGAAGAAGGACCCATGTGGGTCCTTCACCTTATGATTTGTTTGGCGTTCCGGAAGCGCCTCCGGATTTTCCGGATCCTGAGATGGAGTTGCGCATCTCTGTATCAGCCTGCACATTCTGCATCTTATAGTAGTCCATGACACCAAGGTTTCCACTCACAAATGCTGAAGCGATGGCTTTGGGAATTTCTGCCTCCGCCTGAATAACATTGGCGCGGGCTTCCTGTGCCTTGGCAATCATCTCTTGTTCGAGGGCCACCGCCATCGCACGGCGCTCTTCCGCGCGGGCTTCCGCCACTTTAAGATCTGCAGCTGCCTGATCGGTCTGCAGTTTAGCACCAATGTTGGCGCCAACATCCACATCCGCGATGTCGATGGAGAGAATTTCAAACGCCGTTCCGGCATCAAGGCCGCGGGAAAGAACCAGTTTGGAAATCTTGTCCGGGTTGGCGAGCACTTCCTTGTGCGATTGTGCTGAACCAATGGACGTCACAATACCTTCGCCTACACGAGCGAGGATGGTGTCTTCACCAGCACCTCCGACCAACTGCGCAATGCTTGCCCGAACCGTTACCCTGGCAACGGCAATCAGCTGAATACCATCAGCAGCTACTGCCGCCACTTTTGGCGTGGTGATCACTTTCGGATTCACGGAAATCTGAACAGCCTCAAAAACATCGCGGCCCGCGAGGTTGATCGCTGTTGCCTGTTTGAAGGTAAGGTTGATATTGGCTTTCTCAGCAGAGATGAGGGCACGAATCACGTTGGGCACGTTGCCTCCGGCGAGGTAGTGGGTTTCCAGTTCACGGGTAGTGACTTGCAAGCCTGCCTTGGTGGCTGTAATCAATGAGTTGACAATTGTTCCGGGTGGCACTTTCCGAATGCGCATCCCGATCAGCTCACCAATGGTGACTTTTACACCGGCAAAGATGGCTGTGATCCACAACCCCACCGGCACAAAGTACATGAACATGAAGAAGCCGATGATGCTGATAAAGACAATAAATAGAAAGGCTAAATTTTCCATGGGTGTTAGTATTAGGCTATAGGTTCTACAATAATCTGATTCGACGCGATTTGAATGATGCGGATTTTTGTTCCGGACTCCACATAGGCGCCCATTGTTCTGACTTCAAAGGTGCGTGATCCAAGTTCTGCCTTCCCTGACGGGCGCAGCGCCGACAAAGCAATCCCTTCCGTCCCTGTCTCCACACCGTTCAACTCTCCTTCGTTGACCTTGCTATCGATCGATGACTTGAGGGAAAAACGACCCCAGACATTGGCCTTGAATGCGTAAACCAGGAGCACACCGGAAACAACAGCCGTAATGCCTGT
>JAEUUD010000023.1 GCA_016787625.1 Cyclobacteriaceae bacterium
TGGTAAAATATTCCTTCCCGCAGAATTCTGGAACCAGCTCGTGAGAAGTCCACTGGTGCAAATGGTTGTTGACAAATCCGTACGGATTCAACGACTCGTTATGGAGTATGGTCCTGCCGACAAGGAGGAGTTTCTCCGGATCATGGAAAAGCTAACGCGCAAACTTGGTGGGCAGAATTTTCAGCATGCGCGTGAACGATTATTGGCAGGTGATATGGCGACAGTGATTGATGTCCTTCTTACTTACTATGACAAGGCATACAAGGTCAGCATAGAAAGACGAAAGACGCAGCTTAGGCATTCCATCTCGTGGGATGGTGGCAACATGAAAGCCCTGGCAAGAACCATCATTCAACAAGCTGAAGAAGTTAGTGTTTGATTCCATTTTATCTCCTTTGAATGAACTCCGAAATAAAACTCACTCAATTTTCTCACGGCGCAGGCTGCGGTTGCAAAATATCGCCGGCCATTCTTGACACCATTCTCCATTCTGAGATGAAGAAGGAGTTCACCGGCTTGCTGGTAGGCTATGACACAAAGGATGATGCAGCAGTTTTTGATTTGGGAAATGGACAATGTCTAATCAGCACAACGGATTTCTTCATGCCCATCGTTGATGATGCATTTGTCTTTGGGTCCATCGCTGCAGCCAATGCCATCAGCGATGTATATGCTATGGGAGGGAAGCCAGTCATGGCCCTGGCCATTCTCGGATGGCCGATTGGAAAATTGCCTCCGGAGCTTGCGCGGCAGGTACTCGATGGAGGCAGGGCGGTATGTGCAAAGGCTGGTATTCCTCTAGCCGGGGGTCATAGCATCGACAGTCCGGAACCAATCTTCGGGCTCGCTGTAAACGGCCTTGTTGGAAAGTCCAGCATCAAAAGAAATAGTACGGCGAAAGAGGGCGATCACGTGTACCTGACCAAACCGCTTGGGCTTGGTATCATCACCACGGCGCAGAAGCGCGGAGTCGCCAAAGTGGATGACCTCAGTGAAGCAGTTGACGTCATGACGACACTGAATTCAGCCGGAGAAGCTTTTGGGGACCTTTCATTTGTCACAGCCATGACCGACGTAACAGGGTTCGGTTTGCTGGGCCATCTGATGGAGATGTGTGAAGGAAGTAAATGCTCAGCTGAACTGGATTATCGTGCAGTGCCCCTTCTGCAAAGCACAAGGGAGTATACGGGGAAGATGATTTACCCAGACAATACGATGAGAAACTGGAGCAGCTACCAGGCAAAAGTTGCAGGCATAGGCGCGGAGTCATTGTTGACGCTATGTGATCCTCAAACCAGCGGTGGCTTACTCGTGGCCGTGGAGGACGGTTCTCAAAATCAATTTGAAAGTATCCTGCAGGACCTTGGTCTGCCTGTGCACAAGGTGGCAAGGCTGATGTCGAAGAATGAAAGGACGATCACTATTACAAATGCCGTCTAGAGATTGACACGGTTTGTGCCGGTAATTTCCATGATGAGGTCGGCGCCATAAGCCATGGACGGTGTCTGGTATCCAGGCTTGAGATTGTCTTTCAGAATTTTTTCAGCAATAAGCACGGCTGTTTCTGCGGTCAAAGAGTATCCACTAAGTGTGTCCAGTCGGGAGATTTTGATCGTGCCGGCTGAGTTCCAGACTTTCCCCCATAGAAAACTTCGTCCCCCTTCACGTTTCTTTTGGCTGGGTCCTGGTGGACGCTGATCAATTTTCTTCATCATGTAATTCTTCACCCATGATTGTCGGAGCAGCCATCCGATGTAGTTGCTCATTTTGGCGTTTCTGATCATGGATTCATTAGCACCCATATACACCTCTATGTTTGGAATGCGCGTGCTTCTCCAGGCGGTAGCGATATCACCCCAGGGTATGTTAAGCGCGTTCATTCGGAATGGACCAAAATCAATGTTGACCACACGACTCCCCAATGGTACATCGATGAGCTCGCCATTCTCACGGATGAGACTTGGATAGCCAAGTCCTTCAACGGATGTCTTTTTTGTTCCTCGTGACGTGCCAGCCGAGGAAGTAGCAAAGGCAAGCTGCAGGTGGGTTGCATCAGGAAGTTGTCGCTTCAAGTGCGCTGCCAGGCAATCTGACGGCACCACATCAAACCCGGTTCCAGGCATGACCATAATGCCTGCACTTTTTGCCTGAACATCAAGTGCGGCCAGAGATTCAAACACCTGGTACTCCCCGGTGATGTCGGTGTAATGTGTGCTGGTTGCAAGACAGGCTTCTGACATGAATTTTGCCGTGTGCTTGAACGGTCCGCCACAATGGATCACCAGCTTGGCGGGCTTGAGAATCCTGATCAGATTTTCTGAATCATTGCTTTCCACCACCTCAACAGCAAATCCGGATTCCTTGCTTTGCCTGGTAAGTGCTTCGGCGTTGCGTCCAGCCAACAGTACATTCAGTTTTTTTTCCTTGCAGAGATTGACGATCAGGCTGCCGGTATACCCATAAGAGCCATACACAACAATAAGGTTGGAATCCTTCACGGGTTAGTTTTCAGCCGTTCAACTTTCGTGACGAAGGTTTTGGTCTGACCGCGCCAGGGGAAACGCATGTAGCGCTTGTTGTAGTAAAGGTTTACACGCTCTCCGCTCAGCGATACTTCTTGTAAGGCTTTGATCACATCATCCTGGCCACTTTCCACAGAAAAGTCGAAGGATTCGGCAATGGGACTGGTTCCACGCAGTGCGCCAAAGGTTTCCAGATTCAGCTTCCCTTCAAAGGTCTTGAAGAGAACGCCCTGCTCACTGACACGAATAACTTTTCCGGCCATCACGCCATTTTCGTAAGTGGCCCAGTACAGGAATGAAAGAACGCCCAGACCCAGTACGATAATGATGATGAATAGTCGTTTCATCACTTGTTTTGTTTTGCGTATTGCTCGTTGGCCGAAATTCTCTTCCATGGTCTTTGTGATTAACTACACGGTCATGATTTCAGCCTCTTTCTTTTTCATCAGGCCTTCGATCTTGTTAATGAACTCATCGGTGAGTTTTTGAACTTCCTCTTCTGCGTTCTTCAGATCATCTTCCGGCGCCCCCTTGATTTTTTTCAGGCTTTCGTTCGACTCTTTTCTGACACTCCTCACGCTTACTTTCCCCTGTTCACATTCCTGGTGTACTTGTTTTACCAGTTGCTTGCGCCGCTCTTCCGTCAGCATTGGGATGTTGATGATCACCTGATGGCCGTCATTCTGAGGTGTAAGTCCAAGGTTGGCTGCCATGATGGCTTTCTCAATTTCCTGAATGAAACTCTTCTCCCAGGGTTTTATGAAGAGTGTTCTTGGATCGGGAGAAGTGATGGAAGAGATTTGCTGAAGCGGGCTCATCGCGCCATAGTAGGGAACCTGAATGCCGTCAAGCATAGAGGGATTGGCTTTGCCAGCCCTGATCTTCGTCAGCTCATGGCCCACATGCTGGATGACTTTGTTCATCTGATCACGTGCGTCGTCCAGGTAAAGTTCAATTTCTTCCATACCTCTAATTTAATACTTCCGTGGAATTGGCTGATTTCAGCTAATGAGCGTACCGGCTTCTTCACCCTGAACAACCTTCTTAAGATTGCCAGGTTTGTTCATATCAAAAACAATAATGGGAAGTTTGTTTTCCATGCAAAGCGTGAAGGCAGTCATGTCCATGATGTTGAGATTCTTCTCGTATGCTTCCTGGAAGGACAATTTCTTATACCGAGTAGCATCTGGAAATTTTTCCGGGTCTTTTGTATAGACGCCATCAACACGCGTCCCTTTCAGGACGACACTGGCCTGGATCTCGATCGCCCTCAGGCTTGCTGTAGAATCAGTGGTGAAGTAAGGATTGCCAATGCCGGCACCAAAGATGACGATTCGCCCTTTTTCAAGGTGTCGAATGGCGCGGCGACGGATAAAGGGTTCGCAAACCTGTTCCATTTTGATGCCAGCCATTAGCCGGGTATATAATCCGTGCCTTTCCAGCGCACTTTGAAGGGCCATGGCATTGATAACCGTACCAAGCATGCCCATGTAGTCGCCCTGTACGCGGTCAATCCCGAGAGCCTCCGCTTGCCCGCCTCGAAAAATATTGCCCCCTCCGATAACAATCGCCAGTTCAACCCCCAGCTCGCGAATCCCTTTTATCTCCATGGAGTACTGCTCGAGTACTTCCGGGTCCAGGCTGGTGGTTTTTGACTTTCCCATCAGTGCTTCGCCGCTAAGTTTGAGAAGAATGCGCTTGTATTTCATGCAGTAGGTGAGGCTAAATCATACAAATATGTTGAGGATTTTCCTGATTGAAAAACCATCCATCACACACATCGATAACGCGGGCCCCGGTCTGCCGAATACTGATTATCTTTGCATTCTAAATCACGCTTTTATGGTTGAGGTTACATCCGCTCAGGAGGCCATTCTGTTGGAAGAGAAGTTTGGCGCACACAATTACCATCCACTTCCGGTTGTCTTGTGCAAAGGCGAAGGTGTATTTCTTTGGGATGTAGAGGGCAAGCGTTACTATGACTTTCTATCAGCTTACAGCGCCGTGAACCAGGGACATTGCCATCCAAGGATCATCCGTGCATTGACAGAGCAGGCAAAAGAACTGACATTAACTTCCCGGGCATTCTACAACGATAAATTGGGTCTTGCGGAGAGGCTCATCTGTGAAACATTCAACTATCAGAAGGCGCTGTTCATGAACAGCGGGGCTGAGGCCAATGAGACAGCCATCAAGCTCGCACGCAAGTGGGGCTATACCATCAAGGGCATCCCCGACAATAAAGCCGTTATTGTTGCTGTTAAGAAGAATTTTCATGGACGTACCACCACGATCATTTCAGCTTCCACGGACCCTTCGGCTACAAGTGGCTTCGGCCCATTCATGCCAGGTTTTGATATTGTGGAATACGATGATGTATCTGCATTGGAAAAGGCTCTGGCAAATCCTCATGTATGTGCATTGTGGATAGAACCAATCCAGGGTGAGGCGGGAGTCTATGTGCCAAAGGATGGATACCTGAAACAAGCTGAACAACTCTGTAAGAAATATCAGGTACTGCTGATGATGGATGAGATCCAAACAGGTATTGCCCGCACAGGAAAGATGCTCGCCAGTGATCACGAACATGTTCGTGCTGATGTACTCATTCTTGGGAAGGCACTCAGCGGAGGAGTGATGCCAATATCCTGTGTGCTGGCCGACGACAAAGTCATGCTTGTTATCAAGCCGGGAGAACATGGCTCGACATTCGGCGGCAATCCGCTTGCAGCTGCTGTTTGCATGGAAGCCTTACAGGTAGTCAAGGATGAACGCCTTGCAGAAAATGCAGAGCGGTTGGGAAAAATTTTCCGATCACGCATGAATGGCCTGATGTCCAAAACCAACCGCATCTCTTTGGTTCGTGGTAAAGGCCTGCTCAACGCCATTGTCATCAACGATTCACCTGAAAGTGAGACAGCCTGGAATCTGTGTCTCAAATTCGCGGAGAACGGATTGCTGGCTAAACCGACACATGGTAATATCATCCGGCTTGCACCACCCCTCGTGATTACCGAAGAGCAGATTCATGAATGCGCCGATATTATTGAACGATCAGTTCTTGGGTAGCTTAATGGTATGAATGTGATTCGTTGCGTAAGCGAAGCACAGACTAAGGAATACGGCGCCTGTCAGCACGATGGGTGGCAGGAAGGTAAAGATCAGCATCACAAGAAAGGTTCCTCCGAAGACCATCACGTTGATAAACGTTACACCTTTCATGGTCTCCGGTGAAAGATTTTTTTGTGACAGGTACCAATTGGTTAACCCCCCGAGCAAATAGAGAAACGAGAAGCACGCGCTGAGGCCGAGGAAAAGATGCTCTGTTGTAGGATGGAAGTACGGACCAAGGTTGAGCTTGTAGGTCGTCATCATTTCTTGCAACTGACGTTCCGTTTCATTTTCAGGAGCAGGGTGACGAAGAAAACTCAAAGCGTGTATGCCAGCGGTAGCGAGTTGTAGTACCGCGGCCAAGCGCAACCAAAAGAGATAGCGGTTAAGCATCGTATTCTTTTGCTATTCGAATCTAAAAAAATCCCCTGATTTTCAGCGCTTTCCGGACCCACTTTCTTTAAGCTACAGGACTTCCCGTACGAGGATGCCGCAACCCATGATCAGGACGAGCCAACCGAAACCCCGCTTCAATGTGGCGTTATCCACGTGCCTGGAAAGTCGGTTTCCAGCAAAAATGCCAACAATGGCAAGCATGGTAATGGACAATAGAAAGGGCCAATCCATGGAATAATTCAGCAAGTCGCCCGTGAACCCCATAAGAGAATTGATGGCTATAATAATAAGGGAGGTGCCAACTGCCGTCTTGAACGGAAGGCCCGTAAGGAAAACCAGGGCAGGAATGATCAGGAACCCGCCTCCGGCGCCAACCAGTCCTGTGAGAAATCCGATGAGACAACCTTCAACGATGACAAGGAATATTCTGAATCTTCTACCGGGAGATTTTGGTTCCTTTTTTCCTCTGATCATGGGCAAAGCAGCCAACACCATCAGTATCGCAAACAAGCCAAGAAGCAGGAGCCTCTTGGTGATGACGACGGTATCCAGGGTAATCACCACATCTGGAATCATCGGAACAATCCACTTCCGGGTTGAAAAGATGGCTACAATGGATGGTATTCCAAAAAGCAGGGCTGTTCTGAAGTTGACGAGATGATCCCGGTACTTGGGGATAACGCCAACGAGGCTCGTGGTGCCGACAATAAACAAAGAGTAAGCCGATGCCTGTACAGGTTCGATCTGAAAAAGATAAACGAGGATCGGGATGGAGAGAATAGAACCTCCGCCGCCGAGTAACCCGAGAACGAGACCTACAAAGATGGATGCGACATAACCGAGGAGTTCCACGCAGTAGACTGTTGATGATGATCAGCGCATCCTGTTAAACTCTGCAATGAAGGCGTCAGGATATTTTGACTGTATAGAAGCCCGGAATTTGTCCGCTTTCTCACGGGACGAAAAGGGTCCGAGGATAAGTCCATAGTATTTGACTCCGTTGACATTCTTCACCTGAACAGTGACCTTCTTCTTGTAGGAACTCTTCAGGTTGTCAGCCAGACGCATCAGATTGACAAGCTCCTGGTAGGTGCCAATCTGTACACCATAACCACCGGGGCTGAATCTTTTGATCTCAAAATCGTAAAACTCCTTTTCATCGATTTCTGCTGTTGGAACCATTCGCTCGGCTTGCCTGCTTTTGCCGTCGCCGGCATCAAGAACTTCCACGGTAACGTCGGCCAGACCCTGGTTGATAAACCCCAGTTTTTCTGCTGCAGACCTTGACAAGTCAATGATGCGGCCATCAGCGTAAGGACCACGGTCATTGATAATGACCTCCACCGTCTGTTGGTTGGCAATGTTTGTCACACGCACCCGGGTTCCAAAGGGAAGGGTCTTATGCGCGGCCGTTAGTTTGCTGTGCTTATACTTCTCACCATTGGCAGTTGGGTGGCCCTCAAACTTGTCGGCATAAAAGGAGGCTTTGCCGCTTTGATTTTGGGCGCTACAAACCAGCGTGCAAACTGTCAGAAAAGCTGTTACAATCAGTTTCATATATGGGTTGGTGCAGGATGCTCCACACAAAGGCTAATCATTCACCGCAAGGTCAAATATAGCAATTGTCATATCCGTAATTTCCTCTACCTTTGACCGGCAAATAAACAATCTAATTTATTTGCCATGGCTCTCGATCCCGCCAAGTTCCTTTTTGAAGCCCTTACCTACGACGATGTTCTCCTGGTTCCCGCCTATAGCGAGGTTCTGCCTCGGGAAACCAGCACGGTAACGCAGCTGACAGAAAATATCAGCCTCAACATTCCGGTCTGCTCGGCGGCCATGGATACGGTCACCGAATCTTCTCTTGCCATCAGCATAGCGCTGGAAGGCGGAATAGGCTTCATTCACAAGAATATGTCTATTGAGCTTCAGGCAGAGGAGGTGAGGAAGGTCAAACGCTCGCAAAGCGGCCTTATCCTTGACCCGGTAACACTCCAGGTCAATGCCACTGTTCGTGATGCTGAGAAAATCATGAGGGAATTCAAGATTGGCGGTATCCCCGTCGTGGACGGGAATGGGAAACTTGTAGGGATTATTACCAATCGCGACTTGAGATTCCAGAAGGACATGTCTATGCCTGTCGAGAAGATCATGACCAAAGGCAATCTGATTACTGCGCCTGAAGGAATAACCCTCGAAAAGGCGGAAGTCCTGCTGCAAAATTATAAGATTGAAAAACTCCCCATTGTCAATAAGAAAGGGAAACTGACCGGACTCGTGACATATAAGGACATTCTCAAGAAAAAGAATAAACCCAACGCCTGTCACGATCAGTTCGGAAGGCTTCGGGTAGGGGCAGCCGTTGGTGTAACGCCAGATATGATTACACGTATTGAGGCGTTGAAGACGGCCGGTGTTGACGTGATTAGCATCGACACGGCACACGGGCACTCCAAAGGAGTGATTGAAGCAGCAAAAAAAATGAAGAAGAAGTTTCCATCGATGGATTTGGTGGTAGGAAACATTGCGACAGGTGAAGCTGCCAAAGCACTGGTGAAAGCAGGTGCTGATGCATTGAAAGTAGGTGTTGGCCCAGGAAGCATTTGCACCACCCGTGTGGTAGCAGGCGTCGGCCTGCCTCAGCTATCAGCCGTGTATGAATCCGCAAAAGCCATCAAAGGCTCAGGTGTCAAGATCATTGCCGATGGGGGGATTCGATTTTCCGGCGACATTGTCAAAGCCATTGCTGCCGGCGCTGACAGCATCATGATTGGGTCACTGCTCGCCGGTACAGAGGAGGCGCCTGGCGAGGTGATCATTTATGAGGGCAGAAAGTTCAAGTCATACAGGGGTATGGGATCCATGGAAGCAATGGATGACGGGTCCAAAGACAGGTATTTTCAGGATGCGGAAGACGACATCAAGAAGCTGGTGCCGGAAGGAATTTCCGGCCGGGTACCATACAAAGGGCTTGTTTCGGAAGTCCTGTACCAACTGGTTGGAGGGCTCAAGGCGGGGATGGGCTACTGCGGAGCCAAAAATATTGACAAACTCAAACTGGCAAAGTTCGTTAAGATTACGGCGGCTGGTGTTGTAGAGAACCATCCCCATGACATAACCATCACTCGTGAAGCACCTAACTATAGCAGAAAGTAGTTGCAAAAACTTACGACCTTAGCGGCCTCCTGCCGCCAGGATAAACAGAGCATGTATTGAAGACTAAAGCACTATCCCGATTTGCCTTTTTGGGAGCCGTCGTTTGCTGGCTGGTGATGCTTTTTTCTGATGTAACCCTGCTCTTCAGCGACCTCAAAGGCCTTACCCCTGATATACCGCTCTGGCTTCCAAAGGTCATGCTTGACCTTTACGTGGTCAGTATCTTTTACTATTACAAGTTCAAGATTGAGCATGACGAGTCATTGAATTTTACAGACCTGCTCTGGAGGGTCTTCGCAACAGGTCTGGTGGCCACAGTTCTCTCCCTGGCGCTATGGATGCTTGACTTTCTCCTTGGCTCCACCAAACTCTCGTCCAATATTTTCTTTATCGATGTAGAGTACCTGGTCAACCTCGGGCTGTTGATCAGCTTCCTGATGGCAGCGTTCACCTGCTGGAAGCGATTGATCCTCTATCAAAAATCCAAGTGGCTTATCCGTGGTTGGGCCCTCTTCGAGTTTGCCTTGCTGCTGGTTTTATTATCCGCCAATATTCAATGGTTTCAACAGGAATGGCTGCTCACCCTGGTCAGTATCCTTACTGGCCTCCTGGCCCTGGTGTTGTCAGCCAACATGAAGTGGGTGGCTTATCTGAATTTCAGACAAAAATGGACGAGCCTCCTGTTATTGTTGTTGTCCTTCTTTTATCTGGGGTACTTTTTCTACACCACCAACCGGTTTTCAGAGGAGATAGCACTGCAGTCTGACGCATTTCTGGAATTCAGGTCTCATGTGTTCAACATTTACCTCTTTTCTTTTGTGATGCTCTACAGCATCTTCTCATTCCTTGTTATCCTTTTCAACCTGCCTACGTCATCAGTATTTGAACAGAAGCTGGAAGAGGTTGTCAACTTTCAGCGCATCAGCCAATCGGTGCAAACAGAGCAGAACGAGGAAAGTGTGTATGAAATTCTTCTTGAAAGTTCTGTAAGTTCTGTTTTTGCAGACGCAGCATGGCTGGAAATCAAGGGAGAACATGAGCAGTACAGGCTGCAGACACACCAGATTTCAGAGAGTGATGCCAAACGCATTCAGGAGCACTTGAATGGTCGCAATGTGAAAGGTGTGCTGGATCAGAGTTCTGACCGGACGAGAAACCTTTCCACCCACCTGGCGAGCCTGAAGGGAACAAGGTTCAGGTCATTGATGGCATTTCCTGTTCATGTCAAAGGAGAAAAAATCGGTACGCTGGCCTTGCTGAAGGAACTACCCGATGGATTTAATAAAGAGATGACGCAAATCGTTTCGGCGTTTGCCAATCAGGCGGGTATCTCTATAGAGAATTTCAGGCTCCTCAAGGAAGCCATTCAAAATGAGCGATACAAGGAAGAGCTGAAAATTGCCAAGACGGTTCAGAAAAGTTTGCTGCCCAACAAATTGGAGGCTGGACAGGATTTTGAGATAGCCGCATTTTCAGAATCTGCCGATGAGGTGGGTGGCGATTACTACGACACCCTTCGCATCACCGACCATCAGGTTGGCCTGATCATCGCCGATGTTTCCGGGAAAGGAACAACGGCGGCCTTTCACATGTCACAGATGAAAGGTATTTTTCACAGCCTCGCTCAGCAGTCACTCGACCCCAAGGACTTCATGATCAGGGCGAATCAGGCGTTGCGCTATTGCCTCGAGCGCGGATCATTTATTTCAGCAACATATTTTGTTCTGGACAATAAGGAACGAAAGATTCACTACTCACGGGCGGGTCATTGCCCTGTTCTGTTTTATCATGCCGATACCAGGACTGCGGAGTATTTGGTTGACAAGGGTGCTGCCCTCGGTATGGTAAAGGGAAAAGACTATTGCAATTATGTGGAGGCCCGTTGCATCGACTACAAGCCGGGGGACGTGATGGTTCTATTTACAGACGGTATTACAGAAGCGAAAGATCAGAAAGGCGAAGAGTTTGGCCTTGACTTGCTGCGCGAAACCATGACGGAAGTGGTTTCCAAGACGCCAAAGGAAATGCAGGAACACTTGATTCGGAAACTATATACATACACAGGCACGGAAGAGATTGACGACGATTACACGACCATGATTGTGAAGTTCAGACAATAACGAACATTAAAATACCTAACACGTTTAATACCTAAACCTATGGTTCAAATCAAGCGCTTACAGGAAGACGGGGCTGACATTCTGGCTGTCGTCGGCGAAATTGACGCCAGTTCATCCATTGAACTTGATCTGGCCATTGCCAAGAGTGTCGGTGAAGGGTTCAAGAAAATCCTTGTTGACTGCAGCGCGTTGGAGTATATCTCTTCGGCTGGACTGGGTGTGTTTATGTCATATATCGAGGAGTTCCGGGACAAGGGTATCAACATGGTCATGTTTGGCATGAAGGAAAAAGTGATCAACACGTTCCAGATATTGGGCCTTGCAGATTTGCTTCATATCAGGGAATCCAAACAGGACGCTAAGAAACTGCTGCATGAGCTATCGGCATAAAATCGGCTGCAGCCTTGAGAACCTGAAAGGCATCAGGGACTTCATCAGGAAGTCCCTCCGTACGCACGTGTCTTCCGAGGTGGTGATGAATGAGATCATTTTGGCCCTGGATGAAATGTGCTCCAACCTGATGATTCACGCACATCATTGCAACCCGGATCATTTTCTCGAGCTGAGCATTGATGTCCCCACCAAAGGCTCGTTGATTTTTGAGATCACCGATGATGGCGAAATGTTTGATATCAACAAATTCCATGAACCTGAAATCGGAAACCTTGTTCATGAGAAGCGAAAGGGAGGACTTGGCATACGTCTTGTAAAGTCCATCATGGATGGCGTTGAATACCTCAATCGCGACGGACGGTTTGTCTGCAGACTCACCAAGCAGGTCAGTTAGTTCCACTTTGGCGTTCCGCCGCCACCTCGTATTTTTGCAGGTTCTAAATTCAATCGAAACGTGCGCAAGACACTGTTGCTTATCGTGATGTGCTGGCCTGTCTTGATGATGGCGCAACAAGCTGAGCCTGCTGCCGTCTCCACGCTTTTGTTCACGGTGAACAACCGCGAAGTTTCAACAGAAGAATTCAAGTATCTGTACCTGAAGAATTATCCCAAAAAAGAAGATCATACTGAAGTCAAAATCAACAACTATCTTGATTTGTTGATTGCGTTCAAGACAAAGGTGGCTGAAGCGATCAATCGCGGATACGACACCACGGCTGCATTTCGAAAAGAATTCAGGTCATACAGAGGTGAGTTGATGAGACCTTACGTTGCCGATAAGAATCAACTTGACCGGCTAACCAGGGAAGCTTATGAACGTATGGGTATCGAGGTGAGGGTTTCTCATATCCTGTTTGTTTTGAAGCCTGATGCCACCCCCGGAGATACCCTCGCTGCATACAACAAGGCGCTTGCAGTCCGCGAACGCCTCATGCGTGGTGACGACTTCGCCAAATTGGCAAGGGAGTTCTCGGAGGAGCCAGGTGCAAAAACAAACAACGGCGACCTTGGGTATTTCACCGTGATGCAAATGGTCTACCCATTTGAACAGGCAGCCTACTCCCTCAAGACCGGAGAGATCTCCCCGATAGTCAAAACTTCTTTTGGATACCACCTGCTCAAAGTCACCGATCGAAGGCTTGCCCGCGGTGAAGTAGAGGTTTCCCATATTCTGCTGAGAAAGTCACCCACGACTGACGACAAGAAATTGAAGAATAAAATTTTCGATATCTACGATCAATTGCAGGGAGGCAGGCCATGGGATGACCTTTGTCGCGAATTTTCGGATGATCAGTCAACACGCAATACAGGAGGAAGACTAAAACCATTTGGCGTTGGGGCATTTGCTGCATCGGTGCCTGAATTTGAAGCGACTGCTTTTTCCATTCATCAACCTGGTGAAGTTTCTGATCCCTTTCAATCTGTTTATGGTTGGCATATTGTTCGGCTCGAAAGACGAATTCCAATTCCTCCCTTCCAGCAAATTGAGGAAACCCTGAGACGAAGGGTGGGTAATGATGAACGACTCCTGATGGCAGAGCAGCATGTTTTTGAAAAAAGGAAAGTAACCCTTCAGTTTGTTGAGCAGGAATCAATCAAAAAAATTGTATTAGCTCTTGGCGACAGCACCTTGCAGGCTGGGAAATGGAAGTTCAAGGGACCGTCAGATCTTTGGAGCAAGCAGTTGTTCACCTTAAGAGGTGCGGGATTCACCGTCTCCCAATTTGTATCGTTTGTGTTGACAGAACAATTTAAAACGAACCAGCCACCTGCGACACTGATGGAGAGATTTTATGGACAGTTTGTAAGGCAGCAGATGGATGATGTAGAGGATGCTGACTTGACGAAATCAAACCAGACGTATAGAAACCTGATTAAAGAGTACAGAGAGGGAATTCTGCTCTTCACCATCATGGAAAAGGAAGTGTGGAATAAAGGCTCTGAGGATACAGCGGGCGTCAGGGCGTATTACACGAAGCACCGGGACCGCTACCGCGCAGCTGAACGAGTCAAGGCCCGGATTTTTTCCACCGATGACTCTTTGTTCATGAATCAAATAAAGAGCAAGGTGGCAAAGGGTGACTCACTGACGCGACTTGACATGAAGAAGTTCAGGTCAGCCCAGGTGGCCAGGGTTTATGCCTCCGGTGAAAGCAAGGTCATTGACCGTATACCAAAGGTTGTTGGAGTTCATTTCACGAGCCAGACCGGCATGTACCATATGGTTCAAATTGATAATTTAGTGCCAGCCGGAATCAGGGACCTGGAAGAAGTCCGGTCACAGGTGATTTCTGATTACCAGGATACGCTGGAAAAGGAGTGGGTGGCCAAGCTAAAAAAGAAATATCCGGCCAAGGTAAATAGCAAGGGGAAGAAAATCGTTCTACGTGAATTGACGCAGCCGTGAGACCATTTCTGAAGTTTGGATTCGCATTGTTGATCCTTGCTGTTGTGGCAGGTGGCTGTGACCTGATCCGCTGGAAAAACGAAGAGAAGGTGAAGTCGCCCGGGCCGCGACCCATTGCACGGGTGAATGATCAATACCTGTATGAAGATGAGTTGGCAGGCATTGTGGCGCAGAAGTCAACGCCTGAAGACAGTACGGCCAGGGTTACTGCGTATGTCAACAGTTGGATCCGGAAGCAGTTGATCATCCAGGAGGCAGCTAAACGAATGGATATTGATGAAGCAGAGGTAGAGAGAAAAGTGCTTGACTATCGGTATAGCCTGATTGGTTATGCGTATCAGAATTTCTACATCCGGCAGCATCTCAACGACACGATTTCAGATCAGGAAATTGTAGACTACTACCATCAGCACACGGATAACTTCACCTTGAAGCAGAACATTGTGCGAGGAACGTATATCAAAATCCCCAAGACCGCCCCCCGAACGAACAAAGTAAAAGACATGTTGTTTTCGCGCAAGGACAAGGATCTGGAAGAGTTGAGATCTTATTGCCTTAGTTTTTCTACAGCCTACCATCTCAGTGACAGTTCCTGGATGGAGTTTGATAAACTGGTGGTCAATTCACCGATCGCTGAAATACCCAATAAGATTCAATTCCTGAAGACCAACCCTTATTACGAGACGAATGATGCAGAGTTCATTTACTTTCTTAAAGTGGACGATTATAAAATTTCCGATAACGTCTCGCCCCTGGAATTCGTTAAAGAAGACATTCGAAATATTCTCTTAAACAAAAGAAAAGTAGAACTTGCGCGAGCTTTGGAAGATGAAGTCTATGAAAATGCCGTCAAACAGAAGAATTTTGAGATTTTTGACCGCTAGTCTACTGCTGATTGGGGTATTGGGTACGGCATACGCTCAGGAGCCTGTCGCCGAACCAACGGGCTTTATAGCCGACAAGATCATCGCCAAGGTGGATAACTATATCCTCCTGAATTCAGAATTTGACGGAGCTTTTCAAAACTATCTCTCGAGCGGAGGACGGTCCAGTCAGGAAGCCCGATGCGGAATTTTTAGCCAGTTGGTCATCAACAAACTTCTTGTAGCCAAAGCAGAAATTGACTCTGTTGTGGTGACTGATCTTGAGGTTGACAACAACACCGATCAACGAATGAACATGATCCTTCAGAATTCCGGCAACTCACCGGAACAGCTGGAGCGTACCTATGGCAAAACCCTGGAACAAATCAAGCTGGAGTTGAGGGATCAGATCAGAGAGCAAATGCTTGGAAACGCCATGCAAAGGAAGATCACCAAAGGACTGAATGTGACACCAGCAGAGGTGAAACGATTCTTTGCGAAGATTCCTCCCGACAGTCTGCCGTTTTATTCTGCCGATGTCGTCGTTGCACAAATTGTCAAGAAAGCGCAGGTCAGTGAAATTCAGAAGTTTGAAACGAAGAAAAAGCTGAGTGAAATCCGTCAGCGTATTCTGAACGGAGAGGACTTTAATGAGCTTGCCCGAAAGTACTCTGAAGATCCCAGCGCGCAATATAACGGTGGAGAGATGGGGTATGTGGGCAGAGGGGCTATGGTACCGCAATATGAGGCCACAGCGTTCAGAATCAAGGAGGGTGAGATCTCCCAGCCCTTTGAATCGCAGTTTGGATTTCACATCATGCAACTCATTGATCGACGAGGCAACGAATACAACTCCCGTCACGTTCTCATTTCAGCTGTACCTTCAAAGGAAGATATTGGAAGAGCAGAACGGTACCTGGATAGCCTTAGAAAAGTGATAAAAATGGATAGTATCTCTTTTGAGGATGCGGCCAAAAAGTATTCTGATGATCCGAGGACCAAAGGTTTTGGGGGATACTTTACCGATGAAGATGGTGGCTCTAAGGTTTCTGTCAAGGACATGGACCCAATCGTTTATTTCAACATCGATACGATGAAGGTTGGCGCCGTCAGCCCTCCGATTACTTATCGTACCGATGATGGTAAGGATGCTGTGAGGATTCTTTTTTTCAAGGAGAAGCAGGCACCTCATCAGGCTAACCTCAGAGATGACTGGCACCGCATTCAGGCCGCCGCCCTTGCTGAGAAACGTGACAAAATGTTGTCAAAATGGTTTGCCAAGGCGCGCCATGATGTCTTTATAAAACTTGACCCCGCATTTGACTCTTGCGGAATTTTGCAATAGGTGTTCATGAAGTAATCCATCTCCCACGCTCTCCGCATGCAAGCATACTCCAATGACATAGAAGCCGCTAATGCACTTGCGGATTCATTCAACAAGCTTAAGACAGAGATTGCCCGGGTCATCATCGGCCAGGATGAAGTAGTAAAACTCATGCTCACGGGGGTTTTTTGCCAAGGCCACTCGCTGTTGGTTGGTGTGCCGGGTCTTGCCAAGACCCTGATGGTCCAGACGATCTCGAGTGCACTTGACCTCCAGTTTAAGCGAATTCAGTTTACACCTGACCTGATGCCCTCAGACATTGTCGGCGCTGAGACCATGGACAAGGAACGTAATTTCCAGTTCGTACGCGGCCCCATTTTTGCCAACATTATTTTGGCAGATGAAATTAACCGTACACCTCCAAAAACTCAGGCAGCCTTGCTGGAATCCATGCAGGAGTATGCAGTGACCATCGCGGGACAACGCTATGAACTGCCTCGTCCATTTTTTGTGCTTGCCACACAGAACCCTATTGAACAGGAAGGAACTTACCCGCTGCCAGAAGCTCAGTTGGATCGGTTCATGTTCAACATTTTTCTTGATTATCCTACGTACCAGCAGGAACTGGATATCGTGAAAATGACCACTGCAGATGAGATGGCCACGGTAAAGAAGGTGCTCACGGCAGAAGAGATTCAATATTTCCAGCACCTCGTAAGGAGGGTGCCAGTAGCTGACAATGTGGTTGAGTACGCAGTGAAATTGAGCCACATGACCCGTCCGGGCAAAAATGGATCGACCATTGCCAACGATTACCTTGAGTGGGGTGCAGGGCCGCGAGCATCACAATTCCTTGTACTCGGGGCCAAGTGCAACGCGCTCCTTAACAAGAAATATTCTCCTGATATTGAAGACATCCGCGCAGTTGCTGCGCCTGTGCTGCGTCACAGGATGGTGCGTAATTTCAAGGCGGAGGCGGATGGTATCACTGTCGACGGTATTATTGAGAAGCTGATTGCTTCCCACTGATTCTCGCTTGCTACTCGCGAAAGCGCCTCACCATGGCTACTGAAAAGCCAATCATCAAAAGGCCCGTTCCCAACCATAAGATGTTGATCAATGGCTTTTCCATCGCCTTGATGATCACCCAGTCCTTTTGACGTGTTTGCAGACCGAGGAGGAATTCGTTGGCGTCAGGATAAATATTGAGTAGGGAAATTTTGATTCCCAATTCGCCTGACTCGTCGGGCACCCGGCCAACCTCTTCGCGATTCCTGATCAGGAACGCCGGCTCCAGTGTGAATGTATCATGCTCGCCCTGGACTTGTATAATGATCTTGACTGCCACATCTTCGTCAGTAAGACGTACTCCTGGTAATTCCGTAATTCGTTGTACTTTCTCCAGAATAGCAACGTAGTCGTTTACAAAAAACTTCTCACCGGGCTTTACCCGCAGCTCTTCTACCTTAGACCATTCAGGCTCCGCTTCGCGGTTCATTGGAGCAGACACATGTGTATAAAGGTCGCGATCCAGGTTTCGTCGAATGTCTGGAGAAGGCAGTATTCCGCCCATGGCAGGATTTTGCTGAACTCGTGGAAAGAGCGTTGCTACAACCTTTCCTTCACGACTCAACTGAATCTCATAAAACGTGTTCTCAGGATAGATATCAAAAGTGTCCTTGGCCGAGTAGAGTTTATTGCTCTTGAACATGATATCCCGACGTGCAATGACCTTGAAAGGGTCCATCGTTTCCTCAACATCCCTCCGTTTTACATATCCACGCTTATTAACGGGTTCCAGCCGTTCGCCGAGAAACTCGATGTCGTAACCACCCATCGTCCTGGGTTCATTGACAAACAGGAGAAGGTTATCCCGATTGAATTCGGTCCCCATGTCCCGGTTGTAAAGCAACCCTGTGTTGTTGAGAGAGACCACTTTTGAATAACCCGCCGAGTAAAGGATCCCGATCAGCATGAGGCCAAGGCCAATATGGGCCAGCGCGCCACCAGATAGTTTAGGATTCAGCTTCCAGGTGCGGTAAAGGACTTTCGCATTCGAGACGACAATGTACAAGCCGGCAATGGCCAACACCATAAATGAAGGATTCGTAATCCGGCTGGTCAGAAGGAGGAGAGCAAATAAGATGAGTGTAATCAGCAACGGACTTACGATCTCCTGTTTGATGGCTGCGCGATCCATTTTCTTCCACCAGAAAAACTGGGCGGTTCCGGAAAGCAAGGCCACCACGGCGGCGAACCATAATTGAATCTTTGAATAAAATTCCACCTGATTGGCTGGAGGCGCCAGGTTGGATCGCCCGCCAAAAATTTCTACGATTTTATTGTAAACAGGTATGGAGGTAGGCACAAGGACCTGGAATCCCATCAGGCATAATGTTGCTGCACCCAGAAAAATCCAGAATTCTCCGGTGTAGGTTCCTACTTCCTTTTCTGAGAATGGCACCTCTTTCCATCTCATCACAGCAAGAATGATAGCGCCCACCGTGAAGAAGAGCAAATAGAGAAGCAGCTGCCCGGAGAGGCCCAGATCGGTAAACGAATGAACAGAGGCATCGCCGAGAATGCCACTGCGGGTGAGGAACGTAGAATAGAGAATGAGAATAAAAACGGAAAGAACAAGTACAAAGGACAGCCGAAGCGCAGTTTTGTTGTTCTTGTAGATCAACATGGTATGGTGTGATGCGATCAGCACCAGCCAGGGCACATACACGGCATTCTCAACAGGGTCCCAGTTCCAGTAGCCTCCAAAACTTAAGGTTTCATAGGCCCAGTAGCCTCCCATGAGAATGCCAAGACCAAGCACGGCACCACCAAGCAGTGTCCAGGGAAGCGCCGGTTTGATCCATTCCACATACTGGCGTTGCCATAGACCAGCGATGGCGAAAGCAAAGGGTACGAGGGTAAGAGCAAATCCCAAAAACAAAGTAGGAGGATGGATGACCATCCAATAGTTCTGCAGCAGCGGGTTGAGACCGTTTCCGTCTTTAGGAATGAAGTTGGGCTGAAGCGCAAAAATGGGATCGTTCATGGCGTCCCGAAGGAGGATGAAGGGCGAGCTACCGATCTTCAGGTCCAGGCCTGGAATGACCACACCAAGAATCATGGAAGCCAGAAATGCCTGCACCAGGGAGAATATCGTCATCACCGGAGCTTCCCATGATTGGCGATTTCTGATAAGTACAAGTCCTATCACAACGTGCCAAAACATCCAAAGAAGAAAACTGCCTTCCTGGCCTTCCCAGAAACAGGAAATCATGTATTGTCCGGGAAGATGCAGGGATGAATGTGAGTAGGCATAGTGATACTCAAAATAATGCCTGTAAATAATGACAAACAGGGTTACGATGATGCCCACTACGGCTACGCCATGCGTAACAAAAGCGACACGACCATTGGTCAACCATTGGTTCTGGAGATGAAGCTCACCGGCCAGGGTTGCCCGCCAGTATGTGAATGAGGCCGCAAGGCCGGCAACAAATGAAGTAATGACAAAGAAATGGCCGAGGTTGCCAATGAAATAATGCAGCATGGCCAAAAATACTAAACGCCAGCGTTAAGTTTCTGCTCCTGATATTTGGATGGGCATTTCAGGAGAATTTTGTTGGCAATGAAATGATCACCTTGATAACCGCCGATGACGACGATCTTCTCAGATCGCGTGAAGTCGGGTGGCATAGGCTCATTATAGAATACGGTTTGCTCCCTTCTGGCTTCATCGAGAAGCACAAAAGAGAATGAGAGGTTGTCAGGGCTTTTTTCCAGGCCAATGATTTGCCCTCGGGCATCCTTCTTTAATTCACCGACCACATGGATGCTGTTTGTATTGCCTGCGGCAGCCATTTCATGGGCCTGATCAAAGGTTACATAGGTGCTGGCATCACCCGCAGTAGACATGATAATGGCAATGGCAACACCGATAACCAGGATGGCGAGAAGGTGGGTCTTTTTCATAGCAACAATCGACAGGCAAAGCTAGTCATTGGCGATCATTTCTTTTCAAGTGGCGAGCCGTCGCCAGGACTCACCTTTTTCCGAGCTCGTCAAGCTTTTTCTCAAGCCTTGAGGCTTTTCGATCAATGGAAACAAGGTAGGCCACGATGCCAGCAAGGACAACAAGCATGATGGCGACAACAACATAGATTTTGCCTTCTGATCTCATGGTATCCGCCATTTCCACCTCCTGCTGGGAAGAAGCGGTGATTGAAATCATGATCAGTAAAAGGAGGCTACTTATTTTTTTCATATTCAAGATCAAGAATCTTCTCTTCTGCTTGCAGAATCCGGAGGCGTACCGATGCAATCCATGTACCAAGCAACATCCAACCGACTACGGCAGGATAGAACACAGGCCGCATGCGGCTGTCAAGGTCATACATGTTGAATCCAGGGTTGCCGCCGCTGCCGGGGTGCATGGAGCTCGTCATCCGGGGTATGATGAAAATGAGGGGGATCATGGCGGCAAAGGCAAATATGGAATAGACAGCACTTAATCGTGCCCGCTGTTCAGGATTGTCGAGGGACCCTCTGAGGATAAAATAGGCGAGGTAAATGAGTGTCGAGATGGCGGCGCCATTCTGTTTTGGGTCTCCATGCCATGGTGAGCCCCAGGTGTAGTTTGCCCAAATCATTCCGGTAATAATGCCAAGGATTCCAAATACCAGGCCAGCATGGGCGAAGGTGGAAGCTATCGTGTCAAAGCGCTGCTGGTGATTTCGGAGGTATGCGATGGAGTAACCCACAGAGACAAGGAACAAAAACACCATGCCGAACCACATCGGCACGTGGAAGTAGAGCGCCCGGATGCTCTCGTGAATAATAACAAGCCGTGGAACTTCCAGAAGCAGTCCGCCAATCACCGTGTAGATGAGCAATACAACAGAGAGAATTTTCCACCAGGAATTCTTCATCCTTCAGCGTCGTTAGCTTCTCCAAATATAGGGGAAGAGCAGGTAAGTAAAGGCCGATGCCAACAGATTTATACCAACGAGCATCATCAACGGTGTGGCACTTGCTTCCCATTCGAGACCATCAATACAATTCTTGGTAATCTTGATTGACATGAGCAGGATGCCGATAAGAATCGGAAAGCTGAGCACCGCCATGATCACATTGCCGTTGTTGGTTTTTGATGCAATCGCAGAAAGAATAGAAAGGGTTGATGAAAATCCAAACGAAGCCAAAAGGAGTGTCAAAATGAACAACGGAGTATCCTCGATGGGATTGTTAAGCCAGAATGCGAAAAAAACATATCCCGTGAATGCAATGCCGGCACAAAGAAAGAAATTGTAAAAAATTCTGGAGAGAATAATCTGACCAGGGGAAGCCAGGCTGTAGAGGTAAGTCATGGTTCCTTGTTTGTCGCCCATAAAACTCTTTGCAACAACATGGATCAGTGTTGAAAGCATGGCCATCCAGAATAGAGCACTCCAGATTCCCGGACTTAGTGAACGATGTTGAATGCCGATGGAGAGATAATTGATAAAGACCAGCGCGATCAGGTACAGCACCAGGCTCAGGAAAATCGATTTTCTTCTGAACTCAGATCGAAACTGAAAGAGAAACAGGGTGTACATGGCAGTGTTATGCTGCTGCCAGCCTGATCAGTTTCCTGATGGTCAGTATTCCGATGCCACCAAGGAACCCAAGAGCAAGGCCTACAGCCAAAGCAATGGAGAGTTTTGGACTGTCAGGCTTCTTGAATGCTGTAAAGCCTTCCACCAACTCGAAGTTTTCAGAAAGCGCAAGAGCCTCCTGGCTTTCCATTAGTTTAGCGGTGAGAGCAACGATTTGTGAATAAATGTTTGCCGGATCCATAATCATCACATCCGGTTTGCTTGATGATGCTTTGTTGGGAAATAACCGCCGCTTGAGGCTGTCGAGGCCCTTGATTTCATATTGAATTCTCTCCGAGATAGCCTGGTATTTCTGGCGACTCAATTCGGTTCTCACTTTGGTATATTCATTCTCGGCCAGAAGATGCATAATACCCTCTTGCACCACCGGAAGCATTTTGTCATCGAGGATTTCTACCGTGATGGTAAGCATGGTGTGGATAATTTTTTCACCATCTTTTGTAACCGGGTCTTCAATCTCTACACTCTGAATGTCAAATGACTGGAGCGCAAGGGCAACGTCAGTAGAAACATTGAGTTTTGAAGCGAGCACATAGTCATTTTTCTCCCTGATCAGTCTTACGATGGTTGTTGACAGGCGATTGGCGTACGGTTCTGTGAGGACGTCGGACATGACGATCATTTTGGATTCGTACACATGCGGCGAAACTTTGTATACGCCAAAGCCAAATGCACCACCGAGCACAGCGCAGATGAAAATAAACTTATAGTATCTTGAAAAATACCGTATGACGTTGATGGCAATCTCCTGCAAATCAATTTCGTCGCTGGCAGTCTGACTCATGGGTTGTCCTTTAGCTTGCAATATTACCAAAATGCCGATGGCTCTTAAAATATAGGCCCAATTGCGTACTTTTGCGGCCTCTATGGCTCGTCAATCGACACTCATTACCGGGGCTGCAGGCTTTATTGGGTTTCATCTTTCGAAGAAACTGTTGGAACAGAATGTGGCGGTCGTGGGCCTCGATAATCTCAACGATTATTACGACGTCAATCTCAAATTGGCAAGGTTGAAGATTCTTAAACAGTACCCCAACTTTCATTTTGTCCAGGAAGATTTGGCAAACAAGGAAGGCATTCGTACCGTGTTTGGAAACGACGGCTTCGATCATGTGGTTAATCTTGCTGCACAAGCAGGCGTCCGTTATTCATTGGTGAATCCTTACGCTTATGTAGATAGTAATGTAACCGGCTTTCTGAATATCCTCGAGGCATGCAGGCATCGAATGCCAAAACACCTCGTGTTTGCTTCCTCCAGTTCGGTATATGGAGCGAATGGATCGACTCCATTTTCTGTCCATGACAATGTAGATCACCCGCTGGCACTCTACGCGGCAACCAAAAAAGCAAATGAGCTAATGGCTCATGCATATTCCAACCTGTATCATATCCCTGTGACAGGTCTTCGCTTCTTTACCGTGTATGGCCCGTACGGCCGTCCTGACATGGCACTTTTTATTTTTACCAAGGCCATTCTCGAAGGCAAGCCAATCGATGTGTATAATTTTGGCAAAATGAAACGCGACTTTACCTACATTGATGATATCGTTGAGGGAATCGTTCGTCTATTGCCGAAGGCACCGGAAGGCAACAAACAGTGGGACAGACAGCATCCGGATCCGGCCAGCAGCACTTCACCATATCGCTTGTTTAATATTGGAAACAACAAGTCGGTTCAGTTGATGGACTTCATCGGGATATTGGAAACAAAACTCAAAAGAAAGGCAACGATCAATCTACTGCCTCTGCAAGATGGTGACGTCACCGAGACATTTGCTGATATCGCCGATCTCGAATTGGTAACAGGTTTCAGGCCTGCAACAACCATTGATCAGGGAATAGAGAATTTTGTGGCGTGGTATAAAAAATATTACAACATCGCATGATGGAGAAGATTGGAATCATTGGCTTGGGCTATGTTGGGTTACCGCTAGCTGTTGAGTTTGGCAAGGTGACGGACACCATTGGGTTTGATATTAATAAAGACCGGATTCAGGAGCTACGCAAGGGACAGGATCGGACACTCGAGGTTGATCCCGGAGAATTTTCACTTGCTAAACGGCTAAAGTTCTCTGATGACGCCGAAGACTTGAAAGACGTCAATTTCTTTATTGTCACTGTACCTACGCCGGTCGATGAGTATAAGAAACCTGACCTTCGTCCGCTAATCAGTGCCAGCAAGACGGTAGGCAAGGCCTTGAAAAAAAAGGACATTGTTATTTATGAATCAACAGTGTACCCCGGGTGCACCGAGGAAACCTGTGTGCCAGTACTTGAACAAGTGAGCGGGTTAACATTTAATAAGGACTTCTTCTGTGGTTATTCGCCAGAGAGAATTAATCCTGGCGATAAGCAACACCGGTTAACAAACATCAAGAAGATTACCAGCGGCAGTACGCCAGAGGCTGCCAAACGTGTCGATGATTTGTATCGCAAGATTATTACAGCGGGTACGCATGTCGCATCTTCACTCAAGGTAGCGGAAGCGGCAAAGGTGATTGAGAATTCGCAACGCGACCTGAACATTGCGTTTGTGAACGAGCTGGCGCTGATCTTCGAGAGACTGGGTATTGATACACATGAAGTACTGGAGGCAGCCGGTACAAAATGGAATTTCCTTCCATTCAAGCCGGGCCTGGTAGGAGGACATTGTATTGGCGTTGACCCATACTACCTCACGCATAAAGCAGAGGAAATTGGCTATCGGCCGGAGGTCATCCTCTCAGGCAGAAGAATCAATGACAACATGGGCTCCCATGTGGCAAGCCGCGTTGTAAAACTTATGGCACAAAGTAGCCGACCTATTAAGGGAGGAAAAGTCCTTGTGCTTGGGTTGACGTTCAAAGAGAATTGCCCTGACATTCGCAACAGCAAAGTGGTTGATGTTATCACTGAACTGAAGGCATACGGACTTGATGTGGATATTTTTGATCCTCATGCTGATGCCAAGGAGGTGGCACATGAATATGGACTCACTCTAATCACCGCACTCAGCCGCGCTTATGATGGGATTGTTCTGGCGGTTGGCCATAAGGAGTTCAGCAACCTTCCATGGAATACGATTCGTACCAAGGATACGATTGTATACGATGTGAAGGGGTTTTTGGATCCATCGATAATAACCGCCCGATTGTAGCATGGCCGCAGCAAAAGTCCTGGTTACAGGCGGCGCTGGTTACATCGGCGCCCACACGCTGGTCGAACTGGCGGCAAATAACTTTGATGCTGTGATTCTGGATGACCTGTCGCGCAGCACGACACGCCTGATCAAGGGGGCCGAAGAAATATCCGGAAAGAATTTCCCCTTCTATCAATTGGATTGTTGTAACAAGGCCCACCTGGCCCAGGTATTCAGGGCTCATCCTGACATTGCTTATGTCATTCACTTCGCGGCGTTCAAATCTGTCAATGAGTCCGTCCGGGAACCGCTTGTATATTTTCGTAACAATCTTGATTCGCTGGTTTCTCTTATTGAATCGATGCGGGAGTTTGGTGTTACCCGGTTAGTGTTCTCATCTTCTTGTACGGTTTATGGGCAACCTGATGTTATTCCAGTGACGGAAGATGCACCGTTCAAAAGACCTGAGTCGCCATATGGAGCAACCAAACAAATGGGTGAGAGGATTCTCGAAGACGCCGTTGTTGCTTGGAAAGAATTGCGGGTGATATCCCTCAGGTATTTCAACCCCATCGGTGCGCACCCCTCTGGCCTAATTGGTGAATTGCCCATCGGAGTACCTAACAATTTGGTACCATACATCACGCAGACAGCAAAGGGATCGCGAAAAAAAATAACCGTATTTGGAAATGATTACCAAACGCCTGACGGCAGCTGCCTCAGGGATTTTATCCATGTTGTTGATTTGGCCAATGCCCATGTCATTGCGATGAAGGCAATGGACGGGTTGACCAATCGTTTTGAAGCCTTTAACCTGGGAACAGGAGTTCCTTGTTCTGTATTGGAGCTCATTGCACTGTTCACCCGCGTAACAGGTGTGCCGGTGAATTATGAAATTGGCCCGCGGCGACCTGGGGACATTGAAAAGGTCTACGCGGATCCACGGAAGTCCAATACCTTGCTTCGTTGGAAAACCAGGCTATCGAACGAGGATGCGCTTCGCGACGCCTGGAATT
>JAEUUD010000240.1 GCA_016787625.1 Cyclobacteriaceae bacterium
TCGAAGTCACCACCTCAATTTCAGAGCCTGTTGGAAAAAAGTCAACACCGGGCAATGGAACTGGAAACTGGTTGCCCTTCTCTGTAACGATCACATTAGGTTCATGATGCAGTTGCCACGAAATTCTTCTGTTTCCTTCCGGAAGGACATGCTCTTTGCTTACCCTAAAAGGAAGCCAGTAGTCCGCGACAAGCACGGCACACCACCCGATGCCCACGAAAGACACTGCGCGAAGAAACTTCAACAAGTGAAGCATCATCAAAAGTTTTTCCGAAGGGCCCGTCCTCGGTGGTTGATAACCCTGCTGCCTTCTGCGGTACGCCGGATCCCGATGCCACGCAGGCTGTGGCGCTGACGGTGCACCCACAAGACCACGTCCATCCAGCAGGTTGTCATAGCTCGCCCGCTTGACTGGATCGGACAGTACTGCATGTGCTTCATTGATTTCCTGGAAGAGCCGTATCGCCTCCTCCGACTTGTTCTTGTCGGGATGAAACAGCACGGCCAGGCGGCGGTATGCCCGCTTGACTTCCGCATCGTTGGCCGACCGGCTGATCCTCAGTATCTGATAGTAGGTCTTCACCCGGTCAAAGTTAAACCAATGGGATGGATGCAAAAAAAGAGTCGCATCGTTGATAACGACACGACTCTGTTAATTATGATGGCCTTACTATCGTTTCACCACAAAAGTGAGGACGGGCCTTGAAGAATGGCTGGCCACATCTTCTGCTACGCTACCGGCAATGACGTGAGCAAACCCTGAGCGACCATGTGTTGCCATGGCGATCATATCGGCGTTCACTGAATCGGCAAACCGGATAACCCCCTCTTCTACGGAAAGGTCATTGAAGATATTCAGGGTGAAGTTTTTCAACAACAGCTTCTTGGCAAACTTCTCCATGTAGCCCTTCACGATATGATCGCGCTGGAAGTCGCCAGGTGTATTGATGCGCACCAGGTGAATGGTAGAATTGTAAATCTGCTGCGTACGCTTAAGTATCTTGGTAAACACCTCTTCGTTGGTGGACATCGATGTCGCGAAGACAATGTTTTTAAAATCAGATGTTGCGGGTTTCTTTTGAACGGTTAATACCGGGCAACGCGATGTGCGGATGATCTTTTCTGTGTTAGAGCCGATCACCATGCCTTCGATGCCCGTGCGTCCCGCTGTACCCATGATGACCAGGTCTGCCTTCTGCTCGGCGATAATGGTCTTCATTCCGTGGAAGGGATTTCCTATGCGCATCACACCATCTACCTGTACCGATGAGTAGCGTGGGTCAGACACTGCCTTCTGCAATTGCTTCCTGGATTTCTCGATCAGCTTGACCATGAACAAGCGGTCGATTCCCGAGTCACCTGCTACCCTTACCTGGCCCTCCACATTGAATGAGCTGCTCGTTGTAGATCCTTCTTCAACAACGTGAAAGAGAATCAGGCTTGCACCCGACCTTTTGGCAATGTCAAATGCCAGGTCAGTAGCGATGCCTGCTTCTTTGGAAAAATCTGTAGGGACAAGTATTTTTTTCATAACCGGTTGATGTTTTTATGGTGTGATAACTGTTGTGCTGAAGTGATAATGGATAAAGGTAAAAATAGGAAATTCATCCAAAACCCGGTGTATCCGTTCTGCGCTTATTTTACAAGGAAGCACTATTTCAGGCTGCCGTTTTATGATTCCCGACAGGCAGAGAAGTTGATAAAAATCAGCCATTCTCTTCATTGACCACTATCTTGCGCGCCGCATGACTGCCATTGAAAGCCTGAAACATACGATGGAACTGCTCCGGATGGAGCGCCAGGCTGACCTGGAGTACTATCGACAGAAGGTACTCCTGCGATCGCTGCACCAACGCACCAATGAAGGCACGACCTGGTACCCTGTCAGAATGAAAAATGACTACATCGGTACAGGCGAACGGCTCGTCGTCGAAGTAGAACGCACCAACCACCTGGAACAGCCTCATGCCTTTCAAAGTGGGAAGTCGGTAAGCCTCTTTTGCAATGCCAGCGGTAAACCCGACAAGGAACACGTCAATGGTGTGATCAACTACGTCCGTGACAATACGATGTTGATTACCCTTCAGGGCGATGAGCCGCCGGACTGGATCCATGATGGTCAGCTAGGCGTCGACGTGATGTTCGATGAAATGAGCTACCGCGAAATGGAGTTCGCATTGAAAGAAGTGATGAAAGCGGATGGCAACCGCGTCGCCCAGTTGCGCGAAATTCTCCTCGGCACTTCCAAACCCGCAGACCCACTTCCCACAAAGGAAAAGGCTACTGACATAACTTCCTTTCTTAATCAAAGTCAGCGGTCAGCAATGAACAGCGCCATCACTACTGCAGACATCGCCTTTATCCACGGCCCGCCGGGCACCGGCAAGACGACAACACTCGTGGCTACCATCGCCCTTGCCGTGAGTGCAGAACAACAAGTGCTCGTGACAGCGCCCAGCAACGCCGCCGTAGATTTATTAACCGACAAACTGAGTGAGCAGGGGCTGAATGTGTTACGTATCGGACATCCCGCCCGCGTAACAGAACAGGCGCTCAGCAAGACGCTCGACGCCAGGATCGCGCAGCATGTACACTATCATGAGCTGCGAGCGTTGCGCAAGAAGCTGGAGCAGCTTAAGTCTATGGCCTTTAAGTACAAGCGAAACTATGGCTATGCTGAAAAAGAGCAGCGAAGGCTGCTCATCCAGGAATCGAAGGCCATGAAAGCCGATGCTGACATGCTTGAGTTTCATATTGTCAATGACCTGCTGCAGAAAAGTGATGTGATCTGCTGCACACTCGTCGGCTCATCGCATCCCGTGCTCCGCGGAAGAAAATATCAATCCGTCTTTATTGATGAAGCGGGACAGGCACTTGAGCCGGCATGCTGGATACCTCTTCTTCGGGCACAACGGGTGATCTTTGCAGGGGACCACCAGCAACTCCCTCCCACCATCAAATCGAATGAGGCTGCGCGGTCAGGTCTTGCTGTCACGCTTTTCGAAAAGGGCATCGCGAAACATACTTCCAAAGCGAGTATGCTCGAAGTTCAATATCGTATGCACCAGGCCATCATGCGGTTTTCTTCAGACTACTTTTATCAAGGCAAGCTGATCGCCCATGAGGGTGTTGCATCGTCCTTGTTGATGCCGCACGAGCCTCCTTTGGAATTCATCGACAC
>JAEUUD010000241.1 GCA_016787625.1 Cyclobacteriaceae bacterium
TCGACCTCGCAAATCCTTGGCAACAACGAATGCTTTGAGCCTTATACGTCCAACATTTACACCCGTCGCACGTTGTCCGGTGATTTCATCGTTGTGAACAAGCACCTCATGCGCGACCTCATGAGCCTTGGCCTATGGAGTGACGCCATGCGGCAGAAACTGATATCTGCCAACGGCTCCATCCAGAACATCCCTGAGATTCCCCAGAACATCAAGGATATCTACAAGACTGTTTGGGAGATCTCTCAGAAATCCATCATCGATATGTCTGCAGACCGCGGCGCATACATCTGCCAGTCTCAGAGCTTAAATATTCACATTACCAATCCGAATTTCGGAAAGCTCACTTCCATGCACTTCTACGCCTGGAAGAAGGGTCTGAAGACAGGTATGTACTACCTCCGGTCGACGGCGGCGGCTGATGCCATCAAATTCACCGTTGACAAAGCTCACGCACAGCAACCCGAAGCGGAAACTCAAGTGGTTGCGGCAACTGCAGTTATTGCAGAACCTGTCGTGGCAACACCCAGTCAGGGTGCACTTGCAGCAGTTATTCAGGAGAGCCAACAAGCTATTCCTTACGAAACCTATCAGGAAGAGCAGAAGCGCGCTGACATGGCGTGCTCGCTGGATAATCCAGATGCCTGCGAAGCTTGTGGAAGCTGATGTGAACTGAGTTCAATAACTAAAACCCCGACTTCCTCGGGGTTTTTTTATGCCGTTACCTGCCTACTTTGGATTTTTTCTGTGGTGATCGGCCGAAAGTATTTTTAGTTTTTGTCTTTGGACCTTTTTGCTTCGGATTGTGGCTGTCATCATTGACATCATCCCCTTTGAAAAGTCCCTTGTCCCAGCCAAACACAATGTTGATGCCGGCACGAAGGGTGAGCAACTGTGAGCTGTTGATATAATCGCTGAAGCTGTCTCCTGCAATCATCGAAGCGGGCGCCATGAGCAAATTGTCACCTACCACATAAATCTGGACAGGGGAAAGATTGAATGAAACGCCCAACCCAATATTGTTGTATGCTCGATTGGACACGGTGTATGTCAGCGAGGTGCTGACCACCCTGCCGAAGGTCTTGTTCACAGACGCTGTAAGGCCGGTGGAAAACCTGTCCCTGAAGGATTCACCAAAGAAGAGTGTTCCCACGCTGAAGTTTGGCATGAGTTCGTAGGTACCAGCGAGATAAAACTTGGTGGGCAGCGATGTCGTGTAGGACCCTGTCGTTCCCTCAACCATTTCAAATTTGCTGGATATAGAATCCAGTTGCTGATGCAAATAGTCCGAATTATCATCCAACAACTGGTTCACGTCAAATCCTGAGAATTTATACTGAGCCTTTGTTGGGTCGAGCGCGTACTGTCGGGTATTGTTCTTCCAACTGATGGCACCAATGTCATTAATGCTGGCGCTGATGATCAGTTTGTCCATGAATTTATAGCTCGCGCCGATGTCGAGTCCCCAACCAAAGTTGTTTCCAAGATTATTGGCCAGGTTGTAACTGTCGGCCCGCGCTTCAGAAATCCCTGACGTCTTTACAAGGGCATCACCTGTGACAGTGATTTGGTAATTGTTGTCTACCTGTACAATCAAGGAGGAGTTTTCCGTAGTCACATTGGCAAGGCCGTTGATGTACTTCAATCGGCCCCCCACCGTAAAATGGTCGTTGATCTTATACGCCGCGCCAACACTGGTCTGCATGTAGGCAAGGAATTCCTGCTGTGGTGAGGTGTTGGAATAACTGTCTATGATGGAGGCTGTTCCGTCGACGAGCAAGGTAGCCAGGCCTTTCGGGATCATGGTGCTGTTGTATTGCTTCACTGTTGAACTCATCGTCAGGTACCATTTGGGATTTATCCTAAGTCCCACTCTGAATACATCCGCATAAGCGGAGAGGTTCACATAGTTCTTTTCAGCCAGGCCTTTCGTCCAGCCTGATAGATCAAGCTTCGAAACACCATCTACGTTTGAAATGTAGTCGCCAAGTGCGAAACCATTATTGGCGTATACACCTCCAAATGAACTGATACCCGGTAGGCCGATAGAGGTCTTGTATCTCGGCATGATCGCTGGGTTAGCTTCAACCACTTGCGGAAGGCTGGTCATGAAGTACAACGTGCTCTCCGTTTGTGTGTAGCCTGGAATAGCGGCAAGCAGGCATACAATCAGTCCAATATGACAACGGAAGCTCATTTCAGTGTCACTTTAAACTGTGCCAGTAATCCAATATGCAGCTTGAGCCGGTATTCTGCCCTGAACTTGACGTTGAGTGCGGTACCATTGGCGTCCTTTGCTGTATTCATCTTTGCCTTCAAAATCAGGTACTTCGATTCAAAGAGTTTGTCCACGCGTTCGGGGTCCAGCCCAAACTTCACGGCAGATACCCCCGGGCTCACGAGGTCGCCAGATCCATCAACGGAACTTGCTTTGACGATGTAGGTCTCATTCGTGGCAAAAAGCGAGTCAAGGATCTGATGGGTTGAGTCTGCCAGGTAAATCTGGACGTAAGCATCAAGAGGCATTTCATTGGAAGCACTGATGGTAAGCGATGACGAATTGATTTTTGCGTCATCGATGTCGCCAAAATCAATTTCCATGGTATCCCGCTTGACGATCCCTGAAACCCGACCGTAAATCGGAATTTCCGTTGTCAGTTTAATGTTCAGCTTACTGGTGTCGGTTAGAAAATTGACGGCATCGGAAAGGCCCTTGTTGATGCGAATGGATCCTTCATATTCGAAATGCTCAGGGCCAAAATTCAACACAGCATGCTCATTGGCAACGTCTACGTGGGTAGCGGCTGAACTCCCCATCGTTGCTGGCTTGTTCAAGTTGACCGGACTTGTGGGATTGAGCTGGAACGGCAGGGATGAACCAGGTTTGGTTGCCTCCAGTCTTGTGAAGGTCACTTCACAATTCGTACCGTATTCGTTGCCGAAGTCCAGGCTGAGCGAGGGTTGGACAAAAGCAACGGAAGCATCTTTTAGTGAAGATTCAAAAAGAGATATATCGAAGACTTGTGGTGGTATTGGTGCCACCTGATCGCCCAGGTAACCTTTGAGGTAGCCGAATTCCATGTCATCAAAGTCCAATTGAATGGTGGCTTTCGTTCCTGGTGGAATAAAAGTGGTCACGTGAGGTTTGATGACA
>JAEUUD010000242.1 GCA_016787625.1 Cyclobacteriaceae bacterium
CATTGCTTCCGGGCATTCAGGCTTACAGGACGGATATCCATAAGGTGCTGGCGGGTTGAGGTGTTGGGAATTGGTGCTCGGAGCTTGGTGCACGTTCTCACGATCTTTTGCTTCCGAAAATCCTTATCATAGAGTATATTGTTTAGGGTAGCATGGCATGCACACCAAATCAGGGATAGCGATTTCTTGCCTGGGAAAATGATCGGTGATGGTGAAGCGAATTGAAGCATATTTTCTTGTTTATTTTTCTCCGCAGGACCCGGCTTATTTCCGTGCGCGGCTCCTCGTGCGGTTTGTCCTCGTCACCATTTGCTTCGCCATAGCTTATTTTATTACCACATTCTTTACAGGCTTTGTCACCGCCAGGATGGTGATGATGGCGTGCATGCTGATGTACACGTTTCAATTGTTTGCGCTTCGTGCCCGCGTTTCTCTCATGATGGCCTCGCAGTTGTACGCATTCTCATGCTGGGTCATTGTTTTTTTTCTAGCGCTATGTTCTGGCGGGATCCACTCGGTCGTAGTGCCCTGGACTTCATTGGTACCCCTGGTGGCCTTGCTGCTCATGGGCCAGAGGTATGCATGGATGTGGGGAGCCATTGGGATTGGCACTGTACTCTTTTTATTCTTCACCGATCAGCAAATTAGTATCCCTGCAGAGTGGCAGGCACCTCCCAGCAACCTTCGCATAGCCTCCCTTCACATCGGATTGTTGGCCATCATGCTGTCACTGACCTACATGTTTCACCGCCTCGAGAGAGAACTGGTAAATACCATACAAGAGCGGAATGAAGAACTCGATAATGCCAATGCAACAATTGAGCAGCAACGTGATGAGATCATCCTGCGCAATCAAAACCTGGAAGGTGAGGTGGAGAAGAGGACACGGGAGCTTCTCGATTACAATCAACAGTTGGAGCAGTTTGCTTTTATTGCCTCCCATAACCTGCGGGCACCCGTTGCCAGTCTCCTGGGATTGGGGCAATTGCTTGAGGTAAGCGCGTCCAACAAAGAGGATGTCGAGCAGATCTGTATCAACATGATCACCACAGCCCGTGAGCTCGACCGGGTGGTGCGTGACCTGAGCACCATCCTCGAAATACGTAATGCAAGCCACGCTTTGCTCACCGATATTGACATGGAGGAGGAGGTGAAGCGCGTGTGTATCAGTCTTGAGCGCGAAATCCTGGATACGAAGGCTGTGATACGGACAGATTTCACAGCGACAAACTCAATTCTTACTGTGCGCCCGCTCATGGATAGCATTCTGATGAACCTTATCAGCAATGCCCTCAAGTATCGCCATCCGGATCGCTCACCGGTTATTCTTATTAAGACCGTTGTGAGCAACGATGAAGTTTGCCTGTCCGTGGAGGATAACGGGTTGGGGATCGACTTGAAAGAATATGGTGAAAAGCTATTTACCCTCTACGGCCGTTTTCACAGTCATGTCGATGGCAAGGGCCTGGGTTTGTACCTGGTAAAGACCCATGTGACGGCGATGAGTGGCCGCATTGCTGTCGCAAGTGAGGAGGGAAGGGGCACTACTTTCTCCGTTTACCTGAAGAGGCAGGCTGCAGCCCAGGCTTGATAGGATTGTAGAAATTCATCAGGAAAACAGGATACCCAAAGGTTCACTGTGTGGGTATATTTAGCGCAGTAATCAGATAACAAAAGCGTATATCGAATGGGTATGAAGCGAGTCAATGTGCTTCTCGTTGATGACGAGGTTTTGATCAGACAGGGCATCCGGTCGTTGCTCGAAAAAGAGGATTTTGTTGGGAACATCATTGAAGCTGGCAATGCCAAGGAGTTTCAGGATCAGATGTCGTCGAATCCCGTCGATATCATTTTGATGGATGTTCGCATGCCTGGAATAAAAGGTCCGGATTTGCTGGGTAGTGTCATGTCGCGCCCTTTGCCGCCCAAGGTGATTACCGTAACTGGCATGGAGGGTGTGGAGTTGGTGATTAACCTTTTGAAATCCGGTGTCAGCGGAATTGTATTCAAGCTTGACGGTTATGGTGAGATTTCGAAGGCGATACAGGAAGTGATGAGGTCAGGTCATTATTTTCAGGATAAGATCATCCGGATCATAGAAGTAAATGCTCACCGGTGGGATCATGTGCCGCCGGTTTCCCTGAGCTTTCAGGAGAATGAACTTATACAGGTTATCTCCAGCGGATTGACAACAAAGGAGATGGCTGTTCAACTCAAGATGACGGAGGCAACGACGGAGACGTATCGGACGCGTTTGTTAAAGAAACTGGGAGTCCCCAACACGGCTGCCTTGCTGGCGTATGCCTATCGCAATGGAATATTGTAAGGTCAGGTGGCGCTGTAATCCATTCTGGCAAGTAATCCACTTGCGCCCTGTCTGTATTGAATCCGGGTGCGCAAGAGGACAGACCGCATCTTGAGTGTATTCGTTTTTGACTTGAGCACAGAAATGAAGGAAGAAGCCTTGGAGAAAGCTGTTCCATCATCCTCTACTTCAATGGAGAGTGTTTTGGCATTCCATTCCAGACGAACATCGACATGCCAGGCGGCGGAATGTTTCTGAGCATTGTTAATAAGTTCCTGAACGATGCGCAAGAGATAGAGAGCATCTCTTTCGACAACGGGTTGTTCTGTGCCTTTATGATGGAAGTGAATGGTGCCACCTCCCGGCCGTTCCATGTGCTGGCACAGGTTACGGATCCGAGTCTCAAGAGAGTCACTTTCCATCTTGACGGGCATGAGACGGCGGGAGATGCGACGCACAGATTCTACGACTTCCTGGAAGTCGGCCTTCATGCTGGTGATGAGTAATTCGGTTTCTGCCCGGTCGTCTCTTGCCTTTTCAATCCGGTCATGGTAGAGCCGGTAGATGGAAAGACGCTGGATGAGATCATCGTGAAGTTCGGCGCCCATCTCTTCGATGATCTGTTCGGCTGTCTCAATCGCCTTGCGAGAGACCGCCGCCTCCATAGAGGCTTTTGATTTGAACACGAAGAACATCTTGTTAACTTTTACTGAATATAAAGATGGCTCCAATAGACCGGTTCAAAAAACAGAAACAGATACAATCATGAAAAAAGTACAAATCCTTCTGGTCGCCTGTTGTTTGGTCTGTTTTTCGACCTTT
>JAEUUD010000243.1 GCA_016787625.1 Cyclobacteriaceae bacterium
TGGCTTTGGGGAAACACGGCACCAATCCGGAAGGTGGTGTGAGCCGCGTTGCCTATAGCGAGGCCGACAAAGCGGGCCGTGCGTATGTCATGGGCCTCATGAGGTCAGCAGGACTTGAGGTTCGCATCGACGTGGCTGGAAACATCATTGGTAGCAGAAGAGGCAAGAACAACCAATTGCCCGTGATTGCCTTCGGTTCTCACATCGACAGTGTTCCCAACGGCGGAAATTATGACGGCGATGTAGGCTCCATTGGCGCGATCGAATGTATTGAACTTCTTAATGAGCAGCGGATCATCACCGATCATCCCCTGGAGGTGCTCATCTTTCAGAATGAAGAGGGCGGGCTTATCGGCAGTGAAGCCATTTGTGGAAACCTTCCTCCATCCGCGCTCGACCTGGTCAGTCACAGCGGGAAGACCATTCGCCAGGGCATCATCGATCTTGGTGGTGATCCTGAAAAAATCGCTGAAGCCAAGAAGCCGAAAGGATACTACAAGGCATTTCTGGAATTGCATATTGAACAAGGCGGGATCCTTGACCGCACAGGTACTAAAATCGGTGTGGTGGAAGGCATTGTGGGCATCAACCAGTGGATCGTCAGCATCACAGGAAAAGCCAATCATGCAGGAACAACACCGATGGACCAACGACAGGATGCCATGATTGCCGCAGCCAAGCTAACCCTCGCCGTCAATCAGGCAGCAACAAGTGTTCCCGGCAGACAAGTCGCTACCGTAGGACGCATTCATGCCGAGCCCGGCGCCCCGAATGTTATTCCCGGCAAGGTCACCATGTCGCTGGAGATTCGTGACCTGTCTCATGAAAAGGTAATGGACGTATTCAAGACTATTCAGGCCAGCGGAGCGCTGATCGAAAAAGAATCCGGCGTCACCATCACCTACTTTGTCACGAATGAGAATCTGCCCGCCATGACCGATCGGCGAATTCAGGAGTTGATCGCCGCGGGAGCAAAAGAGCTCAATCTCTCCTCCATGCACATGCCCAGTGGCGCAGGCCATGATACGCAGGATATGGCAACCATCACACCTGTGGGGATGATCTTCGTTCCCAGCAAAAATGGAATCAGCCATGCGCCGGATGAGTATACCGCTCCGCAGGACATGGCCAATGGCGCATCCGTTCTCCTGCGCACCATACTAAAAATTGATAAGGCTAAATTCTGACACCTATGAAGTACCTCCTCTCCATCGCACTGCTTTCCGCTGCCCTCCTTGCAGCCGGCCAGACTCTTCCCACCGGCAAGCCTGCAGAAAACGGTTTGTCCGCTGACCGCCTGAACAGAATTGATCAGATTGTAAAAGAGCATGTTGACAACAAGTATGTCAATGGCGCGGTCGTGATGGTGTTGCGCAATGGAAAGATCGTTTATCACAAAGCTATTGGCTACAGTGACGTCGAAAAGCAAACAGCCATGAAGAAGGACGATATCTTCCGCATTGCGTCACAAACCAAGGCCATCACTTCTCTCGGCGTGATGATGCTCTTCGAAGAAGGTAAATTTCTTTTGGACGACCCGATATCCAGGTACCTGCCTGAATTCAAGAGTCCCAAAGTCCTGGGAACGGTCAACTGGGCAGACACAAGCTATACCACCATTCCTGCCAAAGGTGAGATCACCATCAGGCAATTGCTCACGCATACGTCAGGGATCGATTATGCCGCCATCGGCAGCCAGGAGTTCAAAGCGATCTATGCCAAGGCCGGCGTTCCCAGCGGTATTGGTTCGGCCAATATGGTTCTTGCTGACCGCATGAAAATTCTTGGCGGACTTCCGTTGAAGCATCAGCCTGGTGAAGCCTTCACCTACGGATTGAACACCGATGTGCTCGGCTACCTCATCGAGGTAATATCCGGGATGTCGCTGGACCAGTTCTTCAGGACGCGCATCTTCCAGCCGCTCGGTATGAACGACACCTATTTCTATCTGCCAGCTGAAAAACATGCCCGACTTGTTCCGCTCTATCAGGTGACCGGAGGCAAGCTGTCAAAAGTGAGCACTGGCGTATACGACAAGACCAATGTCAATTACCCTGCTTTGCCAGGCACGTACTATTCGGGCGGTGCAGGACTTAGCTCCACCACAGAAGATTATGCCCGCTTTCTCCAACTCTTTCTCAACAAGGGCGAGCTCAACGGCGTCAGGCTGCTGGGCAGAAAAACCGTAGAGCTCATGCTGACCAACCAGACACAGCCGCCCATCACGGAGCAGTTTGGGTTAGGCTTTGGTCTTGAAACAGACAAGAATGACTACCGGTCCATTTATTCTGAAGGAACGTTCACCTGGGGAGGAGCTTTCAGTTCAACCTACTGGGCCGATCCGAAGGAAAAACTCGTTGGGTTGATCTATACCAACTTGACGATTTCTCCTTATCGCAACATGAACGAGAAGCTAAAGACAGCGATTTATCAGTCGATAGTCGACTAGCCTTCGTAACTTTGATGTGATGGGTCACGATCATCACCACAGCCATCAGCCTCCTGTCTGGAGCAGTGTCAACAAGGCATTTACGATCGGTATTTGCCTGAATTTCCTCTTTGTCATTGTTGAGGCAGGCGTGGGATTCAGCATTCAGTCCATGTCTCTCCTCTCCGACGCGGCACATAATCTCGCCGATGCAGGAACCCTGGTGCTGTCACTGATCGCCTTTCGCCTTCTCAAGGTGAAGGCCAATGATCAATACACCTACGGTTACAGAAAGACTTCCATCCTCGTGGCATTGTTCAACTCGGTCATCTTACTGGTTTCCATCGGAGCCATCGCTTTTGAGGCCATTCAAAAATCATTTCATCCTCAGCCGCTCTCAGGATCGACCATTGCCATCGTCGCCGGTATCGGCATCCTGGTCAACGGTACCACCGCGCTTTTATTTATGCGCAACAAAGACAAGGATATCAACATCAAGAGCGCATACCTTCATCTGCTGAGTGACACCCTTGTTTCTGCAGGCATCGTTGTCGGTGGAATCGGTATCTGGTTTACAGGTTGGTACTGGATCGATTCAGCGCTTAGCCTTATCGTTGTCGCCCTCATCCTTGTCAGCACATGGCAGCTGCTGAAAGAAAGTCTCAAATTGTCTTTGGACGGT
>JAEUUD010000244.1 GCA_016787625.1 Cyclobacteriaceae bacterium
CCGATGGTGGTGAGCGTGACAGCAATAGCGATGGCTCCGGCAAGGGCAAAGGCCCACCCGGTGATGTCGATGTGGAATGCGTACCCTGTTAACCATTGACTGATGCCGTACCAGGCAAGCGGTGTAGCCACAACCAGGGCCAGTGAAACGAGCCTGAGGTAGTCACTGGAGACAAGCATCAGGATGGAGTTCACCGATGCTCCCAGCACTTTGCGAATGCCGATTTCTTTTACGCGCTGTTGTGTTGTGAACGTCGCCAGAGCAAATAGGCCAAGACAGGATATCAGCATAGCAACAGCGGCAAAAATCCTGAAGAGATTGAAAAGACGTTCTTCGGCTTTATAGTAGGCGTCGATTTGTTCGTCGAGAAACTTGTAGGCAAAAACACCTTCAGGGTATGTTTTTTTCCATGCTGTCTCGATCGCCGCAATGGCTTGCGGGATGTTGGTTCCCTTTTCCAGTTTAATTCCGGCAAGGCTATAGGCTCGCGCCGATGACGTCATCAATACCGGCCTTGTCGCGTTGTTGAGCGGCCCCTGGTTGAAGTTGGCGACAACACCAACGATGTCGACCTTGCCTGAGTTGAAGCCGATGTACATCCGCTGGCCCAGGGCAGCCTCATTGGATTCAAAGCCCAGGTCGCGAACGAGTTGTTCGTTCACCATGGCATTCATTACTTGTTGGTCTTCCGGTATGGAGCGGGAGACGTTCAGTGTATCAGAGGGCACCAATGCCCGTCCGGCAAGCAATGTCAATCCATAGAGTTTTTCGTAGTTGTCATCTGCCAGAATCAGCGTCATGGGTTTACGGTCCGGATCATCCCGTTTCAGCCGGCTCATCGGTGTTCCCCAATGATCGGTGCTGCTTGGTGTGGATGTGGAGAATGAAACGCCGGCAACAGCAGGAAGGGACAATAGTTCATTCTTGAAAGTGGAAATGGTTTGTACAGGCTTTGAAATGTCGACAACGACCACGTGATCCTTGTCGAAGCCAAGGTTCTTGCTTCGCAGGTAGTCCAATTGCTCCGACATCAGGATGACGACCATCAGCAGGCAGGCAGATACGGTGAACTGACCTACCACCAGACTTTTCCTTAACCAAGCACCACCACCCTGACTTTTCAAAACGCCGACCTTGAGGGTGATGCTGGGGTTGAACTTTGCGATGACCCACGCAGGGTAGATGCCGGCCAGCAAACCAGTCACGGCAAGTGCGATGACCAACGTTGTCAATACAACAGGAGAGTCAAGTGGGTCAAAGAGAATGCCTTTGCTCAGCAAATTGTTGAAGTACGGCAGCAGCAGTTGGGTGAGGGCAATGGCAGCAATGCCTGAAGCAAACGTCAACACCCATGCTTCTGTCAGAAATTGTGTGATGAGGCTTCCTCTGCCGGCGCCAACGGACTTGCGGATGCCCACTTCTTTGGCGCGAGTCAAAGCCTGCGCCGTGGTGAGGTTGACAAAGTTGATGCATGCCAGCGCCAGCACGGCCAGGCCGATCATTCCGAAGAACCACAACCAGGTGATGGACATCGCGTTGCTGTCCGACAAGTTGGTGTCGAAGTGGACGCTGCTCAGAGGCTGGAGGGAAAAGTCGCTCTTATACAACGGACCGGTCTTCGCGTTGATATACTTCTCAGCGATGTTCCTGAGTTGGGCCCGGAAGACGCTCGTATCAGCATTGGCTGGCAGTGTTATAAATGTCTCCGTTCCTGACACATACGTCCAGCCGTCACGGTTGCCTTTCAGGAAGTTCTCCTGATAAGAGTGAGACAGGAACATGGATGCTTTGAAATGGGTGTTGGCTGGCAAGTCACGGATGATGGAGGTAACCGTAAACTCAAAGTCTTCACGAATCCTGAACTTGAAGGTCTTGCCGATGGGGTTCTCGGACCCGAACATTTTCTTGGCCGTCGACTCCGTCAGGGCGGCCTGATAAGGCTTTTGTAGTGTTTGCCTCAGGTCACCTTCAAGCACATCGACGGAGAAAATATCCAGGAACTCGGGCTCTACGGCAATGATGTTCTCCAGGAGGAGACGCTTTTGGGGCGTGACTTCGATGGTATTGACATACACGGGGTGGAAGAAGGCAACCTGTTCAAAGCCGCTTGCTTCCGAACGGACGGCATTGGCCAGCGGAAAGGGGGTGGAAAAGTGATGCGACACCTCTTTGCTCTCGATCCAGTCGGAGACGAGGCGGTATGTATTGCCGGTATTCGGATGATATGCATCGAAGCTAAGCTCGTAGCGGATGAACAAGGCGATGAGGAGGCACACGGTAATGCCCAGCGTCAGTCCGATGACATGAAGTGATGTGTAGATCTTCTGACGCACCAGGTAGCGCCATGTCGATTGAATGAGGTTAGTCAGCATAGTATATGTCGTTGGGTACCTTTTCTTTTGAATGGTTACGGGCATTATTCAATAACCCGGCCAAAGCAATTCTGCGTTATTGCCGCGCTCAGAGGGTTTTACTCACTTTTTGCTGTGCGCAATCGGAGGGTGGTGGTCGATAGTGGTCAGTAATGAGTTAAGAAATAAGAACGAAGAATGAAGGAGCTGGCAGGGCATCATTTTCAGGCAAACGATGGATGAGGTTCAGGTAGGGTCTTCGGCATTGGAACTTTCGTACATTGACTTAGCCAATCGCTCACATGCCTTACCACACCCTCATGTACTTCCATCTGGCTACCGTGCTTCCTTGCGTTGTGATGGGGGCTGCACTGTTTGCGATGAAAAAGGGAACGCCTGTTCACAAGGCCACTGGCAAAGTGTACATGATCCTGATGATCATCACGGCCATCATCACGCTGTTCATGCCGGCCCAGGTCGGGCCTCAGCTCTTCAATCACTTTGGTTGGATCCACGCTTTTAGTCTTCTTGCTCTGTATTCTACGCCCAAAGCATACTTTGCCATCCGCCGCGGTGATGTAAAGACTCACCAGAGAAGCATGATCGGACTTTACATCGGAGGCATCATGATCGCAGGCGGATTTACATTGGCACCTGGGAGGTACTTGCATGCTCTGCTGTTTGGAGCATAGTAGATGCGGGGCATTAAAAAAGGAATGCCAACCGACTTGAACATTCCTTGTGTGTAGTCCCGACAG
>JAEUUD010000245.1 GCA_016787625.1 Cyclobacteriaceae bacterium
AATGGCCTTGTCAAAGTCTTCCTTGCTCTGATAAGCAAGACCCAGGCTGTAATAGAGTTCATCCCGATCAGTCTCTGTCATAGCGAGCGCCTGCTCATAAAGTTCTATAGCATTTTCGTGCTTTCCCTGCAGGGAAAAGATAGAACCCATAGACAAGAGGATGTCCAGGTCGGTCGGATGGAGGTTCAGGGCCTCTTCAAGAAGTTCGAGCGCCTCATCATATTGCTGGAGATTGGATAGAATCTGAGCTTTAACAGAAATAAGTTCTGTGGAGTATGGATACTGTTCCATAGCCATCTCTACGGCTACCTGTGCTTTCTTATGCTTGCTGCGATCGAGATAATAATAGATGATGGTCTCGTAGGCTTCGAGATCAAAAAATTCTGCTGTCTTTCTCTTCAGGGTATCTTCAAACCTCCTGATCAACTCCTCCTCATCCTCACGTTTCCGGAATTCTTGCGCCATGCTCCAAGGGTTTGACCAAAATACAAAACTGGTCACGAATAAAGAAAAAAAGGTGGTCGATTACTTCTGCCACCCTATTTCTGGCGCAAAAGTGTGGCATAAATCATCTTCCTGCAACTTGCTTCTAAGGTTTGTTAGCAGTAACGTTTTGCGCGTAGGCGGCGCAACACCAGGCAATGGTCTCATCAAGGTTGCGGTATCTCATCCCCAGTATCATTTTCGAACGGGTTGTGTCGTACTCATATTCGAGAATGGTCATGCGTGCTGACTGCCGGGTAACCATGGGCTCACTGCCTGTAAGAAAACTGCGCACCTCTTCGGCCCAGCCAAACATGGATGCCATAGCCGGTGAGATATGAATGGAAGGCGCTCGCTTATTCCACACTTTCGCCACCCGTCGAAAAAAATCTTCAAAGGCAATCCTGCCTCCTGAAAGTATGAACCGTTCACCGTTTCTCGGAGTTTTGATCAGCGCAAACACGGCGTCACTCACATCCCTGGCGTCAACATAGTTGAGAAATCCTCCGGTAACAAACCGATTGCCATTCCAGACATAGTCAAGGATTGAAGCGCTGCTGCGATGAGGTTGCGAGCCGGTAAGAATCACAGAGGGATTGACAAGGCCTACGTTCATTCCTTCTTCCGCCCCGCGATAGATCTCAAGTTCCGCCAGGTATTTTGAAGTGCCATAGTCTGACGCGTGAAGGCCAGTCCATGGATCATCTTCGTTGACCATTTCGCCAGGTTTTCTTCCCAAGGCGGATACAGAACTGATTTGGACAATGTTCTTTATACCAAGATCGAGGCATACATTCACCACATGCCTGGTTCCTTCCACGTTGATCTCCATGATCTCTTTTCTACGGCGAGGGTTGAAAGAGACAAACCCTGCAGCATGAACGATGGTGTCGGCCCCTTCAAAAGCTTCATGCATGGAAGTGGGATCAGTCATGTCGATGTGTCTCACGCTGACTCCGGCAGGAAAACTAGTTCGCGTGTCACGCACGAGGGCAATGACCGGCACCTGCTCTTCCAGCAATTTGTCGATAATGTGACGACCTAGCAGACCTGACGCACCGGTAACCGCGACGGGATTCATAAGGTATGATTGAGCAAGGGTAATTCCATGGCCTTGCGATAAGCGGAGGTTCGTAATACATTCTTTAGGACAAGAGCATGGTCGCCATTGTGACAGTCGCTGCCCAGCGCATCGACGAGACCATGCTGAATGAGCTTCTCAGCCATTCGCTGAATAGGAGGTCCATAGTAGCCGATTAGCGACAGCATATTGATCTGCATAAGTACACCGCGATTCCTTAAGTCCTCCGCCTTGTCTACACTCATAAATTGATACCGCTCAGGATGCGCCATGATGGGTTTGTAACCTTGCAGCGTAAGGGCAAATATAAACTCCTTCAGGTTCAACGGTTCGCTGATCACGTTGGTCTCAAACAAGATATGCTTTGTCCCGAAGGTCAACAGAGGTTCTTTGCGTGAAACCAATTCAACCAGGGTATCGTCCATATAGTATTCTGCAGCACACTCCAATATCCGGGAGTATCCCTTTGACTCGAGGTGAGGCAGGAAATCCTGGTAGGCTGCACTTACCGACGTTCCGGTGTTGCCGTAGTAATCGGTCATGATATGTGGTGTGGTAATAAGCTTGGTGTAACCAAGTCCCAGGAGTTGATCAATCACATGGAATGCTTCCTCAACCGTTTTCACTCCGTCGTCAATGCCGGGGATCAGGTGGGAATGCATGTCCGCTGTTGGTGCGGTCGATGGTTTGCGGTTCTTGCTGAAGAAAGAGAACACTACGAGCGGAGGATTTTTTTCAACCAGGGCTGCTTGAGTCGATCTTCCTGATAGTAGCCATATCCGTAGGTCTTGCCGCTGCTGGGCAGCGCATTGAGGACAACCGCTACGTTGGACAGCTTGTTGATGGAAACGATGCGTTCGATATTTCTTAGGAATTCCTTCTTTGAGTAATTGGCCCGAACTACGTAGATCGACAAGTCAGCTCGCTTCATCGCCATGATGCCGTCGGTAACAAGCCCAACCGGTGGTGTATCAATGACAATGTAGTCGTAGGTTTTGCGAAGTTCAGAGAGAAGCCCTTCAAATTCTCCGTTAAGCAATAATTCGGATGGGTTTGGAGGATGGATCCCCGATGGAATAAAATCGAAACCTTCCACTGATGTCTTGACGATGCAGTCATTCAACTCATTGCGGTGAATAAGGATGGAGCTTACTCCTTTTGTCGGGTCCGTGCCGGGGTATGCGGTGGACTTTGCCTTGCGCATGTCGAGATCGAGGAGGACGACTTTCTTCCGGGACAATGCGAGGATACCGCCGAGATTCATTGCCAGAAATGATTTGCCTTCCCCAGATACGGTAGAAGAGATGACGATGACCTTCTTTGGATTGCTGGAGGTAAAGAAATCCAGGTTGGTTCGTAATGTTCGAATGGCTTCGCTTACCACCGACCTGGGATTATCGACAATATAGAAGGGGCTGCTCGTGCTGCTCCTGATTTCCGGTATAACGCCCAGAATCGGAACCTGCGTGCTGGTCTCTATTT
>JAEUUD010000246.1 GCA_016787625.1 Cyclobacteriaceae bacterium
CAAGCGACGTACTCCGGCGCTGAACCCCTGAGCCTGACAGTCCACAGGTCAAAAAATACCTTTTGACGGAATCATTTGCACAAGTGCCGCTCTTGGGGGTAGATTGAAGTATTACCCTTTAAATAATGGATATCGTCACCAAAAAGAAGCTAAACATCCTGATCCAGTTGGCTCATGCCGACCGTGATTTTGCTTCCGTTGAGCGTGACCTGATCTTTCAGATTGCCCGAGAGCGTAATTATCCGGAGGCCGAGGTGGAAGAATTGATACAGCACCCTGAGCCAATAGGGTCCCTGGGGGCCCTTTCGGACCGGCAAAAGGCTGATTATCTGATGTCTTCGGTTGAACTTGTCATGGCCGACCATCGCGTGATGGAAAGCGAGATCCTGTTCACCCAGAACATTGCCATCAAACTGGGATACCTCAAGCAGGTGGTCAATCACCTTATTGACAACTTTGATAAGCGCCAGGACCTCCGTCTGAGCGATTTCAAGCAGGTTTAGGTCAAAGCCAAACACCACCATTGACTCAAAAACAGCCCGGCAAGGGCTGGTTGGGGTCTATTACCCCATGAAACAGGAGAATACCGCTCAAAATCCGGAAAATCCTGATAAATTTGCGCGCTTATTTTGGATGTGATGAGGGCTGTGGACTTTAAGGTGAACATTATCGGGTTAAGTCAAAAAACCCACCACTTTGAGTACGCCATCGGGGATGATTTCTTCAAGCTTTATGGGACTAGCCTCCTTGAAAGCGGTCAATTTGAAGCCAAAGTAAGCCTGGACAAAAGGGAAACCCTCATAGAGGCCATTTTCCACATACAAGGTGAGGCGCACCTCGTATGCGACAGGAGCCTGGAGCCGTTTTCGCATGCCATGAACATTGATCGGAAGATCCTGTTCAAGTATGGCCAGGAAGCCGGGGAATTGAGTGACGAGATTGTGCTCATCACACGTGAACAGGTCGCCCTTGATATGGGGCAGTACTTGTATGAATTGATCTCCGTCTCCTTGCCCATGAAGCGGCTGCACCCGAAGTTCAGTACAGAAGAGATTGCAAATGAAGACATTCAGCTGGTATACTCCTCACCGGTGAATGAGACTGAAAGTGATGAGGAGAACATTGACCCACGCTGGGAAAAATTGAAAAAGTTAAAGTAAACAGTTATGCCAAATCCCAAACGAAAAACCTCGAAGACCCGCCGCGACAAGAGAAGGACGCACTATAAAGCAACGCCCAAACAATTCGCCATCGACGCAACAACCGGAGAGCATCACCTCCCCCACCGTGCATACTGGCACGAAGGCAAGCTCTATTACAGGGGCACTGTTGTGATGGAGAAAGAAGTGCTGGCGTAAGAGACATGAATGTACCTGCCTGTCTGGTGAGATTATCAAGAAGCCAAGGCCGCAGGAATGCCCGGTTCACATGGAATCCGGGCCTTTGTTTTTCTACGATTCAATAGAACCATGAGCAAAAAAATCCGAGCAGCGATCACCGGTGTAGGGGGCTATGTGCCTGACTACATCCTTACCAACAAGGAACTGGAGACGATGGTGGAGACCAATGACGAGTGGATTGTCTCTCGCACGGGCATCAAGGAACGCCGCATTCTGAAGGGTGAACACCAGGGTGTATCCGTCATGGGTATTGCCGCGGTAAAAGACATGCTCAGGAAGACCGGCACTGATCCCAAGGAAATTGACCTTCTCATCTTCTCTACGATCACTGCCGACATGACTTTCCCGGCTACCGCCAATATTGTAGCCACCGCCATTGGCGCTGTTAATGCGTTCAGCTACGATCTTGGCGCGGCGTGTTCAGGATTTATTTATGGCCTCGCAACGGGCACCAGTTTCATAGAGTCAGGCAAGTACAAAAAGGTAGTGATTATCGGTGGCGATAAGATGTCAGCGATCCTTGACTATACCGATCGTACAACCTGCATCATTTTCGGTGATGGCGCCGGCTGCGTTCTTTTAGAACCGACAACAGAAGATGTTGGGGTCATGGATTCCATATTGAGAAGTGACGGTTCAGGCGAATGCTACCTTCACATGAAGGCAGGTGGAAGCAGAATGCCGGCATCGCGCGAGACCGTAGAAAAGCGCCTTCACTACGTTTATCAGGAAGGGTCTGCCGTGTTCAAATTTGCCGTTACCAACATGGCCGATGTGGCGGCCCAGGTTGCTGAACGCAACAACCTGAAAGCAAAAGACATTCAGTGGCTGGTTCCTCATCAAGCCAACAAGCGCATCATCGATGCGACGGCCAGCCGCGTAGGCGTTAACGAAGCACAGGTCATGATGAACATCCAGCGTTATGGAAACACAACGGATGGAACGATTCCACTTTTGCTTTGGGATTACGAAAAGCAACTAAAGAAAGGAGACAACCTGATCATCGCTGCGTTCGGCGGCGGATTCACGTGGGGCGCACTCTATGTGAAGTGGGCGTACGACTCCAAATAGCGCACGCTCCGCACAAACAGCTTCAAATTGTAAATAACCAATTGATTTGTAAATTCAAACTCTCGTATGGCAACGATTTCTGACCTCACCAAAGGAAACTACATTCGGTACAACGGCGATATCATGCAGGTTGAAGAACTTCAGCACCGCACTCCCGGCAACCTTCGTGCATTCTATCAGATCAAAATGCGCAACTTGCGCAACGGCAAACTCGCAGAAAACCGTTTTCGCCCCGGCGATTCTGTTGACCTCCTTCGTGTAGAAACAAAAGAATATCAGTTCCTGTATACTGACGGCACCAGCCTGGTGTGCATGGACAAGGATACGTTTGATCAGATCTATCTCGATAAGGCTTTGCTGGGTGATTCAGTAAACTACATCAAGGAAGGCGTTACCCTGCTCATCGCATTTGAAAACGGAACGAACGCTATTACGGCAGAAGCACCTCAGCAAGTCGTTGTGTCCATTACGTACACAGAACCGGGTGTTCAGGGAGATACTGCAACGCGCACACTGAAGGCTGCCACGATTGAAACGGGCGCTGAGATTCGTGTGC
>JAEUUD010000247.1 GCA_016787625.1 Cyclobacteriaceae bacterium
ACATTTCACTCGAGGACGCCCTCGAACTGATGAAGATGCCCCGTGATCTTGGTCTCTTCGAAGAGAAGCCTGTAGTGGCAAACATCGGAAGGTTTGGACCTTATGTTCTTCACGACAAGAAATTCGTTTCCATTCCAAAGGGAGAGGATCCCTATACGATCACGCCTGACCGCGCCGTTGAACTGATTCATGCCAAACGGGAAGCTGATAAGAACAGAACGATCAAACTGTTTGAGGAGAATCCTGATATTCAGATTCTTAATGGACGATTTGGTCCTTACATCAAGGCGGGAAAAAAGAATGTGAAGATTCCCAAAGACAAGGTTCCTGCCGATCTTACCCTGGAAGAGTGTATCACACTCGCAGCGAATGCCCCTGAACGAAAGGGAAGGTTCTTCCGCAAAAAGAAGGAGTAAACGGTTGGTGGAATTGATTAAAGGCTTTTAGGTTCTGCCTGATTGCCTTTAGATTTGTTTGTCTAACCCACCAAACCATGAGAGCCATTAACCTGCTGATTCTTGCTTTTGCCTGTTCGTTGGCTGAAGCACAACCTTCGATTGATCAATTCATGGGTGGACCCATGGCATCGGGCCTTGCTGTATCAAAAGATGGTAAGCGACTCGCGTGGATCGTCAATGATCTGGGAAGGCGTAATATCTTCCTTCGCTCCGGAGGACAAACCAGTGCCGTAACCCGGTTCGATCAGGATGATGGTCAGGAGTTGTCACAATTGACATTTTCACCCGATGGTCAACAGTTGGTGTTTGTGCGTGGTGGTGATCAGAGCAGGGAAGGCTATAGCCCAAACCCATCCAGTTCAGCGGATGGTGCTGAGCAGGCCATTTGGGTTTTGCAGATTGCATCCAATGAGTTGTATCGGCTTACCGCTGGTTCTGACCCGGTGTTTTATCCGGACGGAAAGAAACTGCTGTTTGCCAGGGGGCCTCAGATTCAGTACATCGCTATAGAGAAAGGTTCTTTACCCGCTCAGTTGTTCTTTGCCAGAGGTTCGAACATGGAGCCGCGATTTTCTCCTGACGGAAAGGAAATTGCATTCACCAGTGCACGACGGGATCACAATTTTATTGGGGTATTCAATATAGAATCACGCAGCATTCGCTGGATTTCTCCTGAAGTGAGCATGGATCGTTTTCCTGTGTGGTCCCCTGACGGAAAACGCATAGCCTTCATACGTACCCCTGGATTGAAGGCTGATGAGCTTATCAGTTTCGTGGGAGGTCGCAAGTTCTCTGTCTGGGTGACAGACGCTGCTACTGGCGCTGGTGCAGCCGTCTGGTCCTCACCGGCCGATGATGGTGGGTTCGCCCAATTTTACCCTGCACCAATTTTCACATGGACAAAGACCGACCGTCTGCTGTTCTTTTCAGAACATCAGGGTTGGGACCATGTTTATTCCATGAGGCCAGATGGATCAGACATTAAAGACATAACGCCTGGAAACGGTGAGGTGGAGAGCTATACGCTGGATGCAGCAGAGACATCGATCTACTTTGACGGCAACAGGGAGGATATCGACAGGCGCCACATCTGGAAGTCCGGCGTCACCGACGGAAAGGTAACACCTGTAACCAGTGGTGAAACCATCGAGATGTACCCTGCATTAGCCAATGGCGAGCTTTATTGTATCCAGTCATCCGTTACATCACCAGCCACCCTCGTGAAGTACGATGAAAAGAGTAAAACGTACCAGAAACTGTCAACGCCTCCTGGACCCGCATTCACACCACAAGGTTTTGTTAAGCCTGAGCAAATTGTTTTCAAATCACCCGACGGAACGACCGTTCACGGCCAACTCTTTATTAACAGGAGCATAAAAGGCAAACGACCTGGTCTCGTGTTTATGCACGGCGGGCCGATACGACAAATGTTGCTCGGCTTTCACTACAGCGGCTACTACAGCAATTGCTATGCGTTTAACCAGTATCTGGCCAGTGTCGGGTATGCTGTCATTGCTGTGAATTATCGTGACGGCATTGGATATGGTCGCGACTTCAGACGGGCAAAAGATCAGGGACCATGGGGTGCAAGTGAGTATCAGGATGTTGTGGCAGCAGGAAAGTATCTGCAAGGCCTGGCTGAAGTGGATGCAGCGAAAATTGGATTGTGGGGAGGTTCGTACGGAGGTTATCTCACGGCCATGGGTTTGGCGAAGAATCCGGAACTGTTTAAAGCAGGCGTTGATTTGCATGGCGTCCACGATTGGTCATTTCGTGCGAGAGAATTTTCTCCTGGCGGCGGGTGGGGCATTGCCGGTGCCAATATGCAGATGGCGTTTGACAATTCTCCGGTGAGTGATCTTTCCAGGTGGGTAGGTCCTGTGTTGCTGGTATGCGGAGACGACGATCGCAATGTCCTCTTTCAGGAAACGACAGACCTTGCCGAGCGGTTGAGGGAGAAGAAAGTGGTGACTGAAATTCTCGTTTTGCCTGACGAGGTACATGGATTCTTGCGGTATCAGAGTTGGAAGCAGGTCTTTGAATCTGCGCGTAGTTTTTTTGATCGCAGGCTGAAATAGTCACAGTGAAAAAACTCGTCGTTCTCACCGGCGCTGGTGTTTCAGCGGAAAGCGGTCTGGCTACCTTTCGTAATTCGGGTGGCTTGTGGGAGGGTCATCGCGTGGAGGACGTGGCAACGCCCGAAGCATGGCGGAGGAATCCTGAGATGGTACTGGAGTTTTACAACCAACGAAGACGCCACGCGCTGGAGGCACAACCCAATGCAGCCCACAGGGAACTGGCAGAACTCGAACAGCAGTTTGAGGTGACGGTGATCACCCAAAATGTTGATGACCTTCATGAGCGGGCAGGGTCAACACGGGTCGTGCATCTTCACGGCAAACTATCAGAATCAAGAAGCACGATGGATGAGCAACTTGTCTATCCCATTGCTGGATGGCAGTTGAACCTCGGCGACCGGTGTGAGCGAGGTTCTCAGCTTCGACCCAACATTGTATGGTTTGGTGAGATGGTACCGATGATGGATACTGCGGCCCGTA
>JAEUUD010000248.1 GCA_016787625.1 Cyclobacteriaceae bacterium
AGCAGGATGACAAGGACGTTCGGTGCGCCGGATGGCGGCATGACCGGTTTGGGATAATCAGGTTGTGATTCCTTAAGCGTCTGCCCGACTTTACCTCCAAACGAAGGGTCCGGCAGAGGAAGGCCGTTCTGTTTTGTATCAGTGCTCTTTTCCTGCTGATTGCAAGAAACAAGGGTGAGCACGAAGGCCAATGCTCCGATTGACGAGGCGATGAATCGTTTCATAATCAGGGATTATTGTTTTAAGAGAACTCTTTCTCCAAAATCCGAAATTTGGATGCATTATCCTACAGCGTATATGCAAGCTGTATAATGAGGCGTCAGCTTGGGAAGGGGTTCGATGATCTAGAACAGCGCCTGGTTGATAACGGCCACCGTGAAGATGCTGAGCAGAAACCAGCCAAGGAATCCCTGGACGATGGTCACATAGCGGGCAGCCCCGGTCGTAGGTATTTCTCCAAAGCCCAGCGTAACAAATGAATTCAAACTGAGGGTAAGGGCATTCAGGACACTGATCATAAAGCCACCCATCATGACGAAGAACGGCTTCACATAGCCCTTCTCATTTTTTTGAGCAAAGTCCCTGAAATTCGAAATCAGCCGGCTCTTGGATGTCACATCCCAGCTGGATGGAAAGAAAAAATAGAACACAGCAAACGCCAGTATTACCCAGCCTGAAACGATGATGGCCCTGGCGGGGCTGGTGCCGTAGAGGGTATACACTTTCATCAACTGGTTCAACTTGATTTTCAGAAACGTCTCATAGGTGGGATCTTTCTCCTGCACGCGCTGAAGATAGCGGGTCTCCAGATCGCGGATCACGATATATGCCGCATTGGCCGACTCGATGTCACCACCGGTCTTGTACAAGTCGTACATTCCCTTGAACATCTTGATCAGTTGCATCACCCTTCTCCTGTTGTCAAGCTGCTCATCATTGCGGCCGTTGAAGAACAGGCTGTCAGGGAAAATGCCGCCATCGACGCCAAAGTATTGCCCGGCGCGTGAAACCGGTATCGTCTCCCAATCGATCACACTCGACGGCGCAAGTCCGGTGTATTCCCAGCCCAGGTTTTTCTTAAACGAATTGTCCATGAGCTTGATGGCAACATCCACCGGAGGATAGAGCATCACATGTACATCGAATGTATTCTCGATGAGGATGATGTTTTTGAGGTCGGCGTTTGAAGCGAAAATCGCCAGTCCCGCATCCGTGCTTGCGGAATAAAATGAGGATGATCTTATCCTCAGTGTCGCTGACGCCGCGATGAATCCTCCCAACAGTTGATTTCCTGTGGTATGGCGCACTTCTGAATTGTCGAAAGAAAAGAGGGAAACATTCTTGCCGACGAAAACCGAGAAAGGCCTAAGAGGATTTGGATCATCCAGGTTGATCCTGGTGCCACTGATGGCTACGGAATGAACATTGTCGACATCCAGCAAAAACGTAACGCCGATTTGCGCATTTGAAATCTGGATTCGCTGAATAGTATTCTGGGAAGAGATGAGGAGTCCGTTGGTGACCAAAGAGGAATCCAACACCAGCACGGGGTACAAGCTCTTCCTGCCGGAGAACGTTGGATTGGCAATGGCCAAAGTGCCGTTGAACTTTACGTTCTTAAAAATCAGGTCGTTGTCGAAGGTGCAATGATCAAAGACCACTTCCTCTTTGTTGATGGTGAAATAACCTGCACTGTCGTTTTTGATAAGGGCGTATAAATACTTGTTAAACAAGTCAGGTTTGGAAAGGTCCTGCGGGTTGTCGAGGTTTTTCTCGAGGTCATTTTCAAAGCTAACCCCTACGTACTCAAGAATTGGTTTTGGGCCGGCGAGTTCACGGGCGAGTTCAGAGTAGGTCATACGGCCCTGGCCGACAGCGGTGACCGACAGGACAACCAACACAGAGCAAAGTATGACGCGTGAGAGCTTCATGGAGAATGAAGGTAAGGGTTTTCCTTTTGAACTAAAGAAGGCGAAAATTTGCCCTCTCCGGCCTCAGGTCAGGGCTTTGGCTCCTTTCAACATAAGAGCGATAGCTTCAAACCAAAGTACTTTGTGAAGAAGAAAAAAAGATGCAACTAGGTCATACACTTTATGACAACCAACCGCTTTCAATCCGTCGATTACCTTCGGGGGCTGGTGATGGTGCTCATGGCCATCGACCACGTTCGTGTTTACTCTGGCGTGCCTGCCTGGAGTCCCGAGGTAGATATTTTCTTTACACGCTGGATCACCCATTTCTGTGCTCCGGCTTTCGCTTTCTTTGCCGGAACGAGCGCATACTTCTATGGCGCTAAAGTCGGAAAGAGCGAGCTGACAAAGTTCCTCCTTTCACGCGGTCTGCTTTTGGTTATCCTCGAACTCACCGTCATACGGTTTCTCTGGTCCTTCCATCTCGGTACCGACTTCATCCTCGCTGGCGTGATCTGGATGTTAGGGTGGTGTATGATACTCCTAACATTGTTCATTCGCCTTGACTCCAGGACAATTGGTGTCATCGGCGTTTGCATCATCCTTGGACAACAACTCTTTGGTTATGTCCCGTCACTGCTTCCTGATTCCTGGCAACCAGCTTTCGCACCCGTTTGGGAATTCATTTATCCTTCCGGGTTCGAAACATTCAAAGGCATTAACATCTTGTACGTAATCATCCCCTGGCTTGGTATCATGGCCGCGGGGTACGGATTCGGAAATATTCTTCAATCGCCCGATGACTCCCGCCGGAAATACTGCCTGACAATCGGGGTTTCGCTTTTTGCTGCATACTTGGTTATTGCCAGTGTTCTGGTCATGAACTCAGAACCCAACGACTTCCCTCAGATCCTGCGTGTCCTCAATCAAAACAAATACCCGGCCTCCATCCTTTTCACGATGATGACATTGGGTCCCATCATTGCGCTGGTTCCATTTGCTGAAAAAGCAAAGGGTTGGGTCTCAAATTCCCTGATCACGATTGGGCGCGTTGCGTTTTTCTATTACCTCGCTCACATTGTTAT
>JAEUUD010000249.1 GCA_016787625.1 Cyclobacteriaceae bacterium
GCTTGCGCTTACCGTCGCTTTGCTCTGTGTGACTGGATTTACCTTGCGTGTGATACGCACCAATCCGGTGGTGCATCTAAGGCACGAGTCATGATCGGTAATCGGTAATCGGTGGTCAGTTATCGGTGATCAGTAATCTCAAAGCCGAAGGCTCAATGCCCCAGGCCCCCGTCTTGTCACTCATATCTCAACGCTTCAACAGGGTTCGCCGTAGCTGCCCTGCGAACAATGGAGTAGATGGTGACCGACGCAATGGTAAACAGAATCATCACAGCGAGAGAAAGCACTTTTAGATTTACCGCTACATAGTACTCCCATACGCTGTCCATCAACTTGTTCACCATCGTGGCACCCATGAGACCTCCAAGCACAAAGGAGAAACACATGATAATGAGGAACAGTTGACTGGTTTTGATCAAAATGTGAGGCACCGAGGCTCCCAGGATTTTCCGAATGCCAATTTCTTTTGTCCGCTTCTGCAAGTGGATCGACATCAGTCCAAACAAACCGGAGACCGACATTACGATGGCCACCATGCCGAGAAAAGAATAGATGATCACCACGGCGTCAAAGTGGTCCAGCGCCATCACCATCCGCTCTTCCATCAGGCGGCCAGGGTATAAGGTTGCTGGAAACAGCTTTTTCCATTCGTCTTGAATTTTATCATTGACCAGTTCGACTTTCGATGGGTCCGTTGAGGCCACGAGGTACCGGTAGTCTGCTTCCGGCACATAGCGGAATGCCAGCGGCGCCAGGGGCTGAAACAAGGCATTGAGGTACACATCTTTCACTACACCAACGATATAGAGCGACACGGTATCGTTCATAAGGATCCGGGTGCCCAGGGCCTTTGGCAACTTAAAGTGTTTCACAAATTCTTCGTTGACCACTAAACCTTCCTGAACATCGGAGGCCCTATCCTTTTCAAAACCACGGCCCGATATAACCCGTACGTTAAGTGTCTTGAAGTAATCATCACCAACATTCAATACATCCACTTCCTTTTCGCTCTGGGCGCCAATCGTCACGGAAGCCTTGGCTGAACTACTATAAATATGGTGCTGACTTCCTCCGATACTTTGAATCATAGGATCAGAGGTCAAGGCAATTTTCAAGCGTTCGTAGCTCTCATTTCCGTCAACAGGAACCTGGATCACGCCACGATAGGTATATCCCAGGTCATAATCACGCTGGTAATGTGAATTGAAGTAGAAGGCTAAGGCAAAAATGACCGCTGCGAGAGAAATACTGAACTGCACCACCAGCAAACTTTTGGTAAACCAATTCATGCCACCGAGTTGAATCCGATCGCGCAACACCTGAATCGGCCTGAACGATGAAATATAAAACGCAGGGTAGCCACCGGCCAGCAATGCGGTGATGACAACAAGTCCGGCCAGTGCGCCGAAGAACGGCCAGTTGTCCTTATAGCGCACACTAAGTTCAATACTTGGCCACATGGCATCCCACCCGGCTACAAAGTACTCAGCAAGGATAGTAGACAACGCGAGAGCGAGCAGGGAGAATATCAATGTCTCGGAGAGGAATTGCACAATCAATTCCCTGCGCCGTCCTCCAACAACCTTGCGAATGCCAATCTCTTTAAGTCGTTTACCGGCCATGGCAATGGCATTGTTGGTAAAGTTGAAGCAGGCCACCAATAGAATAAAGGCTGCCATTACAAACGGAGCAAGGACACCGGCCGGAGGCATAGGCATGTTGAACCAATGTCCCTGATTCTTCTGACGAATCGCTCTTGCGGCCATGCCCTGAAAAGATTCCAGATAAAATTCTTTTGCCATCAGGTCGGGTCGCGCTTCATTCTGGATTTTGAGATACGACTGCAGCTGCGACGTTATTCTCTTCACCGCACCCTCGTCGTTAATTTTGAGAAATACCGTCGACCACCTTTTCCAGTCACCTTCCTGAACAGATTGCTTTGCCGGGTCGAGATAATAATTGTCATAGGTACTTAGCAAGTCAAAGCGCATGCTGGAATTCGCCGGGAAGGCGTTGTAAACGCCCACAATGGTAAAGTCGCGCGTTTGGCCAACGTCAATCACCTGTGTCAGTGTCTTTCCAACGACTTCAGCGGTTCCGAAATATGTGATTGCCAGCTTGTCACTGATGATCACCGATGATTTGTCCGTGACATCCAGGGAACCGAATTGTTTATCTATGGTGAAGAGCTTGACAAAATCCGGATCTGTGTAGATAAATTCTTTCTCGAACAAATCATCGCCGATACGAAACTGCGCCCGTCGGCTGATGTAGCGTACCACTTGTTGTGCTTCTCCTGGGTTTGATCGGAGGAGGGTACCCAGAGGCAGCGGGCATACGCCATATGGGATCTGCTTTTGCTCTGACTCATTCCAAAAACTGATGCGATAAATACTTGCAGCATCGGCTTGCTGTTTGTCAAATCCTTCGTTGAACTCGTAGTTGACAAAGGCGGTGATGCACGTGGCGAGGGCGATGCCCATGCCAACGAGGTTGATGAGGAACGGGCCACGGTTTCTGAGGAAATTCCGGACTGTGAGGCGAAGGTAGTTTTGCAGCATAGGCGAGGGATTAGACTGGTAATAACGGAGGGGATATTATTACGTTGTCGTGATCTGAGGCCGGTGATCAGTGATCAGTAATCAGTTATCGGTGATCAAAGCCCAATACCCAATGCCTAAGGCTCAGTGCGTAGCACCCAGAGCCGAGGACCTAGTGGGCAACTATCGCGGACTTGGGACAAGGCGGGTGGGCTTAACACTTGACTAGGGCACGTTCATGGTTGTATCTCGCTTGGTCGTATCGACGGGAGATACTTTTTGTTTTGGCACTTCTTTTTGCTTGGGTTCAATCGCTTCGGGGTGCTTACGTTCTTGGCCAGAATAGTATACTTGAAGCCCTACACCTATTGCGGCCAGAATAAGAGTTCCCCATTTAAGGAAGCTATTTATTAGTTTCTTATTCCTTACGCTTCTCTGATAAGCAATCCAGCC
>JAEUUD010000024.1 GCA_016787625.1 Cyclobacteriaceae bacterium
TCCTGCCTGTGTATTCAAATGCCTCTATTGCGACAGCATCACCACGAAGGGCTGCATCGGAAATGGTCTTGGTATTGAGGTCTTCAAAACTGATACCCCTGAGTTCACTGGGCTCAAGGTGGTCGGCGAGCAACTTGTAGACCGTCCGCTTGATACCTGTGGCAGAAGCGTACGTCTCCAGACATCCACGCTTGCCGCAATTACAAAACCGGCCGGCCGGATTGACAGTCGTGTGACCAAGTTCTCCTGCAATTCCATGGTGACCGTTTAGCAAAACCCCGCCGCAGACAAACCCGCTTCCCAAGCCTGTGCCCAGGGTGATGATGACAAAGTCTTTCATCCCCTTCGCATTGCCGAACACCATCTCACCAACGGCCGCAGCATTGGCATCGTTGGTGACCAAAGCAGGAACATGGAATTCATCCTTGAACATGTTGGCCAGCGGCAATACGCCCTTCCACTTGAGGTTGATGGCATTCTCGATCGTTCCGTGATAGTAGTTTCCGTTGGCTGCACCGACACCTATTCCTACGAGTCTTGAATCACGGGGTCCAAGAGCCAGGGCCTGCCGTATGGAGTCGGAAAGTGTGTCGAAGAAATCACTAAAATCTTCGAAGTCATCCATCGGGATGCTTCCCTGCTGATGAACAGTGCCACTGCGGTCAACCAGTCCATACTTGGTACTGGTGCCTCCCACATCGATGCCAATGGTGAGATCCATCATTTACGTGGAAAGAATTTTGGCAAGCCTCAAGGCTTCACGATCTATCTCGTGTGTCTGCCCGTTCATAATATCTTCAAAGGGATTGAGAACCATCTTTCCGTGCTGAACACCAACCATGCAATCTGTTTTTCCCTGGAGGAGACCCTCTACTGCAGCGAGTCCCATGTGACTGGCCAATACGCGGTCAAAATAAGTTGGAGAACCGCCGCGTTGAAGGTGTCCCAGGATGGTGACTTTGATATCGAAGTAGGATGAGCGCTCGGTGACCATCCGCGCCAGCTCCATGGCGCCTCCGATGCGCGACCCCTCGGCCACTACCACGAGGCTTGACTTCTTGTTGGCTTTTCCTGTTTGCTCAAGCAGGGTGTACAGGGAATCAAAGGAAGTATGCTCTTCTGGTATGATCACGGCCACGGCTCCGCCGGCAATGGCGCTATTGATGGCGATATATCCTGAATGCCTCCCCATGACTTCGATGAAGAAAAGACGGTTGTGTGACAAGGCTGTATCCCTGATCCTGTCGATGGCCTCGACGGCTGTGTTGGTGGCTGTATCGTAGCCAATGGTGTAGTCAGTACCGGCAATGTCATTATCGATGGTGCCCGGGATTGAAATCGCAGGAATGCCAGAATCCTTGATTAGTTCATGCAGACCTCGAAAGGTACCATCCCCGCCAATGGCAACGAGACCGTCGATCCCGTGTTTTCTCAGATTGGCAATCGCTTTCGCCCTGCCTTCCTTCGTCTTGAAACTGTCACTGCGAGCGCACTTCAATATTGTTCCGCCCCGTTGAATGATGTTTCCAACAGAACGTGTTCCCAATTTTGACATCTCTCCATCGATCATGCCTTCGTAACCGCGCGTGATGCCCCAGGTCTCAACGTTGTGATAGCTGCAGGAGCGAACAACGGCACGAATGGCGGCATTCATGCCGGGAGCGTCACCGCCAGAAGTGAAGACGCCGATTTTTGTGATGCTTGACTTGTTCAATGTATTTGAATCAGGGCCAAAAATAGGGTACAGGCTGTCATTTACATAGCCGCCATCAGAGCAGCCCCTTCAATCGTTTGAAATGGTTGATCAACCCATTGGTAGAGCCATCATGTCCTGTGACCGCTCCGGGTGAGGTCAGTTCAGGCAATATTCTTTTGGCAAGCACCTTTCCCAGTTCAACACCCCACTGATCAAAGCTGAAGATATTCCAGATAACTCCTTGCACGAATATTTTATGCTCATACATGGCGATGAGACTTCCGAGTGTTCGCGGAGTAAGGCGGTCGAAGAGGATAGAGTTCGTTGGCTTGTTGCCTGTAAAGACCCGGTAGGGCAGATGAAAACTGATGGCCTCATCGTCCAGTCCTGCTGCGGTGAGCTCAGTTTTTACTTCGTTTTCATTCTTACCCATCATCAGCGCTTCTGTCTGAGCAAAGAAATTCGACAGCAATTTTGCGTGATGATCACCGACAGGGTTATGACTGTTGACAGGGGCGATAAAGTCGCAGGGTACCAATCGCGTGCCCTGGTGGATCAATTGATAGAATGCATGTTGACCGTTGGTGCCCGGCTCACCCCATATCACGGGTCCTGTCTGATACAACACCGGCTGTCCGTCCCTGTCCGTGGACTTACCATTACTTTCCATATTCCCCTGCTGGAAGTAAGCTGCAAAGCGATGCATGTACTGATCATAGGGAAGAATGACTTCACTTTGTGCATCAAAAAAATTGGTATGCCAGATGCCGATCATGGCCAACAGAACAGGAATGTTTTTGTCATGTGGTGTTGCTCTGAAATGATTGTCCATCGCATGAGCGCCATCGAGCAGCTGCTCAAAAACTTCAAAACCCAGGGTGCACGCGATAGAAAGGCCAATCGATGACCAAAGGGAATAACGTCCGCCGACCCAATCCCAGAAGACAAACATATTTTCTGGAGCGATTCCGAATTCAACAACAGCCTTTTCATTGGTTGAAACGGCTACGAAGTGTTTGGCTACATCTCCCTGGCCACCTGATTCCTTGATAAACCATTCCCGTGCTGTCATGGCATTGGTCATGGTTTCCTGCGTTGTGAATGTCTTTGAGGCAATGATGAACAGGGTAGTCTCTGCAGCGAGTGTTTTGAGTGTTTCAACGATGTGCGTGCCATCGACATTGGACACAAAGTGCGCACGGATATTTTTACGATAGGGTCTGAGGGCCTCCGTCACCATGAGCGGCCCCAGGTCAGATCCGCCAATGCCGATGTTGACGATGTCGGTAATGGGCTTGCCTGAATATCCCTTCCAGGTTCCCGACAGCAGTGCGGTTGAGAAGGTCTTCATTTGCGACAGTACGGCGTTAACATCCGGCATGACGTTGCTACCATTGACCATCATGGGTGTGTTGCTTCTGTTTCGAAGCGCCACATGGAGCACAGCACGTCGCTCCGTCTCATTGATCGCGTGGCCCTCAAACATGGCGTTGACGGCATCACCGAGGTTGCACTCATCTGCCAGCTCACCGAACAGTTGTATGGTTTCTTCGGTGATACAATTCTTGGAATAGTCTACCAGGATATCCTCGAATTGAACATGTAGCCTTTCAAAGCGCTGAGGATCAGCAGCAAAGGCTTCCCGGAGGGAATAGGCCTGCATTTCAAGGAAGTGGGCGGTCAGTTTCCGCCAGGCCATTGTCTCGGCCGGATTGTTTTTAGGCAGCATGCTGGAAAGTTAGTCGACAAAAATAGCCATCGCGATGAAGACAAAAAGGTGGTTATTCCGCTTATCCCATTTATTTTGCGCATCACCTCTGTGTTGTGTCAATTGCCTGCATGCGTTTGTTGTTCCTGGCGACCGTTGTGTTGCTCCCAATGGTAGTCCTGGCAGACCCCGAACCTGACAAACCTACCATTGGAATCAAGCGGTCGACAGATCTTATCAAGCTCGATGGCGTGATCGAAGAGACTTCGTGGCAGCAGGCTGACATGATCGATCAGTTGCATCAGCAATTTCCCTACGATACAGCGCTATCGCGGGTGCGCACCGAGTATAGGGCTACTTACGATGATTCATTTGTTTACTTCAGTGTTGTTGCCCGCAACATCAAACCTGGAGGCTATGTGGTATCCTCACTTCGGCGTGACTTTCGGGGACCAGGCCTCGATGGTGTTGCCGTGATCATTGACACTTTCCAGGATGTCACCAATGCTTTCTTCTTCGGCGTAAGCCCCGCAGGTGTTCAGCGTGAGGGGCTCATTTCCAATGGCTATATCGCTACAGACAACCTCGACTTGTCATGGGACAATAAATGGTACAGCGCCGTCAAACAGTACGATGGCTATTGGGTTGCCGAGATGGCAATACCCTACACGACGATCCGGTTCAAGGCCGGCGCTACGAAATGGAACATCAAATATTACCGGCAGGACAGCAAGGAGAATGAACGTGCGGTGTGGCCGTGGACTCCCAGGTTTTTCGAGGCAGGTAATCTGAACTACAATGCGGAGCTCGTCTGGGATGAGCCCTTGAGACATCCGGGATCGAATATCTCCATCATACCGTATGCCGCAGGCAATGCCTCAAAGAATTTTCTTACAGGTGAGCCCAGTTCCTCGGGCGCCAGCTTTGGTGGAGATGCAAAGGTCGCTGTGACTTCATCACTCAATCTGGATCTCACCGTCAACCCGGACTTTTCACAGGTGGAAGTAGACAGGCAGGTGACGAACCTCGAACGCTTTGAGATTTTCTTTCCTGAGAGGCGCCAGTTTTTTCTAGAGAATGCCGACCTCTTTCTTTCATACGGACACCCCAACGCACGACCGTTCTTTTCAAGACGTATCGGTGTGGCACGCGATCCAAATACTGGACAGAACATACAGAACCAGATTCTCTTCGGGGCGCGCCTAAGTGGAAACATCAACAAGTTCTACCGCGTCGGTTTCCTGAATATGCAGACGGCAGCAATAAAAGAGTCTTCCATACCTTCATACAACTACACCGTGGCCACTGGCCAGCGTAGGTTGGGTACCAATTCGAACCTGCGCGCCATTTTTGTCAACCGTCAGACTTTCAAGAATGACTCTGGTGATTTCCGTTTGGAGGGCTTTGGCTACAACCGTGTGCTGGGTGCTGACTACAACTACAGCTTTAAGAACAACAAGTACACTGGAACGGCTTTCTTTCATAAGCAATTCACACCGGAGAGCCCGGGTAATGAGTATGCACACGGCTTCAGCTTTGTCTATAGTACACAAAGGTTAGGGTTGAATTGGTACCAGCAAATCATAGGTCAGAACTACAACCCAGCTGTTGGGTTTGTTCCGAGAAGAGGCTACAAGCGTGTTTCGCCATCAGGAAGCTATCGGTGGTTTCCCTCGAATTCAGCGATCAACAATCACGGATTCGTTGGCGATGCGTTTTATATCTGGGATGATGTTCATGGTTTGTCCGACTACCAGTATACTCCCGGATACATGATCAATTTCCAGAATCAGTCGACCCTGAATTTCCAGGTTCAGCATACCTATACATTCCTTCTGAATGATTTTGACCCTACCAATTCCCCTTCAGAGGATATGGCCGTAAAGCTTCCGCAGTATTCTGATTATAAGTATACCAACGCATCCTTCTCCTACATCTCTGACCCCAAGAATCTCTTCACGTTCATTGTTGGGGGACTGCACGGACAGTACTTTAATGGAACGCGTACCAACTTCAACACCAGTCTTAATTACCGCTTTCAGCCGTATGGTGTAGTATCCATTGATGCTGACTTCAACAAGATTGTGCTTCCGGCGCCGTATACGAGCGCTGATATTTATGTCATCAGCCCGCGGTTGGACCTTACGCTAACCAAAAGCGTGTTCTTTACCACCTTCGTCCAGTACAACAGTCAATACAAGAACATGAACATCAATACTCGTTTTCAGTGGCGCTTTCGACCTGTGTCAGATCTGTTCATCGTCTATACAGACAATTACTTTTATTCAGTGGGTCAGCCAAACGAGAATTTCGCACCCAAGAACAGGGCCATTGTGATCAAACTCACTTACTGGTTTAACATGTAGGTTAGCCCCCGACGACTGTTTTCAACTTCTCAACGAGGCCGTCCCAGAGATCCTGAAGTTCCTGCATGTCATCAAAATCGGAATAGTCATACACCTTGAGGAATGTCATCTGTGTCAGTTCATTGACCTCCAGGTTGAGTTCAAAATAGGAGGGGTCCTTCTTATCCTCTGTTGACTCGGGAAGGTATTCAAAGCGAACGAAGTGGTTGGTGCGGTGTGAAGAAATGAAGGCTTTGTGTTCTTCCTGATCCCAAACGAATGTAAAAACCTTTTCAGGGTTGATTCTGACGTCATCGGCAAACCACTCGGAGAGGCCGCCAGCAGTTTGAATGTATGGATAGAGCATTTTCGCAGAAGCATGCATTTGATAATCAGCAGTGAAAAGTTGCTTCTTCGCCATGTGCGTTTCCATCCAAATCCTTTCGAATGGAATATAGGGAAATATTTTGTGATTTGGTCCGGTGATGTGCCTTGAAGGCTTTCACTGTGGATTATTTGGATATGCCAGCCAGGCTTTCCTTACACGGGAGTGTAGGAATCCCTGATCTTACTTTCTGCAGTCTGATGGAGGAGAAGTGTAGCGAGGAGCAGATTTGAACTGCCGACCTTCGGGTTATGAATCCGATGCTCTAACCAACTGAGCTACCTCGCCAAAAGGAGCGCAAATTTATAAACTTTTGCCATTTCACTATGACCAGGACCAAACTGAAAAAAATGGCTCTATTTTTGACACCTCGTCCCGGTCATGCGCAAGATTGACAAACTCATCCTGACGTCCTTCATAGGCCCCTTTATCCTCACCTTCCTGGTCGTGGTGTTCATCCTTCTGCTTCAGCACATGCTCAAGTACTTCGACGACATCATAGGTAAGGACCTGGGCTGGGATGTGCTGGGTACGCTGCTGTTTTACTTTGCCATCTTCATGACCCCTTTGGCCCTCCCGCTGGCCATCCTGCTCTCTTCACTCATCACCTTTGGCAACCTCAGTGAACACTTTGAGATAACAGCCATCAAAAGCCTTGGTATCTCGCTGACGCGGAGTCTTTTCCCCATTTTCTTTATGGTGATTCTACTCACCTTCTTTGCATTTTACGTCAACAATACCTGGGTGCCCAAAGCAGCCCTGGAGGCCTTTAGCCTCCTGTACGATATCAAGCAGAAGAAGCCGGCAATGGATCTTCAGGAGGGCGCCTTCTATTCCGGGATACCAGACATCAGCATTAAGGTGAACAAGAAGTATCCTGATGGCGTCACACTCAAGGATGTCATCATATACGATCACAGGGGACGCTCGGGAAACAAGCAGGTAACCATTGCTGATTCAGGAAAGATGTACACCATCCTTAATGATCAATACCTGAAGCTCGAACTTTTCAGGGGTTATGAATACAGCGAGGGAAGTGATGGCCAGAACATGGGTGTCAATCAGACCTCCAATGAAACATTACGCAAAACCCAGTTTAGCAAGACAGAGATCGTTCTTGACCTTTCATCCTTTGGCTTTGCCCGCACAGACAAGCGTTGGTTCCAGGGCAACCGGATCATGCGAAGCGTCCTTGAACTCGACAGTGACATGGATTCCCTGACCAATCAGATTAAGGAGAATGACCTGGGCAGGTACAACATGCAGTTTTCGTTGTTTAACCTGCATCATAAGGGTGACACCCTTGATGTGCCTGAGGCATTGAGGTCATTCAAGCGAGCCAAGGACTCCGTCGTTGCAAAGAACGACCCGTATCGATCCATCCCATTACTCGACTTCAATCCGGTTCACGACAGCCTGATCACGGCCAAGGCAAGGAGAGTATCGGATAGCATTTTCAGAAAGCCGCCGTCATCCGAGGAGATTTCAGCTGCCCTCGGAAACACACGATCAATCAAAAGTCAGTTGTTGAATATGAATACGACGAGGAACACCTACGTCAACGACCGGAAGGTTTTTCAAATTCAATGGCATAAAATCATATCCAATTCGGTCGCGTGCATTGTCATGTTTCTTATTGGAGCCCCGTTGGGATCCATCATCAAAAAGGGGGGACTCGGTGTGCCGGTCATTTTTTCCATTTTCTTCTTCATCCTGTTTTATCTCATCAGCAGCACAGGTGAGAAATGGGCCCTTCAGGACCGGATCAGCGTCGAGGTAGGCATCTGGGCAGCAGACTTTGTTCTGGCAGTGATAGGGCTGTTTTTCCTGAGACAGGCCCGCCTCGATGCCAGGCTGTTTGATTCCGACTACTACAGGGTCGTGGTCGAGAAGCTTAAACAAAGGTTTGGCCGGACAACATCAGCTCCTTTGCCTTGAAATTTTGCGATTTTGGTGATTTCCTTTACTTTTGCGCCGAATAAAAAAAAGAGTAAAAAGCCGTTAAAATTCAAGCGATGTACCTCGATTCAGCCAAGAAAAAGGAACTTTTCACCAAACACGGAGCCGCCAAGTCAGCAAAGGATACCGGCTCACCAGAGTCCCAGATTGCCCTGTTTACCCACCGGATCAATTCTTTGACCGAGCACCTGAAGGGCCATAAGAAGGACCACTCAACGCAGCAAGGACTGCTCAATCTGGTCGGTCAAAGGAAGAAACTCCTCAGCTACCTCCAGAAGACCAATATCACCAGGTATCGGTCCATTATCGCAGAACTCGACCTGCGTAAATAAGATAACAACAGCGCCATCAGGGAACCCGTCCAAGGTTCCCTTTTCGCTTTTCTAACGGCCTCAAGAGGCCACAAAAAACATATGAAACCAACACCTATTACCAAGTCCTGTCAACTGCCTGACGGCAGAGAGATCACCATCGAAACAGGCAAGCTAGCACGCCAGGCAGACGGCTCAGTAGTACTCCGGATGGCCAACACCATGATTCTGGCCACCGTTGTATCCAACAAGGAAGGCAAAGAGGGAGCAGACTTCCTGCCGCTCTCTGTTGACTACCAGGAAAAATTCGCGTCCATGGGCAAAATCCCTGGCGGATTCCTTCGCCGTGAAGGCAGACTTTCAGACTATGAGATATTAATCAGTCGCTTGGTTGACAGGGCTATACGTCCCTTATTTCCAGATGATTACCATGCAGAGACACAAGTGATCATTCAGTTGATTTCTGGAGACACCCAGGCATTGCCTGATGCCCTTGCAGCATTCGCAGCGTCCGCTGCCCTCTCTGTATCAGACATTCCATTTCTTGGACCTATATCGGAAGTCCGCGTCGCCCGCATCGATGGAAAGATGGTCATCAATCCGACCCTTGAGCAAAAGGAAAAGGCCGACCTCGACCTGATCGTAGCAGCATCCATAGATAACATCCTCATGGTAGAAGGTGAATCGAAGGAAGTAAGCGAGGAAGACATGCTGGAAGCGCTTAAGGCAGCACACGAAGCCATCAAGGTGCAATGCCAACTGCAGATTGCCTTAACTAAAGAGACTGGCAAGACAGAGAAGCGGACATACAGCCACGAGACAAACGATGAGTCCCTGAAAGCGGAGCTCTTTAAGCTCATGTATGACAAGGCTTATGCCGTTGCCCGTCTTCAAACCCCCAACAAGAAGAAACGCTCTGACCTGTTTGCACAAATCGTTGACGAGTACCTTGCACAGCTGCCAGAGGACAGTACGATTGACAAAGGACTGGTTAAGAGATACTATCACGACATTCAAAAGAAGGCCTGCCGTGACCTCGTCCTCAACGAGCGCGTTCGCCTTGACGGCAGAAAGACCAATGAAATCCGTCCTATCTGGACAGAAGTAGACTACCTGCCTTCTGCACATGGCTCTTCCATTTTCACCCGTGGTGAAACGCAGTCGCTGAGCACCGTTACGCTGGGTACCAAGTTGGATCAACAGTTGATCGATGGTGCCATGTTTTCCGGTGAGAACAAGTTTATGCTTCATTATAATTTCCCGGCCTTCTCTACAGGTGAGGTAAAGCCCAATCGCGGACCTGGTCGTAGGGAAGTAGGCCACGGCAATCTGGCGTATCGCTCATTGAAGCAGGTATTGCCTGGTGATGAAAGCAATCCATACACCATTCGCATTGTGTCAGACATCCTCGAGTCTAACGGTTCGTCTTCTATGGCCACCGTTTGTGCTGGTTCGATGGCGCTGATGGACGCAGGTTTGCCGATCAAGGCACCCGTATCCGGAATTGCTATGGGGATGATTTCAGATAAAGGCAAGTATGCCATTCTCTCCGATATCCTTGGTGACGAAGATCACCTTGGTGACATGGACTTCAAGGTGACGGGTACAGAGAAGGGAATCACCGGATGCCAAATGGACCTCAAGGTTGAAGGACTGACCTATGATGTACTGAAGGAAGCACTTCTTCAGGCCAGGGAAGGAAGGCTTCATATCCTTGGTGAAATGAAGAAAACCATCCAGCAATCACGTCCCGACCTCAAACCACATGCTCCGAGGGCATTTAGCATGATCATTGACAAAGAGATGATCGGCGCTGTCATCGGACCAGGCGGAAAAGTCATTCAGGACATTCAGAATACGACCGGAGCAACGGTAGTGATCGAAGAAATCGACAAGAAGGGACACGTGAGTGTGTTCGCTACCAACCAGGCAGCGATGGATGGTGCATTGAAACGCATCAGGGCCATTGTAGCAGTACCAGAAGTAGGGACTGTTTATGACGGTGTAGTAAAATCAATCATGCCTTTCGGCGCCTTTGTTGAGTTCATGCCTGGCAAGGATGGACTGCTGCACATTTCAGAGATCAAGTGGGAGCGCCTCGAAACCATGGAAGGCGTGATGGAAGTAGGTGAAGAAGTGAAGGTGAAACTGATCGAAGTCGACAAGAAAACAGGTAAATTCCGCTTGTCTCGCAAGGTTCTGCTACCAAAACCACCTAAAAAAGAAGAACCTGCGCAGGTGTAGTTTGTCAGAAAGGATTTTGGAACTAATTTATCGGCTCGTCGTTTCCAATAGAAGCTAAAAAGGCACATGAGACAGCTAAAGATCAGCAAGCAGATCACCAACAGGGAAAGTCAGTCACTGGACAAATACCTCCAGGAGATTGGCAAAGTTGATCTGCTCACGCCGGATGAAGAGGTGGAGTTGGCCAAGCGGATCAAGGAAGGCGATCAGATTGCACTCGAAAAGCTGACCAAGGCCAATCTTCGCTTTGTTGTGTCTGTGGCCAAGCAATATCAAAACCAGGGACTCTCTTTGGGAGACCTGATTAATGAAGGAAACCTCGGACTGATCAAGGCAGCACAGCGGTTTGATGAGACCCGTGGTTTCAAATTCATCTCGTATGCCGTTTGGTGGATCAGGCAGTCGATCCTCCAGGCCCTTGCAGAACAATCACGGATTGTACGCTTGCCGTTGAACAGGGTAGGGTCCTTGAACAAGATATCCAAGACGTTTTCAGAACTCGAGCAGAAGTACGAGCGTGAACCCTCTCCGGAAGAATTGGCCGAAGTACTCGAGGTAACGACTGCCGAAGTGGTGGATACCATGAAGATCAGCGGCCGTCATGTGAGCATGGATGCGCCATTTGTACAGGGTGAAGAAAACAGTTTGCTCGATGTCCTTGAGAACGACGGAGAAGAGACGCCTGACCAGGGCCTCATGACCGATTCACTTCGCCGGGAAGTACAACGTGCACTGTCAACACTCACACAAAGGGAGTCGGATGTGATTGCCCTTTACTTCGGACTGAATGGCGAGCATGCCATGACCCTGGAAGAGATCGGTGAGAAGTTCAACCTGACCCGCGAACGCGTTAGGCAGATCAAGGAAAAGGCTATCCGCCGCCTGCGTCACACCTCAAGAAGTAAGGCACTAAAGCCTTACTTGGGTTAAGAGTCTTAGTTATGAATAGCATTTAAGGGTCTCTTCACCGGGACCTTTTTTGTAGCCCTCAATGTTTATATGCCAATGGAAAAAGTGAAAGTACTGATAATAGGATCCGGTCCCGCCGGGTATACCGCTGCGATCTACGCTGCACGGGCTGGACTAACCCCGGTTTTGTATACCGGTGGCCAGCCAGGCGGACAACTAACAATCACAGGTGAGGTAGAGAACTATCCTGGCTACCCCAAAGGCATCGACGGTCCTCAAATGATGATGGACTTGCGGGCCCAGGCAGAGCGCTTTGGTACTCAAGTCCGTGATGGTGTCGTTACGAAAGTCAACTTCTCCGGTTATCCGCTGAAAGCCGTTGTTGATGGAACTCACGACCTCGAAGCAGAAGCGGTGGTTATTGCTACAGGGGCCAGTGCCAAATATCTCGGTCTGCCATCGGAACAAAAATTTGCCAACAAAGGTGTTTCAGCCTGCGCAGTATGTGATGGATTCTTTTACCGTGGTATGGACGTGGCTGTCATCGGTGCCGGTGATTCGGCTGCTGAAGAAGCAACCTACCTAACCAAACTTTGCCCAAAGGTATATCTCGTTGTGCGGCGGGACGAAATGCGTGCCTCCAAGATCATGCAGCAGCGGGTACGCAGCAATCCCAAGATAGAAATACTGTGGAACAGCGTGCCCGAAGAAGTACTCGGCACGGATGAGGTAAGCGGAATGCGGGTGGTGAATACCAAAACAGGAGAACGGAAGGACATTCCCATCAAGGGATTTTTTGTTGCCATCGGGCACCAACCGAATACAGAGATTTTTAAAGGGCAGATTGACCTTGATGAGACTGGATATATCAAAGTAATGCCTGGGTCTACGCGCACCAATGTCGAAGGGGTGTTTGCTGTGGGCGATGCCGCCGACCGGGTCTACCGTCAGGCGGTTACTGCGGCTGGCACTGGTTGCATGGGAGCTCTCGATGCCGAGCGCTTTCTGGCTGCCCGGGAACATGAACCGGCCCACGTATGAAACTCGATATCCTGGTACTGGCCGCCCACCCGGATGACGCTGAATTAGGGTGTGGAGGCACCATTATCAGGCATGTACAGGCGGGAAAAAAGGTCGGCGTCGTTGACTTTACGCAGGGAGAGCTGGGCACGCGGGGTACACCAGAAACGCGACGCCTGGAGGCTGCGGCCTCGTCAAAAATCCTTGGGCTAAGCGCCCGGATCAACCTTGGACTGCCGGATGGTTTCTTTAAGAACGACGAAGCCAGCCAGCTCAAGGTGATTGGTGCTATCAGAACCTTCCAGCCTGAGATTGTTATTGCCAATGCTACAAAGGATCGTCATCCCGACCACGGCCGTGGCGCCGATCTGGCTTATGATGCCTGCTTCCTTTCAGGACTGGCTAAAGTGGTAACGAAGGATGATTCCGGAAAGGAGCAACGACCCTGGCGGCCTGGCGCTGTTTATCATTATATCCAGAGTCAGTGGATGACACCTGATGTCGTGTTGGATGTCACGGATCAATGGGAAAAGAAAATGGAGGCGATCAGGGCGTTCAAGACGCAATTCTTCGATCCTTCCAGTCAGGAACCAGTCACCTACATTTCAACACCGGAATTTCTCAAATTACTCGAAGCCCGAGCCATCGAGCTGGGTCACGCGATTGGCGTCAGGTATGGCGAAGGATTTGTCTCACGTCGATGGATAGGAGCGAAGTCATTGTTCGACCTCATCTAGGGAGCGAGTCGGTTCACCTTCCACGTTTGGCCGTCACGTATATACAGTATCCTGTCGTGAAGTCTGTTGGGGCGACCTTGCCAGAATTCGATCCAATGAGGTTCGACCTGATAACCACCCCATTGTTTAGGCTTGGGAAGCACGGACTGCCCTTCGAATCGTTTTTCAATTTCCTTGACTCTGTCTTCCAGGATTTTCCTGTTGGCCAGCACGGAACTTTGTGGTGATGCCCAGGCTCCGATCTGACTCTCCCTCGGTCGACTCTGAAAGTATGCGGTGCTGGTTTCTTCTGACACGCGCGAAACGGTGCCCTGAATACGAACCTGCCGTTCCAGTTCTGCCCAAAAGAAGCTGAGGGCACAAACAGGGTGTTCATCCAACTGACTTCCCTTGGTACTCTGGTAATTGGTATAGAACACAAAGCAGTTCTTCTCTATTCCTTTCAATAATACGATGCGTGAAGTAGGTAGGCCGTTGGTAGAAACCGTCGCAAGATTCATTGCATTGGGTTCCGGCACCTGCGATTTGATGGCGTCATCAAACCATTTCTGAAATTGTACTACCGGATCCTTCGCAATCGTTGACTCATCAAGTGAGTGGAGTGAGTATTCTCTTCGAATGTCGGCGAGTGATCCCATCAGAGGTGATTTACCGCAAAGATGGTGACTTCTTTGCAACCATATTCTTGGCTGATGTTAATTTTTCTGTGTTCATTTGGTGGTCTGCTCAATCGTGGTTTTATTGGAGAAGTGAAATATGGATTTCTTCAAGTACAAGAATAAAATCAAACCCGAAAAAGGAAAGCTCCTGATCTCCGAGCCGTTTCTCCCTGACCCGAATTTTGAACGCACCATTATCCTGTTATGTGAGAATAACAGCGAAGGATCATTTGGATTTGTTCTCAACAAACCTTCTCTGGCCAATGTGAGTGATGTGATGGACGACATCAAGGATTTCAATACACCGGCGATGGTCGGTGGCCCTGTTCAGCAGGATACCCTGCACTATTTGCACAGGCATGGCGCCCTGGAAGATGCGGTGGAGATACTTGAAGGTGTTTACTGGGGTGGGAATTTTGAGAAATTGCTTTTTCTGCTGGAGACCAAGCAGATCGGGAAACGAGACATCAAGTTCTTTCTGGGTTACAGCGGCTGGTCTCCCGGCCAGCTTGAGGAGGAACTGGAACAGGACTCATGGATCGTCAGCGACCGGGCCAAGGAGGACCTCATTTTTGATACAGATCCGGAGTTTATGTGGAAAAAGACCCTCTCCATTATGGGGGGACGGTTTTCTGTGTATTCAAACTATCCCAAGGACCCCAGGCTTAATTAGAATAGAAACAAAGAATGGCTAGTTTTGCCGTTCAAATCAGGCAACGCGTTATATAGACAATGGAAACGGAAGGGAAAGAAGAAGTGGTGGATGTGGTGACGGACACGCCTGCAAACGCACAAGAAAATCATGAAACGGGTAATGACCCTCTCGATGAGGTTCATGCAACGGACTATTCTGAACTGACCAAAAAGGAATTGGTCGACTTGCTCAAGACCCTTGTCCGTGATAATGACTTCAAGAAGCCCGAATCATCCCTGAGGGCCCTGCGCAACAAGGTTGAAGAAATTCAACATCAGGAGAAAACGGATGCGCTGAAACGTTTCCTGGAGCAAGGTGGAACCCTCGATGACTTTGACTACAGGCTCGATGTTCTTGACATTGCCTTTGAAGCCAACTTCAAACTACTTCGCAACAAACGCCTTGAACATTTCAGGAACCTGGAAGAACAAAAGAACGGGAACTTCCGGAAGAAAACAGAACTGCTTGATGCATTGAGAGAATTGGTCGACGGCAAGGACGACAAGCACAGCTTTGACAAGTTCAAAGAGATTCAAAAAGCCTGGAAGGAGACCGGTGCAGTTCCGGTAGCAAAGGTCCGCCCTTTGTGGGCGAGCTATCATGCCCTTGTCGATCGGTTTTACGACAACCGAACGATTTACTTTGAGCTTAAAGAACTCGACAGGAAAAAGAATCTTGAAGCCAAGATTGAGCTATGCCAGCGTGCTGAAAAGTTAGCCGAGGTGACCAAGATCAATGTTGCACTCCGCGAGCTTCATGAGCTTCATGAGGAGTATAAGCACATAGGTCCGGTCTCCCGGGAAGATAAAGAGGCCCTCTGGGACCGGTTCAAGAAGGCAACGGATGCGGTCTACGAACGTCGCGATGCTATTGTATCGACCTTGCAGGTTGAACTAAAGAAACACCTGGCGTTGAAAGAAGAGATCATTGCCAAGGTGGCGGGATTGTCCGCTTTTCAGTCTGATCGTATCAAGGAATGGAATCAGAAAACGGTTGAGATTCTTGCCCTGCAGAAATCATGGGAGGGCACCGGTGCAGTACCCAGAAGCAAGTCGAAAGACATCAATAAAAAATTCTGGTCGGGGTTCAAGTCCTTCTTCAGCAACAAGGGAAAGTTCTTTTCACAATTGGATGAATCAAGGACAGCCAACCTGGAGAAGAAAAGGGCGCTGGTTAAGCAAGCTGAAGAGCTGAAAAACAATAAAGACGGGGAGAAGACCACGCAGATTCTCAAAGACCTTCAGGTACAGTGGAAAGAAATTGGCCCTGTTCCTGATAAGATGCGTGAAAAGATCTACCAGGAGTTTAAGGCGGCCTGCGACTTTTACTTTGAACAGCGCCGGGGACAATTTGAGGCGGCTGATCGTGAGCAGGCAGAGAACCTCAAGCTCAAGGAGGCACTGTGTGTCGAACTGGATCAGCTCATAGCACAAAAAAGTGGCACGCTGGAAGGTCTTCGCGACCTGCAGCGCCGGTTTCAGGCCATTGGCTTTGTTCCACGTCAATCGGCAGGTGAGATCAAATCAAGGTTTACCAGCCTGTTCCAGAAGGCCATGGCATCATTGGATATCACCCAGGCAGACAAGGATCAGGCTATTCTGGAGATTCAGCTGGAGAGCATTAAATCTGATCCTGATGCAGGCTTCAAGCTGCAGCAACGGGAGCATGGATTGAAGAAACGGATTCAGAAAGAAGAGAATGATATTGCTGTTTTAAAGAACAACCTGGAGTTCTTTGGCCGCAGCAAGAATGCCGACAAGATGCGTGAAGAATTCGGTGCAAAGATCAAGGCTGCTGAAGAGGAGATTGCCAACCTTAAAAAGCAGTTGAAACAATTGAGAGCAGCCTTAAGGGGCAACTAAAGCGCACCTTACCTTTTTGTGATTTTGATCGAATAACCTGGAGACCTGATCAGCCTGATCGAGTAGCCGGCTCCCTTGTTCACGACGAGCAGACTTCTTGTTTTCTCCGGGACCATGGTCAATGTTGTATAGGTATGCGAAGCGCTGTACGCTGAGCGAGTCCACCATCCTGCCGTTTTTCCGCGCCGCTTGAATTTTCCATCTGGCTCCCTGAAGCCTGTTGGCGTTGCGACGAAATGATTACTGTCGGAAGGTAATTCCAATTCCTTCCACAATGCACTCCACTCTTCTTTTGTTGGAACATTCCATCCTTCTGCAAAACCCCGTGGATCGGTAGCTGCATAGTAGTTATACAACTTCCCATGGGTGGCATTGGTTGTGGAATCATTATCAAAGTAAGTCCATGCAGGCAATCCAGCACGACTTGCGTGGGCCCATTCTGCTTCAGTGTGTGCCTGTGGGATGGGATCGCCGTTGGCAAATGTGCGGGTGTCGAGATTGGTTTTTGCCAATCGTTGGAGGTAGGTCAGCGGGACCTTTGTCGAATCAAACACGTCTGGTTTTGGAATCACGATGATTTCCGGAACGGGCGGGATGACCACCGGTTCCTCATACACGGCTGATATCCATGGTGTCTCCAGCCCGTTCGTATTCAGGCTGACCATGTTGGATACGCGATTCAATAACTTTCTTGTTTCGTCATGATCAACCCCGAATCCACTTACATTTTTCTTCTGAAGCGTTTCTGTGAGTTTTCTGCTAAAGAAATGATTCTTGTCAAGGCGCCCAACGGAAATGGCAGTTGCCGTCGATGGTAGTTTTGTGTAGCGATTCTCATAGGTGATGCGATTAGGCATGGCCGATGTTGCTACAATTGTATTTTTCGGCGGATACATCTCGTGAAGGCCCGGTGGCATGTTGAATTCAGATGAGAGAGAATTGTCATGACACGAATCCAGGATAACAAGGATGAGCCTGTTTGATAATTTTTGAAGGTGTTCAAACAGATGTTTGACGCTAAGGCAACTTGTCGGGATATCAGTAACCGTTGCTGGGTTGGCATCCGTCGGAATGAGAAAATTGACCGAGTCCACCTGGATCCCATGGCCGGAGAAATAGATCAGGCCGGTGGATTCTGGATGGTCATTGAGCTGCCTGAGAAATTTCACCACCGCGGAATCCAGTTGAAGGGTGTTCTTTGGATTCAGCAGGAGGGTCACTTCGAATCCATTGGCCTTGAGTACATCGGCCATAGCCTTGGCATCTGCGTTTGCCCTATCTAATGGTCTGAGATGCAGGTAGTCACCGGCTCCAATGACCAAAGCAAACGGCTGGCAAGGTGCAGCATGGACCTGCAGGAAAAACGCTAAAACAATCAGGAGTCGGCTAGACATAGCAAGTACTCAATGGCCAATAAATCTAAAATAACCATTTCCCGGGCGGTTAAGCTTGCTATCGAACCAGGAATTTTTGGGGTTAAAGAGAAATGCAAGAAGCGCAACTTCTCAGAAATTGAAGAGCCCCCTGTCGGAATCGAACCAACGACCTACTGATTACAAGTCAGTTGCTCTACCAGCTGAGCTAAGGAGGCTAAAAGGAAGGCGCAAAAGTAACCTTTAACGGGGGTTTTGCAAGGGGAGGTGACTCTTTTCCTGGGGTTACGACCAAAGGAATTGGTAAATTTTTATGGCATAGGAACCTGGCACCCCTTGAAGGGTATGCTTCAAAGCATTTTCGTGGGGCTGGTAATTCAGGGTACCTGAACACCAGATAAAAAGCGCGAACCATCGAAGGCATTGGACATCATGCTTGGGGAAGGCGCACAAGAAGTGATCATGGATTTAAGGGGAGCATCGTTGCCACCTATGACAACTTCACTTGCTTGATTTCCCCAAGTTTGTCTCTCATTACAAACTGGCGTTTAATAGCCTCATACCTTTAGCGGTATTTTTCTTTTGACCCATTTTCCGGCGTCATTATTGCGTAAATTTCGCTATGCGGGCTCTGCTGCTTGTTGTCTTGGTTCCGTTTGTACTTGGTTGTGGAAAGGATGATCCAAAACCACAAATCATTCATACGGCCATTGATGGGAGTTGGACCTACACGACACCAGATAATTACCTCAAAGTGACATTTGATCTGACCCGGATATCCGATATGGAGCTGGCCATTAGCAACACCCAGATATTTATCAGCGATGTGGAGGGCAGCGCCGCCGGCGATGTAGCAGACGTCAATCTCCCATCCATTGATTGGCTGCGGATAAATGCCAATGATGCTGCTTTGCAATACGGATATTTCATCCTGTTCACGAACTGTTCTGTCAGTGGAGATTTTAGCAGAATCACTGCTACGGATGCCGAATACACGATTAGCAAGAGCAAGACCAAAAAGTTGTCAAGCGTGGTCATTGTCAGGGCACCCGAGTAGGTGGTGGACTTCCCGGAAACTGCTATATTGAGATAATCAGCCCTCACCGATGTACACCCCGATTGTTGTAGCCCTTCTGACACTGCTTTTGCAGGTGCTACCTCCGTTTAAAGCAAGTGAGGAATTCAAACTGGAGCTTGAGTATAAATTCAAGCCACGGCCAGTTAGTGACAACGCCTACATTGATCTCACGGAGACCGTGAAAGAAAAGGAAAAACGTGTGTCAGGGGGAAACCCGTTGCCATACCTGATCATTCACCTTAGCTTTCTGCAGCTATCAGACAAGGAAGTGCGCGTGAGGTGCTTTGACAACAAGGGAAAAAACAAATTGTCAAAGAAGGTAGAAACGGACCGCGACTATCTGATTGACCTGGGCTTTACCGATGACATGAAGGATCGCACAACAGCCCATGAGTTTAACCTTTCCCTGCTTTCGGATGACAAAGTGGAGACATCCCGTATTCATCTGATTGTTGAAGCAGATGGTACCTTCCTCGTCAATGGTGTCAAAAGAGGAAAATTCTAAACTGCCTGACACCGCCTGTCCAATGATCATATCTTTCGTAGGCAAACTTGCTTACCTTGCATGATACTTTTGCGTAGAACCTATCTCATGAACAAGTCTGTGACCAAAAAGCTATTCACCATTGCCCTGGTGCTTTGTACAGCATGTATCGCCCAAGGGCAATCACGCCAGCCTAACACTGCTGCTATTCAGCTTAAACTCAAGAAGCTGAATGTACTGGCATCCATGCTCTATGTTGCCGCCCATCCGGATGATGAAAACACAAGAGCAATCACTTTCATGGGAAATGACCGCCTGGCAGCGTCAGCCTATCTGTCAATGACCCGTGGTGATGGAGGACAGAACCTGATTGGGTCAGAACTCAGGGATCAACTGGGCCTCATCCGTACTCAGGAACTTCTGGCAGCACGAAAGATCGATGGCGGCCGTCAGTTCTTTACCAGGGCTAACGACTTTGGGTTTTCAAAGAACGTGACCGAGACCTTTGCCATATGGGGTAAGGATGAAATCCTTGGTGATGTTGTGCGCGTCATGCGCCAGTTCCAGCCAGATATCATTCTCACACGATTTCCGCCAGATGAACGTGCTGGCCATGGGCACCACACCGCTTCGGCAGTATTGGCCATAGAGGCTTTTGACCTTGCGGGAAATCAAGACTACAAACCCGACCAGGTGAAAGTGTTCGGTGCATGGCAGCCAACAAGAATTTACATGAACACGGGAAGATTCTTTGATCAGTCGATCAATGAGAATACGCCGGGGGTCGTCATGATGAATATGGGTACCTACAATGCCCTGCTGGGAAAATCCTACTCAGAAATTGCTGCCGATAGCAGGTCCCAACACAAAAGCCAGGGCTTTGGATCGTCGGGCCGTCGAGGTGATTCACCAGAGTTCTTCGTTTACCTCAAAGGACAAAAGGCAGACAAGGATTTGTTTGATGGCATCAACACCACGTGGACTCGCGTGAAAGGAGGAGAAAAAATCCAACCGCTCGTAGAGAAATTGATTCAGGAATTTGTTCCGGAAAAACCCCACAATAGCATCCCCGATTTGATCAACCTTAGAAAGCAAATGATGTTGCTGGCACCTTCTGTTTGGCGTGACCGAAAACTCGAAGAAGTGAATCAACTCATTCAGGATTGCCTGGGCTTGTTTGTAGAACTTACTTCCAATCAACCATGGATTACGCCTGGTGAGCCGATTACTCATTCATTTGAAATGGTCAACCGGTCTCCGGTACCTGTACGCCTGGTGTCCATTCAGAACAAAGCATTAGGCATCGATTCAACGATGGCCCTTGATCTTACCAACAACAAGCTGACATTGTTCAAGACCAAAAAACCACTCCAGTCGGGTGCCGGATACTCTGATCCGTATTGGCTTCGTGAAGATCACCTGCCCGGGCTCTTTACTGTACCCGATCCTTCGCTTATCGGTAAGCCAGAGAACGGTCCGGCAGTATCCATTGCCTGCACCTTTGAGATCAATGGCGAAAAGTTTATTGTAGACACGCCACTGATTTATAAATGGACCGACCCTGTGAAAGGCGAGTTGTCGCGTCCATTCGAAATAGTACCTCCCGTCTTCATCAATCTTAGCCAGCCGGTTTATGTGTTTCCTGATGCACGCCCTAAAGTGGTCAGCGTGTTGGTCAAGTCTTCCTCTGGCGAGGCAATCACCGGCACAGCCAAGCTCATTCTTCCCGCTGATTGGAAATCCGAGCCTGCGTCGATACCTGTGACGATTGGAAAAAGAGGCGAAGAGAAGAAGATTGATTTCCTCGTGACGCCATCTCCCCGTGGTGAAGGATCCTTTGCACTGGGCGCTGAGGTTGATCTGCAGGGGAAAGCGTATAACAGGTCGGTGGAGACCATCGCTTATGATCACATCCCGTTTCAAACGTTGCTTCCTAAAGCAAAGGCGAGCCTTGTGCGGGTTAACATTCGAAAGGAGGGACAGGTGATCGGCTACATCGCCGGTGCTGGCGATGAGACCCCAGCTGCTTTACGCAACCTCGGCTATGAAGTGTGGGAGATGAAGAATGATGAGGTGACGCCAGAGAACCTCAAGAGAGTCGATGCGGTCGTGCTTGGTGTCAGGGCACTCAATACCAACGAAAGGCTCAGGTACTTCATGCCTGATCTGCTGAAATATGTAGAGCAGGGCGGTACGCTCATCACACAGTACAACACCAATTTTGATCTGGAGATCGACAAGGATAAGTTCTCACCGTATCCAATCAATATGTCCCGCGACAGGGTAACGGAAGAGAATAGTGAAGTGAGGGTACTTGCACCCGATCACCCTGCCCTGAACTTCCCGAACAAAATTACTGGAGAAGATTTTAACGGGTGGGTGCAGGAGCGAGGGCTTTACTTTCCTGACAAATGGGACCCGGCATACACAGCATTGTTTTCAATGAACGATACTGGAGAATCTCCCAAGAATGGCAGCCTGTTGATCGCCAAGTACGGCAAGGGCCATTATGTGTACACGGGGCTTTCGTTTTTCCGGGAATTGCCTGAAGGCGTAGCAGGTGCCTACAAACTGTTTGCCAACCTGGCCTCCCTGGGTAAACAGCCAAAGCCTCAAAATCAAAAAGTAAAGAATGCCAAATGAGTGACGTGGACGCAGGGGAGAAGCCACCCGTATTTTCACGTTGGCGAAGCTGGTACTGGCTGGTGATGTTGGTCATGGCAGCTCAGGTGATTCTCTATCTGTTCATCACCCAATCCTATTCATGAATTCTGTTGACTGGATTGTCCTGTTTGGGACGCTGTTGCTGATCGTGTCCTACGGTGCTTGGAAAACCCGAGGCTCGCAAAGCATGCAAAGTTATTTGCTGGGCAACAACTCACTGCCCTGGTGGTCGGTAGGTCTTTCCATCATGGCAACGCAGGCGAGCGCCGTTACTTTCCTGTCCACGACGGGACAAGCTTATGAAGACGGCATGAGATTCCTGCAGTTTTACTTTGGCCTTCCCCTGGCCATGGTAATCCTGTCGATTACTGCCGTTCCCCTTTATCACAAGTTGAAAGTGTATACAGCTTATGAGTATCTGGAAACGAGGTTTGACAGAAAAACGCGAACCCTGGCAGCTTTCTACTTTCTTATGCTGCGCGGATTGTCTGTGGGTATTACCATCTATGCGCCATCGCTCATCCTGTCGACCATCCTTGGGTGGAGCATCAATCTCACGACGGTATTGATTGGAACAATGGTGCTGATGTATACAGTATCCGGTGGAAGCAAGGCCGTCAGCATCACTCAAAAATACCAGTTAACGATCATCATGGCTGGTATGGTCACGGCCGGGCTGATTGCGTTTTCAAAGTTGCCTGAGGGGATCACATTTGGACAGACTTTCGCCTATGCTGGAGAAGTGGGGAAACTGAACCTGATCAATTTGTCATTCAACTTATCCGATCGGTACAATATCTGGTCCGGCCTTATTGGAGGTTTGTTTCTTTTCCTTTCCTATTTCGGTGCCGACCAATCGCAGGTGGGCCGATATCTTGGCGGAAGTTCGGTAGCTGAAAGCAGGCTTGGACTGCTCTTCAATGGATTGCTGAAGATCCCCATGCAGTTCATCATCCTCTACATCGGAATTCTCATTTTTGTTTTCTATCAGTTCAACCAGGCTCCCTTGCTGCATAACCAGGCATTGCTCAACAAAGCAATGACGACAGATGCCGCCCCCAGGATCGCCGAGCTATCAGCGCAATATGATCATGTCTTTCAGGAACGAAAGGCCAAGGCGAATGAACTTGTCGCTGCGATCCAGCAGAACGACCGCGACAAGATTGAGCAGTCGAAAGGGGATATCAAGGCCATTCAAAAAGCTGAATCAGACTTGCGAACCGAAACAAAGGCAGCCATCTCATCGGCCATCCCTGGAGCCAACACACTGGACAAGGACTATGTCTTCATCAATTTTGTGATGACGTACCTTCCTCATGGGCTCGTCGGGCTTTTGCTTGCCGTCGTCTTTTCCGCCGCCATGTCATCGACAGCGTCAGAACTCAATGCCTTGGCGTCGACTTCTGCTGTCGACATCTATAAACGATCGATCAGACCCAATGAGAACGAGGCTCATTATGTGAAGGCATCGCGGTGGCTCACGGTGATGTGGGCCATTTTTGGAATCCTGTTTGCTTCGTTAGCCAATCAGGCAGAGAACCTCATTCAATATGTCAACATTGTAGGCTCCATTTTCTATGGAACCATTCTGGGTATATTCCTCTGTGCTTTCTACCTCCGGTATCTTCAGTCAACAGCGGTATTCATTGCCGCCATTGTCGGGGAGGCCATCATTGTTTACTTGTATTACTACACGGACGTTGCCTTTCTGCTGTATAACATCATTGGATGCATCGCTGTGATTGCATTGGCATTCATCATTCAAGTGATTTTCAATCAGATTCGATCAGAGAAATCTGGGGCGTAGGCAAAAAAAGAAGCCCTCCGTGTGAGAAGGGCTTCCTTGATAAAAGAAATATTCCAGGATTACTTCAATCCCTTGATCAGGTCGTCGTTCATCTTGACATACTCCGCGTTATTGTCTTTAGCGGCTTGTTCTTTAGAGGCAGTTGCAGAAGCAAGTGCACCGGCCTTGTCACCAAGTGACTTCTGAATCTTAGCCTTTGTGTGCATGATCCAGAAAGCAGTAGGGCGTTCAGCCGCTGCTACTGTGATCCATTCGAGTGCCTTCTTGAGGTCCTTGCCGTTTTCAAGGTAGTAGCTGGCCGCCGTGTAAAGGTTATTAGGGTTGAGCTTGGTGTTGGCGTCGATGGAGGCCATGACTTTCTTTTCGTAATCAACAGAAACAGGAATCTTCACGGTTGTGTTCTCCCAGGTAATCTCAATGTTGGCGCTCTTGCTGTCTGCTGTCAGATCAGTAATCTGAATCGTGAGGGCTTCTGTCATCGCTGCATTCTTGATGGGCTTCATCGTTACACGTGCTGCGTCGTTCTTCTGGTCATAACCCTGAGGGTCATTACCTCCAAGCGTGAGGTCTTTTGTAAGGATCGCTGTCCAGTCTGTGGCAGTAGGAGTGATAAACAGCAGATAAGTTCCCTTGGCTACATCGCTCGTGCCCACCTTTACGTCATCGCTGAAAGTAATGCGGCAGCCGTTATTGGCGCCAGATCGCCACATGTGGTTGTAAGGAACCACAAATGCATCACCGTCACCAAATACCTTTCGGCCCTTTGCCTTGGGACGCGAATATTCCACTTTCACATCGGTCAATCCAATAACGGTACTGACTGTTGCTGAAGGACTTGCTGCTGGTGTTTGCACCTGTGCCTGGGCCATGAAGCTTGCAGCAACAAGTACAAGGATAAAAACTCTTTTCATAATGGTTAATTTTGTTTGTTTTACGAGATGAGGCTTCAAAAGTAAGATAGTTTGTTCTACAAAAAAACTTCACATCATGATCCGGTTACGCTGGATTCATCATTTTATCAGCGAGGCAACGTTGTTCGCATCGCTATGGACCTGCTTGGTAAGGGACTATTTACCAGAATCAATGGAACGCTGACCGGTGGTGTGATTGTAGAGACGGAAGCTTACTCCTGGAAGGAGCGAGGTTGTCATGCATACATGAACAAAATGACCAAGCGTAACGCAGTCATGTTTCAGGATGGCGGTATCGCCTACGTTTACCTGTGCTACGGTATACATCACCTTTTTAATGTCGTCACCAATACTGGGGGAAAGGCCGATGCCGTACTCATCCGTGCCCTTGAACCTACTGCGGGTGTTGAAGCCATGCAGCATCGCATGAATGCTTCGAAACCTGTGCGTATTACCTCAGGTCCTGGTAAGCTGACGCGTGCATTGGGTATTGGACGTGAACATAACGGCACAAAACTTGACTCAGATGGTCTTTGGCTCTCTGATTTGGGAGTTAAAATTCAAAAGAAGGGCGTGCAGGCAGGCCCGCGCATCGGTATTGATTATGCCGGCGCTGATGCCAGATTACCATGGAGATTTACTGTAACAGGAAGTCAATGGTTATCGAAATGAACAACATGAAACTTTTCCGATATCTATTTTTTCTGGCTCTGCCAATATCCTTCCATGCATCTGGGCAGGCCCTTACACAAAAGAGTTTTGATAACCCCAACTCACCTTACGATGAGCAGGCACCAATCATCAGTCCCGACGGCAAAGTATTATACTGGACAGTAGCGAATCATCCTCTCAACATTGGGGGCAAGCGAGACCCCGGTGACATCTGG
>JAEUUD010000250.1 GCA_016787625.1 Cyclobacteriaceae bacterium
GCCAATGTCGATGTCAGTACGCCACCGCCGGGTATCTTATTGACCACGCCTGCAACCTTGAACATTCGGTTCCCGATCTTCAAGGAGTCTTCAGAGCTAATCTCAAATTGCCTGGCCAGTGATTCATCCAGCATGGCAAATCTTCCTGACCTCATCAGCGCCAATGCATCCGGTGGCTGCGTCTCCAGGGTTCCATAAAATGGAAACCCTCCGGACATCGCTGTTAATTTCACCAGCCGCGATTGACCCGTATTCATGAACATCACCATGGATGCCATCTCCGCATCCCGTGCTGTCTTCACATCGGAGGAATCGAGGAGGGCAAGGATCTCACCCTCAAATTTTCTTGTGCTGTTAAGTACAAGGTCAGCACCCATCAATTCCTTGGCATTCTGATCGAGGGTTTCCTGCAGTGAATAGTTCAATGAACCAATGGAAACGACGGCGGCGATACCCGTGATCAGAGAAGCCACCAACAGAAAAAGCCTCGAATAGTTGTGTCGTGCGTCACGCCATGCCATGGTCCATAGCCAGCGATCCCGCCAAAATCCTTTTGACTTTCTCTTGATAGAAATGATGTACTCAATCATGAAAAAGGTGCGCGTTTGTCGAAGGCTACCCTGCCACCCTTCATTTCCAGAATCCGATCAGCTTTCAGGGCCAGTTCGATATTGTGTGTCACCAGTATCAATGTCGTTTTTGATTCCCCATTGATACCGAACAAAAGATCAACAACCTGTTTGGCATTTTCCTCGTCAAGATTTCCCGTGGGCTCATCCGCAAACAGTATCCTGGGTTCGGTAATAAAGGCTCTGGCGATGGCGACGCGCTGTTGTTCCCCTCCTGAAAGTTGTGTGGGGTAATGATGAACCCTGTCGGCAAGACCTACGCGATCGAGCAGGGCTTTGGCCTTGGGCATGACATTTCTTTCCCCGCGTAATTCCAGCGGCACCATCACGTTCTCAAGGGCCGTCAAGGTCGACAGCAGTTGAAAGTTCTGAAATACAAATCCGGTATACTGGTTTCTGAGATAGGCGCGGTCATCTTCACCCATCGCATTTAGCTTGAAGCCCATCAGAGAAACCTTGCCAGCCGAGGGAACATCCAGGCCTGCGCAAAGGCCAAGCAAGGTTGTTTTGCCACTGCCTGAAGGGCCCATAATGGCCAGGCGCGATCCTTGCTCTGCCTCGAAGGATACATTGTCCAGCACCACGAGCTGGCGATCACCTGAAGGATACGACTTTGTTAGCTGTTCTGTACTTAAAACAATTTCTGACATAAGTGGGGAACTTCCGGGAGGTAGCGTCGTTATTTGTAAATAGTAATGAACGAAATATCTTAATTCATGGTCGGCAAGATAATGGTCTTTATTGTAGCAGCCATGCTTTTTCAACCGGCCACTCCCAAAGTCATGCTGTTCTTTGGCGATAGTCTGACCGCCGGGTACGGACTCTCCCAGGAAGATGCATTCCCCGCGGTGATTGAACGGTCAATTCAAAAATCAGGCGTTGCAGTTCGTGTAATAAATGCAGGATTAAGTGGAGAAACTTCGGCAGGTGGTCTAACACGCATCGATTGGGTACTCCGACAGCCCATCGATGTCTTTGTACTTGAACTCGGCGCCAACGACGGCCTTCGAGGACTTCCTATCGCCGAAACCAAGAAGAACCTTCAGACGATCATTGATAAAGTCAAGGCCAAGAACCCCAACTGCAAGATTGCCCTTGCGGGTATGATGGTTCCACCCAACATGGGGAAAGATTATGCCAGCGGATTCAGAAGCTTATTCGGTGAGATTGCCGGAAAGAACAATGCCGTGTTGATTCCTTTCTTACTTGATGGTGTTGCCGGCGTGGAATCACTCAACCAGGCCGACGGGATTCATCCCACAAGGGAAGGTCATCAGATTATTGGAGAGAACCTTTCGAGAATACTCCTACCCCTCGTCAAGTAAAACTTACCTGCGAGGCGTCATTGCCTGCATAATCCTCTCCACCCAGAGTGTATACATCAACCCCGATGGATGAAGTCCATCAGCAGCCACATACTCCGGCTTGCTTAAGCCTTCCCGTGTAAGGTCAGTAATGTTCACATACCGGATGCCCCACTTTGCCGTTATTGTCCGGTTGACCTCATTAAACTGGTCGATGGCCTTTGTGATTTCCTCCTGCTTTGGTTTACCGAACGGCGTGTAACCGTAATCGGGAATGGAGACCACAAATACATTCTCCTTCTTCCCTCCAGCCAGCGTCACAGCCATAGAGAGTAGTTCTTCAAACTCCGGGGCGTAACTCTCAGCCGACTTCTTTTGATACTGATTGTTGACGCCGATGAGCAGGGATACCAATCCATACTCATTCTTAAGGTTAGCATCCAGCGTAGCCTTTTTCAACTGATCGGTACGCCATCCGGTTGTGGCTATAATCTTTGGGTCGTCAATTTTCTGTCCACGTTCCCTGAGCGTCGCCGCCAGTTGTACGGGCCAGCGTTCTTTTTCGGGAACACTTTCACCAATGGTGTAGGAGTCGCCGAGGGCAAGGAATTTTATGTTCACGGTATTAGCAGTTTGTCCCTGAGCTTGAAACAGGCTTGCAAAAAGAAGGCAGGTAAATAGCCGAAACATGGAAGAGGGTCTGTGTATGCAACATAGACATCGTCCGTCACAAATGAAAGACGGAGTCACAATGGCGGAGAGGGAGGGATTCGAATCATGAGAAATATTTGAAAAGTCAAATAACAGCGTAGCTGCTATGATGATTCAGGTCGATAAGTAGTCGTTTTACGATTTACTGCCACTGGTAACTGCCACTTCAAAGTTTCTCATCGATCTTCTCAGTCAGATTGTCAATTGCCTTAGTTAAGGCTTCAATTTCAGAAGATGGAACATAAAGTTGGTTCACAGATTTGGCTAGTTGCTCAATCATTTTTTCCAAATTCTGAATCGACCGATTAATGCTC
>JAEUUD010000251.1 GCA_016787625.1 Cyclobacteriaceae bacterium
TGTGGTCTTGCTAAAAGATGGAATAAAAAGGGTGGTTAATAACCTGTAATCTTTACTCTTTACCATCTTTGTGACACCATTGATGAAAGACGATAAGATTACACTCCCTCCCGGCAAGAAGCTCTACTTTGCCTCAGATTTCCATCTGGGTGCACCAAACCCTGAAGCGAGCGCAGGTCGTGAAAAGAAAGTCGTGGCCTGGCTCGAATCCATACGTCACGATGCCCACGCCATCTATCTCCTTGGCGATATTTTTGACTTCTGGTTTGAATACCGTCACGCCATACCCAAAGGATTCATTCGCCTGCAAGGCAAGCTTGCCGAGCTACGCGATGCCGGTATACATATATCCTTCTTCACCGGCAATCACGACATGTGGATGTTTGACTACTTCCCAAAAGAGCTGGGTATACCCATCCATCGCGAGCCTGTCGAACTGCAGGTAGGAACTCATCGATTGCTGATTGGCCATGGCGACGGTCTGGGGCCTGGAGAACCAGGATATAAAATCCTCAAACGATTCTTCAACAGCGCTATTTGCCAGTGGCTATTTGCCAGGATCCATCCAAATCTCGGCATGCGGATTGCGAATTACTGGAGCAGAAGAAGCAGGATCAGCAATATGAGTCGCGAAGAAACCTTTAAAGGCGAAGAGCAGGAGTTCCTCTTCGTATGGTGCAGGGAGGAGGAAAAAAAGAACCACCGCGATTATTACATCTTTGGTCACCGACATCTGGTTCTCGACCTCCCCGTTGGTTCCAATAGTCGCTATCTGAATATTGGCGAATGGGTTCATCTCAAAGCACCATATGGTGAATACGACGGGCAACAAGTTGTCCTGAAAAATTTTGAAGCATGAAGGTTCCAGGTCTGCTGATCATCCTGCTGTTGTTGTGTTTCCCGGCGACAGCCCAAAAGACTGTTTCAGTCGGCGGAAATATTGTCTGGGCAGGGGTTGACAGGGCAGGCGACATGTTTGTCGTGCTCGATAACGGGGGTGTTGAAAAGTTCGACAAGACTGGCAAAAAAATCGGCGCCCATAAGTTCAAGGCACCTCCCACCCTCGTCGATCCCCTTGACGGTGTGCAGTCATTCTATTACAACCGACAGACACGACAGTACGGTAATATGTCTTATGACTTCACCTCCGTCTCCCAGTTTACGATCGATCCGGCATTTGCCATCTCGCCATGGCTGGTGTGCCCTGCGCTACGCGAGCTATGGATCCTTGACTCCGCTGATTTCAGTATTCGCAAGACCGCGCAAAGCTCAACCTTCATTAGCCTGGAGCGCGTGCTACAACACCTACCCGACAAGCGGATAACAGATTTCATCCACCTTCGTGAGTACCAGAATTATGTCTTTGTGCTTGACAAGTCATCGGGTGTTCACATGATCAACCCGTTGGGCCGTTTTGTGAGAACACTTGGAGAAAAGGGAATGACGTATTTCAATTTTCTTGGTGAAGAGTTGTACTACCTGTCGGGCAATGAACTCGTACTGGTGGATTTGTATACACAGGAGACACGGAGAATGCCGTTACCTGTCGAAGGAAAGTTTGCGCTCATCACCGACGAGGTGTTTTATATTGCCTCAGGAAGCAAGGTTGTTATTTCCAGTATCAGGTAGATACTGTTGATTGATCTGCCGATGGCTAATCAGGTCTGTTGAGATAGACCGATATCCCAACAGAAAAACCGAAGACTGAGTATCCGTCACCACTGGTGTAGTTGAGTGCCGGCTCGAAGGCCACGATCCGTTTTACGAAAGCAGCGTATCCAAATTCAGCCTGAAACTCCCCGCGGCTTTGATTGCCTGACGAATTGGAAAGGTACCCTGCGCCGAGGAAGACTTTGCCGCCAGGGTAACCACGGAAGAAGCCACCAAACGATGAGAGGGAAGTATTTCCAACACTGGTCGAGCCAAATTTCATTCCAAGTGCAAAGTTTTGACCGACAAAATAGCCCATGCTCAGGTTGATGATGGTCACCGTTGTGGAGGATGACCCACTTCCTGTTCCTGACCCTGTACTGGAAATACTGCTGTAGCTCAATGAGCCGCTGCCGCCTAACAGAACAGTACCTGTTTCAACCTGCGCCATCGTCGTTGTCGCAAGGCTCATCAGCACAAGGAGCAATAGATTTCTTCTCATGGAAAAGTATTTAGGTGTATGTTGGCTACTGGCATAAGTTAAGGATTTCGTGGATGATTGCTGGCTTTGCACAAAATCTGAAAGGCTGAAGAGCGTAGTCAGGGACGGTGGCGTATACGTAATTGCAAGTAGTCTTCTCGCTCCTTCTTGTTGCAAAAATTGCAAGTCATGGTAGTTAGTACCACTTAGCCAAGACCAAATCAGAATCAGATTGTTATATTAGAGATATAAGAACTGAAGGCACTACGCTTGCCTTCGTTCTCCTGGCCTTGGCTTTAATCAAAAGCGAACCTGATCAATGGGAGTCTATAGCTCATACAGGGGGGCATTCTTACGAGGCACATGGCTCGCGCTGTGGTGCTTCGGTCTCGTTATTATCCTGTTAGGCTCAACCAATACGATAGCCCAGGAAATCCCCAGGGTCTCACCTCAGGTAGTCACCAATACACTGGTCATCGACCAGGACACAGACGCCAAAAAACTAAAGGAGAATTTGCTCTACATCATGAAGAATGTGGGACAGGATGAGTATGTGGCGTATTATTTGATTCTGGATGCGGCTGTGGCGCTTGTAAAAGATCAAATAGGGTACATCGAGGTTAAAAATGATCCTGCCTCCGGTTTTCAGACTAATCAGAAGGAAATCATAGGTAGAAATGAAATAGAACTGATTCTACGTGAATTGCCTAAGGTCAAATTGCTAGGACCAGACCTGATAGACACTCTAGCTTACAGGATCACAAGAAAACAGAGTGCAACAATATCCGAAACAACCAAACAACGAGCTACACAAAT
>JAEUUD010000252.1 GCA_016787625.1 Cyclobacteriaceae bacterium
ACTTACAAGGTTTTAAAACGAACACAAATTAATTCTTGCTCCTAACGTCTTACCGACTTCCGATTACCGACCTACTGATTACTTCTTACCTCTTACTTCTTACCTCTTACCTCTTACTTCTTACCTCTTACCTCTTACTTCTTACCTCTTACCTCTTACCTCTTACTTCTTACCTCTTACCTCTTACTCCCTCCTCAATGTCTCCGCCGGATTGACGTTAGAGACTTTCCAGGTCAGGTAACTAAGGGTTCCCCAGGCAAAAACAAGGAGAACAATTCCCGGGATGATAAAAAGCAACGGATGCATATCCATCCTGAATGTAAAATTCTGCAGCCATTGATTCATCACCCACCATACCAGCGGTACAGCGAAGAGAACAGAAACGATGATCATGCGACTGAATGAGCCAAGCAACATCAGCATCAGGTTGGGCCGACTCGCACCGAGAACCTTGCGTACACTGACTTCCTTGGTGCGGTGACGGAAGGTGAGTGCTGCAATACCGAGCAAACCAAAGCAGGCGATGGCGACAGCAATGGCAGAGAAAGCGGCCAGCACATTGCCCATGCTCTGCTCTTCAGCATATTGGCGGCTCATGTCTTCTGAGAGAAAGGAATAGTCAAAAGAGAATTCATTGTCGATGAGCCTCCAGGCCTTTTCAATTCCTTTGATGGTGGCCGTCAGCCCTTGCCCGGTGACATTCAGCACAACAAAATTGTAGGATGGCTCAAGCCTGAAGAACAAGGGATCAACGGCTTTGTGTAAGGACTGAAAATGAAAGTCTTTGACAACACCGATAATGGTGCCTCTCACCAGCCCGCTTTCAGCATCCCACACGATTTCACGACCCACGGCGCTCTCGTCGCCGTAAAGGTTCCTCGCCAGTGTCTCATTGACCATAAAGGCTGCCGTATCTGCCGGGTTGGCCAGCGTGAACGACCGACCTTCGGTGATCCCAATGCCCATCACATCGAAGAAGGCATAGTCGACCATTGCTTCGGAGGCCGTCACCCTGAGTTGGGGGTCGTTGGCAGCAAAGACGGCATTCTGATTGAAAGATCGTCCAGGAACGTTGGATGAGGCGGAGACTGCGGTTACACCCGGAACCTTGAGCAGCTCTGTCCGCAGCTCATTGACTTTGGGTGTGACGACATCACGGTCTTTGATGGGTATGCTGATCACCTGATCCTTGTTGAATCCCAGTTCGCGCGATTGGATAAAATCCAGCTGCCTGTAAATGATGAGGCTGGCAGAGATGAGCACCATCGAAGCGAAGAACTGGAAGACCGTGAAGGCAGAACGTATAGAGCTGCCGCCTCCCGGCATGTGTGTGCCTTTGAGGATGAGGCCGGGCTTGAGGGAAGAGAGATACAGGGATGGAAATATTCCTGCGACAATGCCCGTCAGCAGTCCAAGGCCCCCCAATCCAAGAAAGATGTACGCATAGTTCATCTTCATCGGCTGGCCGGTGGCGAGGGTGAACCATGATGATCCTATCTCAATGAAAAAGCCTGCGACGAGTGTTGCCATCAGGCTGACGATAACGGATTCACCAGTGAACTGGAAAGCGAGCTGGCCTTTGGTGGCACCTAGGGATTTTCTCACGCCGATCTCGCGTGCACGCTCTGCCGATTGTGCCGTGGTAAGGTTGATGAAATTGACACAGCCGATGACGAGGATCAGGATGGCGGCAGCCATCAGTATGTACACATATTCCATGTACCCGTTGGGTTCCAGTTCCCAGCGCACGTGCGACTTCAGGTGAATGTCAGTGATGGGCTGTAATTGAAATCCGTAGTTGCTGGACTTGAGCCCCTGGATCTGTTCGTTACTGATGGGAAAATACTTCTGCAGCCAGTCCAGCATGCGTCCCTCCAGTTCTTTGACATCGGTTCCGGGCTTGACCCTGATATAGTTGTAGTGACCGAAGTCGGCCCAGGTGAAGTAAGCACTCTCAGGACTCTCGTGCGCCTTCTCCCTGAGGTAGCTGACGATGAAGTCGGCGTGCATGTGAGAGGTGTAGGGAAAATCCTTGTAGACGGCCACTACTTCAATAAGGTGGCGGCCTTCGTTGACGGCAAGTTGTTTCCCCAGGGGATTTTCATCGCCGAAATACCGGGCAGCCATCGATTCTGATATCAGGATGCCGCCTGTGTTCTTCAGCGCTGTTTTAGGATTGCCGTAGACAAAAGGCACGGTGAAAACATCGAAGAAGGTGGTATCAACAGAAAGGCCGGACGATTCGTCGTAGCGGATGTCTTTGTCGAGGTTATGAAAGGAGAAGATCTCCCTGGTGAGCCCAACACCCCAGAGTGGCGAGAGGCTTACGCCTTGTTCTACTTCCTTGAAGTCGGACACCATCGCCTGCGCCAGGGGATGAGGCGTGCGGGTTTGTGGATTGTCGGTAGCCCAGATCACCCGGTATATATTGTCAGCATGCTCATGATGCTTGTCGAACGAAAGCTCGACGGACACATAATAGGTGATGAGAAACACGCAGGAGAGCCCCAGGGCAAGACCCAGGATCGTGATGAGGGAGAACCCTTTGTTACGTGTCAGGTTTCTTAAGGCGGTGGTGAAGTAGTTGGTCAGCATGGATGAAAGTTATCCAACCTATCCAATTGCCATACCAATTGCACTGAGGGCCTTGTTTGGCTTATTTTGGAGGAAGTACCGTTCGATCGCGATACGATGCGTTCGGTTCCGGACGGGAAGGGGCGATGGGTATTGCTTATGGCGCGGCGTCTTAGACGCCTGCGCGCTACATTCTCTGCCTCTATTACGCAATGTTTCCTGACGCGCCAGGGTGTGGCGAAAAGCATACCTTACCAAGAGTGCAGTTCTGATCAGTTTTCGGAGTAATCTCTTTGTTCTTTTTTCCTTTGCTTATGGCGCGGCGTCTTAGACGCCTGCGCGCTACAATCAAGGCCGA
>JAEUUD010000253.1 GCA_016787625.1 Cyclobacteriaceae bacterium
CATCGAGAAGACAGGGCGTGACCATGGAGTAGCCGAATCCCTGTGGATGACCCTCGGGGTGACGGATGGCAAGACGCTGTATGGTGTGCGATACGCCAGTGATCACCAATCACCTACACTATATCATAGCGTCGATGTTCAGCACATTTATGAAATCAACCCTGCTATTGAAGGACGTCTGGGGGATTCGGCTCGCGCCATTGTTTCAGAACCGATCGGCGCTTACGCAGGAATATGGAGAGCCGTACCCGAAGGCTCGCTGCTGATTGTTCATGGCGGAGACCTTGAAATAAAGCCGTTTGTACCTCAAGCGTAAATCAGCTTAAGGCATCTCCACTTTTCCGTCGGGATAAAGTGCAAAGCGTTGCTTGTCACGCGGATGGGTATGCTCATGAGTCGGCCATGGCCACCCTCCGAATTCTGTTTGTCTGTATTCCGCAAACGCCTGTTGAATCTCTGCCTCGGTATTCATCACGAATGGCCCATACTGCGCAACCGGTTCGCCGATTGGCTTACCCTGCAGCAGCAAAAAATGGCTTTCCGTTTTGCCATTGACGAGGTGTACAGGAGCATCTGGTGCCAGTTCTATCGCCTGATGAGAAGTGAATTCCTCACCCGCGACATTGACATCAGCGCCCTCATAGAAATAGAGCGATCGGTTGACAGATGCCGAAGCGGCAGGAAGCGTCCACTTCATTCCTGGGTCGAGCTTGATCAGCCAAATGGCAACATCATGTGAGGGGTCTGCAGCCCATGAATCAGGAGCAGGCTTTGGCGATTTTGTCTCTTTCAGTTGACCAGCGATCACTTTGATCCTGGCTTTCCTTCCGCCTTCATCCTCTACAAGTTCAGGAATACTGTTATTCCACAGCATGGCAAAGTGTGGAGCAACCAGTTTCTTCGCCTTCGGAAGGTTGAGCCATATCTGAAAGAGTTCAAGCGGGTTTTTCTTGTCCTTGTTCACGAGAGGAAACATTTCACAGTGCTGGACGCCCTTCCCCGCTGTCATCCATTGTACGTCGCCGAAGCCGAATCTTCCTGCAGCCCCCAACGAGTCAGAGTGATCAACAAGACCCTTCGTTACAATCGTGACAGTCTCGAACCCCCTGTGCGGGTGTGCCGGAAATCCCGGAACCTTTTCTCCGTGGTACATTCGCCAACCTTCCTTGCTTGGGGCAAAATCCTGTCCAATGGCCCGACCTGCCAGGCTCGCAGCCGGTCCCATCACATCGTTTCCTTCAGGGTAAAAATCTTCGTGATGAACACAAAAGAGAAATGGGTCTTGCGTCTGCCAGGGAAATCCCAGCGGCTTCACGGATCTGATCACTTTGTTACTCATGTTGTCTGTTGTTGAGACTTCTTAACCGATAACGGGTTCAAAAAGTTTAAACCTACGGCAGCTTAGCAAGGTCAATGATGGGTGGCTTGCCCAGACGTGGCCTGGTGAATGATTGGTCCAGAGCAGTGAAGTCGCTAAAAAAACCGCAGTTCTTCAAAAAGAATGTCTTGTCGACAGTGCCTCCGGCGAAATCCTTGCGGTAATTTTTTCGTGCCGTGGCATCACCCGTGAACTTTGCAACCGGTAACTCCTGCCAATCACCTGAAGCGGGTCGCACCCATTGGTTCCCGTAATATGCTGTGCGGGCAATGTGTCCGGTTTCAGGAATAAAATTCTCCAGAAAGGAATAAAGCGATTTCAGATAGGTAGAGGTCTTGAGTCGCTGAAAGCTGGCGATGAGCATCCATTGTCCGGATTCAGGAGCAAACCAGGCCGTGAATATTGTCGACCCATTCTGTTGGGGTTGTGCACGGAGAAGAAAACCGTAGGTCAAGCCAGGCTTCCACATGTAGCGCAGGTAACTCTGCCCACCAGATCCTTCATTGCCGAACTCGCCCGTCGTTACCTGATCTCCCTTCTTCAACATGATGATCCGTTCAGATTCCGGGATTGACTTGGGGTCATCTGTTTTGAATGGGCTCCAGACGGAGAACAATACACGCCGCTCACTTTCAGAATTGACTTGCATACCAAAGTAGCCTTCTCCAAATCCATCGGCCATGTAATAGGAGCCGATCACATCGTTATTGACCGGAACGGTGATCTCAGAATAGAACCATTCGATGTCTTTGGCTTCACTGATGTCATAGCGAAGGTGCACCGATGGGCCACGCCTGCCCCAATAGAAGTAATTCCCCTCATTGTTTCTGACAAAGGAAGATTCCTCTGACACAGCAGTACCACTGACCGCAATTCCGGACAGCGATCCAAAAGCTTCACCTGACTTCGAAACACCCTGAATGTCAACAGTCACATAACCTTGTGATTGTACCGCAAGCTGAAAAGCCGGAAACTCCACGGCTTTGGGATTTGTCGTGACATTCACACTGGTACTGCCGCTGCTCACCCTGATGGTGCTTACCGCTTGAGTAGTCAGCAACAGAGACACGTTGAGTGTACCCGCTTGCGAAGCGCGGTAGTAAATGCGGCAAACAGATTCCGGATGAGTCCATTTGGAAAGTCCATGCTCATCCAAAACATCTGCGCCACCGCTCATCCAGGCATTGCCGCCCACTGGCACCACCTGTCTATTGCCTTCATGAACGAAAACGTTCTGTGCCAATGCACCAGTGCCCAAAGACACCAGCATGACTAGCGCTATTTGTTTCATATTGTTGTCAAGGTAATGAATACAGAGGATGAAGGGCTTCTTTCGTAAAAGATATACCAGGTCGCGAGTGCGTTCTTATCAATGAAACCCTTTAAGAATTTTCATCAACACGCGTTCCTCCTGTGTAAATGGAGATTTGCTGTTGGGGCGCTCAACGGCATTCAGTTGTTTGAGATACTTCTCCATA
>JAEUUD010000254.1 GCA_016787625.1 Cyclobacteriaceae bacterium
GTTGGCCATGGCCTCGGGCCGGCCTTCGTCAACGAGAAGTTTCAGAACACGCCGTTCGAGATTGTTTTGGGCCATGGTCATCGTGTTAAGATCGCGGCAACGCCCATGCCTCCGCCTGTACAAATCGAAATCAATCCTCTGCCGCTTCCTTTCTGCTGAAGGTGCTTGGCCAGTGTGCTGACGCAGCGGGCACCGGTACCACCAAACGGATGACCCAATGCAAGGCTGCCGCCTTTTATATTCATTCGGGAACGGTCAATAGCGCCGAGTGCTCCTGAAAGTCCCAGGACGTTTCTGCAGTAGTCATCACTTTCCCAGGCCTTCAGTGTGCAAAGCACCTGACCGGCAAACGCCTCGTGGATCTCATAGAAATCAAAGTCCTGAAGTTTGAGGTTGTTTCTTTTCAACAGTTGCGCCACAGCGGCTGCCGGTGCCATCAACAAACCTGCTCCCTTGACGTGATTCACGGCTGTGGCCTGCACATCCTGAACATACGCCATGACAGGGAGCTTATTCTCTGAAGCATAGGATTCTGAAGACAGGAACACTGCGCCGGCGCCATCAGTAAAGGCCGTGCTGTTGCCGGCTGTCATGGTACCCTTGTCACTTTTATCAAATGCCGGTCGCAGCGTGGCAAGTTTCTCCATGGTGGTATCCGGGCGAACCATCGGATCTTTTGACACTCCTTTGAATGTAAAAACAAGATCGTTGTAGAATCCTTCGGCATACGCCGCTGCTGCCTTTTGATGACTTTCCAGGGCAAGCTGGTCTTGTTCCGTTCTTGTGACTTTCCATTCCTTCACCATCTTCTCCGTGTGCTGACCCATGGACAAACCGGTTCGGGGTTCGACAATGGCAGGATATGCCGGAGTAAGGTCACGAAAGCGAATGCTGAAGATTGTAGAGAGACGCTGACCAAGGGTCTTGGCATTATTAAGATCGATCAGTTTCCACGCCAGGGCGCGCTGCACCATGATGGGAAGATCACTGTTGGTGTCGCTGCCGCCGGCAATACCTGACTCAATCTGGCCGGTGGCGATTTTGAGCGCGATGAGGTTGAGCGTTTCAAGACTTGTCGCACAGGCACGCTGTACATTGAATGCAGGTGTTGAATGATCAAGGGGTGTACCAAGCACCACTTCGCGGGCAATGTTCCACTCCATCGAACTGCTCATGACGGCGCCGAGAGCAACGTCGCCTACCAGCTTGCCTTCGAGGTGAAACCTTTTAGCAAGTTCAGTCACGACGGCGACCAGCATATCCTGGTTCGTCGTCCGACTGTATTCACGAAATGATCTTACGAAGGGCGTTCTTACGCCGCCAAGTATGGCGACACGTCGTTGGGAATTGAGCATGGTGGAAAGGTATTGCTGGGAGGGAAGTTATCAAAAAAACAGGGACCGGAAGCAGGTACTTCTGCTGCCGGTTTGTTTAAGAATGGTGGCAATACGCTGAATGGTGACAGGCTCAACTGTTGTTTTGCGGCTTCTTAGGAAGCGGCCCTCATGTCGTTGATCATTTCACGTTCGCGGCTCGTGAATCCTTGATCGGGCTGTTTTTGCCTGATCGCATTGAACGCCTCGAGTGAAGAATAGAATTGCAGGCGATGTTTCCAGATCAATTTTCCACCGATGGTTTCCTTGAATTCCCGTAGTCCGACCGTTCCATCAAGCCAATACAGGTCGCATGGATCCTCACCGGCGTGTGTCTCCACGAACCCCGGCATGTGCGGAATTTTTGAGTGCTCCAGCTTCCTTCGAACCTCCTTGCGGAAATCCGTCTTTCCAATAATATAAATCGTGTTCCAGCTCATGACTTTCTCCTTTCCCAATAAATGGGAGACTCAACACCTGTTGGTCGTTACAAAATTTGGTTTTCACCTTGTTAAGCCGTCAACTCTTCTCTTATTAAAAAATCAGGTGAAGGTTTGATACCAGACGGCACCGGTATAACGCAAGAGAGGGTAAAGAAGTTGCGGGACAGGAGTCAGAAAACAGAATTCAGAATACAGGAGTCAGAATTCAGGAGTCACAATACAGAAGTCAGGAGGTTGGCCTCTGCTATGGCTTCTTCTCGCTCTTCTCCATGGGCAGTTCGCTGTGGCGGCTCCATTCCTGAATGGATCCATCATACAACTTCATGTTGTAACCGAGTATTCTTCCGGCAAGGTAAACGACACTGGCCGTCTGACCGATATAACAATACGCCACGAGTTCTTTGTCTTTCGCGGCAACAGGCGTGAAGTAAGACTGCAGTTGATCGGATGGCTTGAAGGTGAACGTCGCCTGGTCAAGCATTTCCTGAAAAGGAATATTCTTAGCTCCGGCGATGTGTCCGTCCCTCGGTTGCCCGACAGGGTCACCATCGTATGCGCCTTTTGCACGGGCATCAACGATCACCGTCGCGTCGGAGTGGAGTCGCTCCTTGACATATTCCTTGTCCACCAGCAAAGGATTAACAACCGCTTTGAATTTTTCTTTTTTAATGACGGGCGCTTCGGCAGTTACCGGAAACCCGGCCTTCTTCCACGCGTCCAAACCTCCGTTAAGGAAGTACACTTTTCCTTTCATGCCCAGTTGTTCGAGGACAAGGAAAACCCGTGCGGTCTGACTTACATCATTCCGCACGTGACAGATGACAATGGTGGATTTGTTGGTGATACCGAGTGATCCAAGCAGTTCGTTGGCGGCGTCGATATCGGGTGCATTCATCGAACCCAAAGGACTATCAGGTGACAAGGCGGAAGGCCAAAGGTACCTTGCGCCGGCGATGTGCTCGGTGTCATAGTCCAGCCGCAGAAAGCTTGGCTGAAGGATCACGAGGTTTGCGTCATTTTTATGTTCGTTGAGCCATT
>JAEUUD010000255.1 GCA_016787625.1 Cyclobacteriaceae bacterium
CTCGAGCGAACCATTGCCTACGAAGGCCCGGAAAACATTGCTGCCATCCTGCTCGAAGGTGAATCTGGTTCTTCGGGATGTCTCAAATATCCGGTTGGCTACCTGGCGCGTGTACGTGAAATCTGCAATAAGCACGGTATCCTCATCATCATGGATGAAGTCATGAGCGGCTTCGGAAGGACTGGAAATTGGTTTGGATTTGAAAACCACGGCATCATTCCCGACATGGTGGCTATGGCCAAGGGGTTGACATCTGGTTATCTGCCGTTTGGCTGTCTGATGGTCTCCGAGAAGATATCTTCCAAATACGACAACGTACCGCTTGCTCTAGGCCTCACCTATTCTGCTCACCCCGTCAGTTGTGCAGCTGCATTGGAGATGCTTAAGATTTACGAAGACGAGGACCTGATCGAAAATGCCAGAGCCATGGGTGCATACATGGATCAGCAGGCAGAAAAGATGAAGCAAAAACACAAGAGCATCGGCGATTATAGAAACACAGGATTGCTCGGATGCTTTGAACTGGTCAAGAACCGTAAAACAAAAGAGCCGATGGCACCATTCAACGCAAAGCCGGATGAAATGGCCGTGATGAACAAGGTTGCCGCGAAAATAAAAGAACTGGGCATGTACACCTTTGTACGCTGGAGTTATGTGTTTGTCGCACCTCCCCTCTGCGTCACCCGCGAACAAATTGATGAAGGTCTGGACATCATCAGCGAAGCCATTCTCATCGCTGATGAACATGCGCAATGAGTTGGCGCGGCTGACGGATAAACCCATCTCCCACCATGTCCCTTGCCAAAGATTCTCCGCTATATAGTGATGACCTGGCGCCAATAAAAAGCAGCCAACGTACCTGGAATACATGGAACTACGCGGCGCTGTGGATCAGCATGAGTTTGTGCATCCCCACCTACATGCTCGCGAGTTCGCTGATCGAAGGAGGAATGAACTGGTGGCAAGCCATCCTCACCATCTTCCTCGGAAACACGGTTGTTCTCATTCCAATGATTCTTAACGGTCACGCAGGGACAAAATATGGAATACCCTTTCCTGTTTTTGTCCGAGCGAGCTTTGGAACCAAGGGAGCCAACATTCCGGCAATGCTGCGGGCTATCGTAGCCTGTGGATGGTTTGGCATCCAAACATGGATCGGTGGATTTGCCTTATACCAGATGTTCAGGTTGTGGATTCCATCATTGGAAACGCTGCCGGAAATTTTACCTGCCTTCCTTGGGCTCTCAACGGGTCCCGCCATCACCTTTTTTCTTTTCTGGCTTGTCAACATGTACGTGGTTTATCTCGGCGTAGAGAGCATCCGCAAGTTGCTCGTGTTTAAAGCGCTATTCCTGCCTCTTGCAGCACTCGCTCTTTTGTTCTGGGCCGTGGCTGCAGCCGATGGACTGGGGCCTATCCTCAATCAGCCGTCTCGCTTTCAATCGGGTAAGGAGTTTTTTGCGTTTTTCTTTCCCGCATTGACAGGCATGGTTGGTTTCTGGGCTACCCTGTCGTTAAACATTCCTGACTTCACCCGTTACGCCGTAAGCCAGAAGGCACAGTTGAGGGGCCAGACCATAGGGCTCCCTTCTTCCATGACCGTGTTTGCGTTCATCGGCGTCACGGTCACCTCAGCGACAACCATCGTATATGGCTCCACCATCTGGGACCCCCTGGTGCTCGCTGGAAAATTTGAAAGCAAGATCCTCGTATCCCTCGCCATGATTGCTGTAGCCATCTCAACCCTGGCAACCAACATCGCCGCCAATATTGTCAGCCCCGCCAACGACTTTGCGAACCTGGCGCCGTCGAAAATTAATTTCAGAATTGGCGGATACATTACCGGGCTTATCGGCATTGCCATTGTTCCATGGAAACTGGTGGCCGATCCATCAGGATATATTTTTACGTGGCTTGTTGGCTATTCAAGTTTGCTTGGCCCTGTGGGCGGTATCATGATTGCTGATTACTACTTCATTCGCAAGCAACATCTGGAGACTGACGAATTATACAATCCATCTGGTCAATACAGTTTCAAAAACGGATTTAACCCATCGGCTATCGTAGCGCTGATTGCCGGTATCGTTCCCAACGTTCCGGGGTTTCTCATCAATATTCAGATGTTGTCTGCCGATCGTATAGCACCTTTCATTTCCTCTCTATACAACTATGCCTGGTTTGTCGGATTTATTGTAAGTGCCATTGTTTACGGGTTGATGATGCGGACACCGGCTTCAAAGGCATAGCTCACACAGTTCAAGTTCAGTTTCAAATAGTATCACCCCTTCGGGGTTCGGTATCATTTGGTTGCCTTCTTGCTAGAGCAATAGCACCCCTTCGGGGTTTTATCGTCAGGAATTCCGGAGATCAGTTTGTGATAAGATTTAGTCACTGTCTACTAGCTTGGGTCATCAGTCAACTGATTCAACAAAATTCATGACGGATCAAATCCAACCAACCCCGAAGGGGTGGCATGATCATAGGGGTGAAATGATTCTGGCAATAACACGATTCAAAAATCAACAAACCCCGAAGGGGTGGCATGATCATAATGAAATGATTCTGGCGATAACACGGTTCAAAAATCAACCAACCCCGAAGGGGTGGCATGATCATAGGGGTGAAATGATTCTAGCAATAACACGGTTCTAAAACCAACCAACCCCGAAGGGGTGGCATGATCATAGGGGTGAAAATGGTTCTAGCGATAACACGATTCAAAAACCAACAAACCCCGAAGGGGTGGCATGATC
>JAEUUD010000256.1 GCA_016787625.1 Cyclobacteriaceae bacterium
AGGCCGCCTGGTCAGAGACATGGCTGCCAGTACCCTATGCCTATTGGTCTTTCTCCGATAAGTCAGGGACGCAGTTCGTGGATGGGTGGGAGAAAATAAGAGGCACGTTCGATGAATACTTCAAAACCCAGAAGCCCTCACGATCGAAGATATCATACACCTGGCAGGAAGTCAGGGTGTACACCAACGGCGCCTACGTGCGCTTCCGCGAGAAGCACGACGACGGCAGGGTCGTGGAAGAAAGTAACCAGATACGTGTGCTGGAGAAGAAAGACGGCAAGTGGAAGATCGTTTGTATGAGTGCCGTGGTTGAATAACCGGTAGGTCGGTAATCGGTACGTCGGTAGTTGCTAACAGCCAACACCCAATTCCCAACGCCTAATATTGTCCGCTCCTCAGCATCACCAGAGTACAAGCCTCAAGGGTTTCAATACCAACCTTCTCAAGGTGTTTTGCCATAGCGGTGTTTTCCGCACCGGGATTGAAGATCACCCTACGGGGCCTGAGCTTTTCGATGTAGGCCTGTAAACCCTCCTGATTGCCTTCACCCACGTAAAGCGTGACGGTATCCACATCATCAATAGCCGGAGCGCTACGTACATCGAGAATGTCCTTCCCAAAAACTGCGCCCCTCTTGATACCCACCGGCACGATCTCATGTCCGTGTTCGATGAGCATCTCCGCGGCACGGTAAGAATATCTTGCCGGATTAGGTGATGCCCCAATAATAACTGTCCTCTTGCTCATTTGAAATACTTACTAATCACTGCCTCCGCGATGCGTTCGCCGTCCATGGCCGCACTCACAATACCTCCAGCGTAGCCAGCTCCCTCGCCGCAAGGAAAAAGCCGCTTCAGGCCTTCATGCTCAAGTGTTTCTGCATGACGGGGGATCCTTACTGGAGACGACGTCCTGCTTTCAACACCGACTACCTGCGCTTCGTTCGTCAAATAGCCTTTCATTTTTGCGCCGAAGGCCTTCAATCCCATTCGGAGGCTATCGGTGATAAAATCTGGAAATAAACTACCAACATCCGCGGCCGCGAGACCCGGTTGGTAGGAAGTCTCCAGCAAAGATGATGACGCCTTCTGATTCGTAAAGTCAACCAGGCGTTGAGCTGGTGCCACCTGTGTACCGCCTGCCATCGTGCATGCCTTTTGTTCTACCATCTTCTGAAAATACATTCCGGCCAGCGGTCCATGCTGACGATAGGCCGCAAGGTCTTCGAGGCCCACAGCAACGACAATGCCCGAGTTGGCAAAGCGAGAGTCACGCCGCGACGGGCTCATTCCATTAACGACTACTTCGCCTGGAGCGGTAGCCGACGGCACGATGAATCCACCTGGGCACATGCAAAATGAAAAGACACCGCGTTCGCGACCGCCTGACGTCGTCTGTGCAACCAGCGAATAGGAAGCCGCGGGCAAAAAGTCGCCCCGATTTCCGTCACAGTGATACTGAACCGAATCGATGAGCCTCTGGTCATGCTCGACCCGTACACCGATGGCAAAGGGTTTTGCTTCTATCCTGACTTTTATCCGGTGAAGCATCTCAAAAATATCGCGGGCTGAGTGGCCTGTCGCCAGGATACAGGCTTCTGCCATGAAAGTGTGTCCTGCTGACGTCTTCACACCTTTCAGTTCGTCATTCGACACGACAAGCCCATCGACATGTGTGTCGAACCGAATCTCGCCGCCACAGGCGAGGATGGTGTTGCGTATTTCCTGGATCAGTACCGGCAGTTTATTGGTGCCAATGTGAGGATGGGCGTCGTACAGGATTTCTTCCTTCGCTCCGTGCACAACGAGTATCTGCAGGATGCGCTGGATATTCCCACGCTTGGATGACCGTGTGTACAGCTTGCCATCCGAGTAAGTGCCAGCGCCACCTTCCCCAAAGCAATAGTTGGAGTGTGGGTTGACGACATGGTCCTTGTTGATGGCTGCCAGGTCCCGACGGCGCGCCTGAACATCTTTGCCCCTCTCCAGAATCACGGGCTTGATTCCGGCTTCCAGCAGTCTTAGAGCGGCGAACAATCCCGCAGGTCCTGCACCAACAATCACTACCTGTCTGCCTTTCGACACATCAATGGATGGCTTCTTGTAATCGATCTTTTGCAACGCCTCACCCTTGTGCACGATCTCCCCCAAAAGTCGCACAACAACCTGTTTTCCACGGGCATCGATGGATCGCTTGATCACACGAAAAGCCTGCTCAGCAGTCAAATGCAGTTGCTCTGCACAACTTGCCTGAAAATGCTCTTCATCAAATGCTAATTCAGGAGGAAGAGATAGTTCGATTTGTTTATTCATGAAAGGTGTTGGCCTTTAAATGAAGGAAGGAAGGGTCTGGGTATCGGGTATTTGAGTATCTGGGTGTCTGAGTATCTGGGTGTCTGGGTGTCTGTCTTTTGACTCCTGTATTCTGTATTCTGTATTCTTCTAGCTTCTAGCTTCCAGATTCTAGCTTCTGCTTCTAGCCCTACCTTCTTCCGTCAAACGAAAACGAGTACCCAAAATTCAATACAAATCTAAAGCTATGTGAGAAGTTGTTTTGATTCACGCCAGCGAAAAGTGGTGCCACCATAGGATCAACATCAAAGACGCGATAACCAAGGTCGTAGCCAATACAGGCATCGATGGTAAACCCATCGCCATTATTACGCTGCATCAGGCGGGTGCCCAGCATCAGGCCATACTCTGCCCGTTGCTCTGAAGCGCTCACT
>JAEUUD010000257.1 GCA_016787625.1 Cyclobacteriaceae bacterium
CCACACTCTGCCATACAGCCTCCCACTTCGGCAGCGAATGTTGCATGGGCAGCGATGAAGATGCCGATCATACCAGCTGCCAGCATGCCTTTCACGATATCGTCTTCACTTAATTTAAGTGTGTCGGCCGTCCCAAAGATGGCGCCCGGCAGTGCACCACAAGATCCGGCCGTAGGCGCGGCAACGATCACACCCATCGAACTCTTGACTTCCATCATCGCCGAAGTGTACATGATCACCGTATTGAGGGCACCACCTTCCACCAGCGCCTTTTTCTTCATTCGCTCATTAAACGTCACTGACTGTGGTCCGAGAATCCGGTCCGCATAGGTCGTTCCTTTCAGGCCAAGTTCGATGGCATTGCGCATGATGCGAACAATGGCACGCATCTTATCGAAAACCTCGTCGCGGGAGAGATTTCCGCGGGCACATTCATAGTCGACAGCAAGTTCCCAAAGCGCAAGGTTCTTGCCGGTATTATAGGCCAGCATTTCCTCAGCCGTGATAAAGGGGACCTTCATGTTGCGCCGCGACAACACAGGAAGCACCGGTGCGATTTTCTTGATGGCCGAAACTCCCCCGATATGTCTCAGCTCATCGCAAAGTCCCTCATCGAGAAATTTATCGGACCGGATTTCAACAAACGGCCTTGTGCCGTTGTGAATAATTTTTTCTGCATCAAAGGATTTCTCCAGGAGCGCGATGACCTTGTTGGGTGAGTCGGTGTATACAAGGGTTTCAAAATAATCTCCTGCCATGCTCACCTGTGAGCCATCTATTTCGATCACCTCAATCATGCCGCCGCCCAGAGAAAGTGCAGTGAGCATTCTGGTTTCAGTGGAGTTCTTCAAGGTGATTTTGTACGTGTTCGGATGGGTCGCGCCAATGGGATGGATGACAATTTCCGTTTTGATACCGGCGGCATCGAGTGCCTGCAGATAGTCGGGAAGGCGTTCGTCAAAAGCTTCCCATCCCATGAACCCGCCAAACAGGCCCATGTCGGAGCCCTGTCCCTTGTGCGTAGTAGCGAGGGAGCCGTTGGGATCAAACTCAATCAGCGCCTCCTTGATTTCACCTTCCATGAGGTCGCGACACATCCTGCCGATGCGCAGGGAAGCTGCGCAATGCGAACTGGAAGGCCCCCGCATAACAGGGCCAATCACATCGTTGAACAGGCTGGGATATGTAGCCATGGAGGAACCTTTTGATAATTCCATTACCAAGATATGGAAAATAGGTGCTTTCTTGGCACTTAGGCTTAGCCCAACATCATGCTGATTACTGTTATCTGGATCACCTTCGCCGTTCTCGCCGTCGTGGTCGGTATCGTCCTTTTCAGGGACATCTATGCACACCGCAACCAGCTTGAGGCCAACAGTTGGTGGAAAACCGGCGTCATTGGTTTCATTGGCAATTTCTTCGACACGTTGGGTATCGGTTCGTTCGCGACGGAGACGGCGATGTTCAAGTTCACCAAGCAGTCGGAAGACCGATTGATCCCGGCGACGCTCAACGTTGCCAACGCCATTCCAACCATTGCGCAGGGGATTATTTTCATTCGCATCATAGAAGTAGAACCGGTAACACTCACCCTCATGCTCGCCGCATCCGGTCTGGGTGCGGTGCTGGGAGCGGGCATCGTCGCAAAATTCCAGGAGCGAAGGATACAATACACGATGGGCGTGGCGCTGCTGATCACAGCAGGCTTCATGCTTGCAACGCGCTTCAACCTCATCCAGGGTGGTGGTGAAGCCATCGGCTTGGAAGGAGCAAAATTGTGGTTTGCGGTTGGTATCAACTTCATCCTTGGAGCCCTGATGACGGCTGGAATCGGCCTTTACGCACCGTGTATGGCGCTGGTGTTTGCGCTAGGCTTGTCGCCGGCGGTGGCGTTTCCGATTATGATGGGCTCGTGCGCTGTGCTGATGCCGTTGGCATCCATCCGATTCATCCGGGCTGGCGTTTACAACCGTCGAGCGTCGGCCATTATTAGTTTTACAGGACTGGTGGGCGTGCTCATCGCCGCGTTTGTGGTAAAATCCCTTCCCCTTGATACGCTCCGATGGCTGGTCATCGCGGTCATCATTTATACGTCGTTGGCCATGCTCAGGTCAGCTGTAGTAAGCAAAAAGGCCTGACGTCTTTCAGGCACGAGTTACTTTTGGATATTTGCAGCGCTATTCCTGCCCGGGTGGTGGAACTGGTAGACACGCAGGACTTAAAATCCTGTGGATAGTAATATCTGTACGGGTTCAACTCCCGTCCCGGGTACATGTTTTATGTCTATATCCTTGAATCGGAGAAGTCAGGGAGATACTACATTGGTTACTCAGCGGATCCGGACCGGAGGCTATTGGAGCACAATTTGGGGAAGGTAAAGTCGACTAGGAATTACAGGCCTTGGGTAAAGGTATATGCAGAGGAGTTAGACACTGAGCTCCAAGCTGTCAGGCGAGAACGGGAGATCAAGTCGCAGAAGAGCCGCAGCTACATTGCGAAGCTGATCGGTAAAGACACGTCCCGATGAAACATCGGGATGGATAGTAATATCTGTACGGGCTAGCCCTCGACGAAGCGTTTCGCGCAGTCGGGGTTCAACTCCCGCCTGCCCTCGGCGCAGCAAAGCGGAGTCGGGGTCCCGGGTACATGTTTTATGTCTATATCCTTGAATCGGAGAAGTCAGGGAGATACTACATTGGTTACTCAGCGGAT
>JAEUUD010000258.1 GCA_016787625.1 Cyclobacteriaceae bacterium
AGAACTTGAGTTCTACTACCAGGACCTTCAAGCCAAGGTCGATAACCTTGACAAGATTCTTGCTGAAATGAGCTACCGCGATGACAACATCTATCGCGTTGTACTCGGATCAGAGCCCATCGATAAGACCATACGTGAAGCAGGTATAGGTGGTTCTGACCGCTATGAAGACATCCGTGATAAGGACATCGGTCACGAAGACATCATCATCAAGCTTAACGAAACCGTCGACAAGCTGCGCCGGAAGGTATACATCGAGTCGAAGTCACACGATGAGATCATTGAACTTGCTGACAATAAGGAAAAACTCTTCGCTGCCATTCCGGCCATTCAGCCCGTTCCTAAAAAACAAACCGTTGTGCTTGCGTCAGGCTACGGCATCCGCATCCATCCGATATACAAAGTGAGGAAAATGCATCACGGCATTGACTTCGCAGCGCCCATTGGAACACCCATCTACGCAGCCGCCGACGGCAGTGTCGACAATGTGGAAATCAGTTTCACCGGCTACGGCAAGAAAGTGGAGATTGACCATGGCTTTGGGTACCGCACACGTTACGCGCACATGCACATGTTCGTCGTCCGAAATGGACAACGGGTGAAGCGTGGTGACCTGATCGGGTATGTAGGAGACACCGGCCTTTCCACAGCGCCACACTTGCACTATGAAGTGTTTATCAACGGCGCGCAGGTGAACCCCATTCACTACTTCTTCAACGATCTCAATCCTGCCGAGTACGCCAAGATTATTGAACTGGCTTCCATCGAGAACCAGAGCCTTGGTATGTAATCCGGCGGCTTCAGCCGTTTAGTGTTTTCCAAAGTTGATCGCATCCTGCTACCTTAGCAGGCATGAACAGGTCGCTTAGCTTTAGCATCATCCTCTTCCTGATTGCTTCATCTGCCCCGCTTTTTGGACAGGGTTGCAGCGACGCCGGCTTTTGTACCATGGGCGCCATGAAGCCCGACCAACCATTCAACAAGCGCGTTCAACTCAAGTTGAAAACGATGGAGGTCAGCTTCTACAGAGGATCCACCTCGCTGACGCCGATTATCTACGTTGCCAACATGGACTTCAACTTCGCCCTGAACAGCCGCAATGCCTTTCAGGTAAAAGTTCCATATCAGTGGGTGACCGGTCAGTTGGCCAATACACAGTCCATCGGCGACATCTCGCTGTGCTATACCCGAAACATCTATAGCTCCGACCGCTTTGACTTGAATCTTTCCTTCGGGGCCAAATTGCCTACGAACAACTCCAACACCATGGCAGGGCCCAATCCCCTGCCCATGTACTACCAGACCAGCCTCGGCACCTATGATGCCATCGCAGGCATTTCTCTGATTAATCGAAAATGGCTCTTTGCTACCGGCATTCAGGTTCCACTCAATCAGAACGGGAACAAGTTTGACTGGCACCGATGGATATCGGATGATCCTGCCGAACAGGAATACATCCAGCGATACCCCAACTCTACTGACCTCTTCCGGGGAATTGACGTCATGCTACGCGTCGAACGCAACTTCAGGCTTTCAAGGTTTAACTTCTCTGTTGGGTTGCTGCCCATTTACCGGATTCGTGCAGACGTCATAACCAATTTCAATGGCGTGCGCACCAGCGTTGATGCGAAGGGCAACGTAGCCAAGGGGCTTGCCCTTTCCTGGATCGTGACAACCGGATACAATTTTAACGCCCGCTCAAGCGTACGCCTGCTCGTCGGCCACAAAATCGAACAGCGGGAATTCAGCCCCGACGGGCTTACCCGTGAACTGGTGTCATCGCTTAGCTACGCTTACCGCTTCTAAATGAGACACGGGCTGCTCATTGTATTGCTGCTGTTTTCCCTGCTCAACGCATCGGCGCAGTCATCCCAGCTGAAGAAGCTTGACTCCTTGATTGCGGCGTCTGACCTGCCGGCAGCACGTCAATTGGTGGAGTCGCTTTCGCAAGCAAATCCTTCCCCTGAAATACACCACCGCGTACAAAACAGACTCAGCGAGATTCTTATTCTGGAAGGCAAGCTCGATGAAGCGGAAGAAGTTCTGCAGCGACTGACGGGCAGTTCAAACAATCCGTTCCTGCTGGCTGAAACAAAGACCGACCTTGGCTTTCTCTTTCTCAACAAAGGACGTAATGATATCGCCTTAAGCAATCTACAGGAAGCCCTTGACCTGTTTCAGCGCGCCGGAGCGTCAGGCACATTGGAGGCCGCCAGGTGCCTTGCCCATATCAGCCTCGTGTACACCACGACAGGAAAATTGAGTCAGGCTGAAGAAAATGGATTGGTCGCCCTGCAGCTGCGTCAACGGCTTCTGGGCGATGCCAGCGAAGAAGTTGCCGCCTCCTATAATGACCTCGGCCTCATCTATACTTCAACCAACCCGGACAAAGCGCTTGAATACTACGATAAGGCAATGGCTGTGTATGAAAAGCTGCACGGCTCAGAACACCGAAAGATCGCCATCGCCAACAACAACCTTGGATTTGTTTACCGTCAGCTGAAACTTTACGGTGATGCAGTGACCAGTTTCGAGACAGCGGAAGCTATCTGGAAAAAGATCTATCCAAACGGTCACCCTAACCAGGCACTCGCCCTGGTCAACCTGGGGCTTACCTACGGCCAGATGGGTAATCCAACGGCTTCACTTGGATACTATGAGCGGGCGGTGACGATGTACAAAAGCTATTATGGTGAAAGGCACTCTGACAT
>JAEUUD010000259.1 GCA_016787625.1 Cyclobacteriaceae bacterium
CTCCTCCTGTCACTGGTGTCATGTGATGGAACGTGAGAGCTTCGAGCATGCAGAGATCGCCTCTGTCATGAATGAACATCTCGTTTGCATCAAGATCGACCGCGAAGAAAGACCCGATATCGATCAGCTGTACATGGATGCCGTTCAGGCGATGGGCATCAACGGAGGTTGGCCGCTGAATGTGTTTCTTACACCTGACCAGAAGCCATTTTACGGAGGCACATATTTTCCACCAAAGAACTGGGCTCAGTTAATCATTCAACTGTCACGGGCTTTCAAGGAACGCAGGTCCGACATTAACCAGTCATCAGAAGAGCTGGCGAAGCATCTGAGATCGGGCGAGATGGCTCGTTTCGTTTCAGAACCAGCAGCCTTTGCCACCGAAGACTTTCGTCAGACGTATGCAATTCTGGAAAGCAAGTTTGACAATGTCTATGGTGGGCTGGACAAGGCTCCGAAGTTTGTCATGCCTACCATCTGGATGTGGTTGCTGCGCTACCACCATATGACCAAAAACCAGGCCTCGCTGGACATGGTTCTGCTCACCCTGCGGCAATTGGCTGCCGGTGGGATCTACGACCAGATCGGCGGAGGGTTTTCAAGGTACTCTGTTGATGGCCGATGGTTTGCGCCGCATTTCGAAAAAATGCTCTATGACAACGCGCAACTCATCAGCTTGTATTCGGAAGCGTACCGGTTGTCTCCCGATCCTGTATTCCGTGATGTTGTCTATGAAACCATCGGGTGGCTCAATCGTGAGATGAAACATCCAGGCGGCGGGTACTACTCCGCCCTTGACGCAGACTCCGAAGGAGTAGAAGGAAAGTTTTATACCTGGACCAATGAGGAGATCAACAAAATCCTGGCTGATCAGACTGATGCGTTCAGTCTGTACTACCAGGTAACGGATGAAGGCAACTGGGAACACGGACGCAACATTCTCTTCCGCTCTATTCAAGCTACACATGAAGAACAGGAAGCGTTGAAGTCCGCCAGGTTGAAATTGCTGAAGCATCGTGAGAACCGGATTCGGCCGGGACTCGACGACAAGATCATCACCTCGTGGAATGCCATGCTCGTTGTGGGATTTGCCGATGCCTATAAGACGTTTGGAGATCCCCTTCACCTGCAGGCAGCCCGATCGATCATAGCCTTTATCGAAGCCAACCTCATGGAAGGCACGACAATATTCCGCACCTTCAGGGATCGTCGTTCAGGCACAGAAGGATTTCTCGAAGACTACGCACATCTGATCAGTGCTTATATCGCTCTTTACGAATGTTGCTGGGATGAATCACTCCTCACCAAAGCGGCAGCCTTGTGCGAACGTGTTACAAAAGTATTCATTGACGATGCCGACGGATTCTATTTTATTGCCGGCAGTGATGCAGAGCAGCTGATTGCCCGCCGGAAAGAAGTCCTGGACAACGTCATACCTGCTTCCAATTCAGTCATGGCGCGCAATCTTTTCAGACTGGGTACCCTCCTCGATCGTGACGAATGGAAAAAGGAAGCCATAAAAATGGTCACATCACTCCGTCGATTGACACTCGAAGAACCGTCGTACATGTCCAACTGGGGAATGCTCGCCCTGGAAATTACCTTTCCATTCTACGAGATTGTTATCACCGGCCCTGAGGCAACATCCATGCGTGACCAGCTTGCACGGACGTTCCTGTCCAACAGCGTCCTCCTGGGATCTGCCACGACAAGCACATTACCTTTGATCTCCGGCAAAGAGAGCAGGGATAAAACGCAGATTCACGTTTGCACCAACAAAACGTGTAAGCTTCCGGTAACGACAAGTGCCGAAGCACTCAAGCTGATGTCCAACGAAAGCCAGATGCCCTCATGACAGCGTCAAAACTTCCGGAGCTTGACAGCGGACAAACCTTGTTCGTCGACCTGACTATTCCTGTGCCCATCCGGAAGCTGTTCACTTACCGGGTACCCTCAGCATGGAATGAACAGGTAAGGGTTGGCATGCGCGTGATTGTGCCTTTCGGGGCGAGGAAAATTCTCACTGGCATCATCTCCAGGGTGCATCATTCACCTCCCTCAACCTACGAAGCGAAGTATCTCCTGGAAGTTCTCGATGAAACCGAATGCTTTCTTCCCATTCAGCTCCAACTCCTTGACTGGATAGCCCACTATTACATGTGCTCTGTAGGTGAAGTACTTAACGCGGCACTGCCTGCAGGATTAAAGCTGTCAAGTGAGTCCATGGTGCAGCTTCATCCTGCCTTTCATCTTGAGGAGTCATCATTTGACTTCTCTGAAAAGGAGCGCATGCTGATCAACCATCTGCAAACTGAAACATTGACCTATACGGAGGTAGCCAGGTTGCTCGATGCCAAATCACTTTACAGCATTTTGAAATCCATGGCTTCCAAAGAAGCCATTATTCTTTTTGAAAAGGTTAAAGAGAAGTACAAGCCAAAGACAGAAAAGCGCATCCGACTAACGGCAGCTTATCAGGAGAAGAAGAAACTGGAAAAGCTATTTGAGACCCTTGCCTCGAAGCCGAAACAAGAGGCGGTGGTCCTTAGGTACTTACAAGATGTGCCTGTCTTCCAGGATAAATCCCTTAACGCCGGAGGGATGGCTAAATCAATCTTGATTGGCGCACATATTTCAGAGTCTTCCCTTCAGACGCTTGTCAAGGCTAAGGTCTTTGAAGAATTTGAGCGTGT
>JAEUUD010000025.1:0-12604 GCA_016787625.1 Cyclobacteriaceae bacterium
CGTTTCTCCCGTGCAGACCTGCTTGTAGGTAGGGTTTTTCACGGTGCCGCCAGCATAGCCTGATACTACTTTGGTAACGCCTTTAACGTCGAGGAATACGGCTTCTGTACACCAGAAGCAGCCGTTGCCAAAGGTGGCCAGTTGCAAATTGGATGAATTCATGGGTTGTTTCGTTGAACTTTGAGCCGCTGCCGCTCCAGACAGGGCAATGAAAGCGAGGAGAATGATTGTTTTCATGGTAATGCCTTTATAACCAGTAATAGCGTGAAATGGTTTGCTTTACCATGTCGGCCACCGGACAATACAGCGAGTATTAGTACCGGCTGTAGAAACTCTTCAGCTCCCGCTCAAGGTTGGCCTCCAGGTTGCGCATGGACTGGTTGTACAGGTCCCGGTCGTTGGGAAAAGTTTCCTTGGCCTTACACAGGCTTTGCTGTGAACTGTTCAAAGCCCTGACGTCACCGGTATACGTAGCCCAGTCAGCCTGAAAGGATGCCCGGCCTTCAACAGTTTCGCTTTGCAGCACCCCCTGCGTAGCGGCATCGGTGATGGTCACCATCGATGCACTTCTGGAGCTCTTCACCTTTCGATAGTAGGTGATCTTGGCGGTCACCGTCGTCATGACATCCTGCATCTTGCCATCAGGACCTTTTTTCTCTCCCGTCTTCACATCTTTGGAAAGTGTTTCCTGGCTTGTCGTTGTCTTGGCGGAGCCGTCTTCGCGGTATCCGTTAAAGACAATGCGGAGCAACTGGTGTGGCGGAACAGTATCGCGCTGACTGGCAGGCTTGAAAGAGAGAAACTGCCGCTTCAATGAATTGATGACAGGCTGAAGGCTTCCGTAGTTGATGGTTGATGCATTGATTTCTTCATATGCCACCCTGAGCGTGGCATTGAATTCTGCCTGGTTCATCATCTCGATGCTTTCGCGATAACCGGGTTCATAGTTGTTGGCTTCCTGGAAATTGAAGTAGGCCTGCTTGGCATCATCGCGTGTGTTCTTCATCAATGCCGTGATGCCCTCGGTGTATGTTTCCTCTGCTGCTTTTGCCTTCGCTTCCTTCAGTTCTGTGAACCTTGTTGTGGGCTGACTGACGATGCGCATTGCGCCAAGCGAGGTCTTGATCTGATCGTTGATGAAATTGATTTTCTCATACCCTTTCACCGCGTTGCGCCACTTGCGGGGATCATCTGCTTTGATGTCATTCTGAATGCCTGTTTCGATGTATTCGATGGCCAGGGGATAGCTCTGCTCGAGCACAGCCTTTGCTTTCTTATTGTCGGGACTTCCCCTCAGGCGATTGACCGATTCGATGACGGCTTCATAGTAGTTGCCATGAGAAAGGGCCGCTTTACCGGATGTGCACCCTTCCAGTGCAGCGAGTAAGCCAAGAATGACAATTGCTTTTTTCATTGATGATAGAAAGGCAAAATTGGTGCCTCAAATTATAAAGTTGCGGCCAATGTGGCAATGGCCAAAGGACTAAGGGGTCCCATATAAATCAATGAGGATATCATCGATCAGGTTGCGCCAATTGCCCCAGGAATGTCCTTCCTGCGTCTCCCGGTACTGGTACGTACAGGCGTTCTTTTGCAGAACCTCCTTCATCCGACGAGCGCCTTCACTGGTGTCGTTGATGAGTCCTGAAGTCATAAACACCCTGACCTTGGGCCCGGTGATACTGTCGCAAAGATTGTAGACCTCTGGCCTGGACCAGAATGCCGGCGATTGAATACCTGCCAGTCCAAAGACGTCGGGGCGGCTAAATGAAAAGTAAGCGGAGGTGAGCCCGCCCATGGAGGTGCCAAGGATTCCCCGGTGAGCAGGATCACGACGAACAGGAAAATTAGTTTCCACCAAGGGAATAAGTTCTTTCGTATAGAAAGCCAGATACTTCTCATTCATGTTCAGTTCCTGCATGCGCCTGTTATTCGACCGGTTGATTGGTTCCCTGTGATCAACAAAGACAACCACGATGGGAGGAATCTTCCCATCAGCAATCAAGTTGTCGAGAATGGTAGCCATGTTGCCCAATTCCGGCATGAGGTACTCGTTGCCGTCGGTGGTGAAGAGTACAGGAAGCCGTGACGTTGGTGCAGTGCCTGCGGGAAGGTAGACACTATAGGTGAGCTGATAACCCATGGATTTACTGTCAATCACGAGATCCTTTGTGATGGTACCATGCTGAATGTTGTTGCGTTGTGTGAGAATGGGATCTTCTTTCCAATCAGGCATGCGCAGTTCAGAATTCGGACTGCCACCACCAACACCAGACCACTGCTGCCGTGGGTTAATTGGATCGAGTATCCACGAACTTCCGTTAATAACCAGTTTGTAATCAAGGCGCGCGGATTTGGGAAATGAACAGGTGAGGAGCCAGATGTCGGTATTCTTCACACGCTTTCCTTTGTTCTTAAAGTCGGTCTTGTAACCCCAGGCATTAAAGTCGCCCATCCACTCTACCTTGGAGGCTGGTCCGCGGTAGAAAAACGCGACCGAGTCTTCGGCAATGAGAGGCACTTCTTTCTTTGACTTACGCTCGTTCCACCAGAGATCAACCAACGGCTGCAGCCGAATGGAATCTGACACAGCAAAGCTGCGAAGTGTGCTCAGTACTTTTCGATAGTCACCCTGCCCTTGTGCTGTTGCCGAAAGGCAGGCGCAAAGGAGCAGTATAGCCAGGTAGAGAATCCTCATGTGATCTTGTATGAAGCTACCAACAATTCTAATGGGTCGCAACGGGATCATCACGGTCATCAACAAACCGGACACAGAAGGCACCTATGAGCAGGAATATACCTGCTGTGACGATGCTATAGATCGTGTTGGAACTGTATAGATATTTCACAACAGGACCTCCGATAATGCCGTTGACAATTTGAGGAAGTGTAATAAAGAAATTGAAGACACCCATATAGATTCCCATCTTCTGCGGTGGAATGGCACCGGCCAGGATGGCATAAGGCATGGCGAGAATGCTGGCCCAGGCGATGCCAACCCCAATCATGGAGACAAGCAGCAGCATGGGATCGTGAATAAAGTAAATAGAGATCAATCCAAGACCTCCGGCAGTGAGCGAAATGGCGTGTGTTGTTTTTCTTCCCAGTTTGGCGGCGATGAACGGAAGCATAAGTGCATAGATCGCCGATACGCCATTATAAACACCGAAAATAATTCCCACCCAGTTAGCAGCATCATTGAACGCCGGTGATGACCGGTCGTCTGGTGACAGGCCATAGACATGCGTAGCGACGGCCGACGTGGTGAACACCCACATCGAGAACAAGGCAAACCATGAGAAGAACTGTATGAGGCCAAGCTGTTTCATGGTCTTTGGCATATGCCTGAAGTCTGACAGAATCTGACTGATCCCTTTCTTGCCACCTGCATCCTCTTTGAGATACTCTGTGTCGGGAGGGAACTCTCTCGTGGTCACCACCGTCCAAAGAATGGCAACAAGAAAGATCACGGCACCCACATAGAACGAGAGGGTCACGTTGTCGGGCACTGTACCATCGATGGTAGTTTTCTCCACTTGAAACCATTCGGCAAAGATGTAGGGCAACCATGAACCTATTACTGCTCCAAGCCCGATGAGAAATGTCTGGATGGAGAAACCAAGGGTACGCTGATCTGCAGGAAGGAGGTCAGCGACGAGCGCGCGAAAGGGCTCCATGGCAATGTTGAAAGAAGCATCCATTACCATAAGGATGCCGGCGCCGATGTAAAGAGGAGGTAGCAGAATGGCAAGTGCTTGAGCATTGGGCATCAGCATCAGTGCAGATGCGGCAAGGATTGATCCCGCGAGAAAGTATGGCCTTCGTCTGCCCAGCGAGGTCCAGGTGCGGTCACTGTAGTATCCAACGAGTGGCTGCACGAGCATGCCTGTCAGGGGTGCGGCAAGCCAGAACCAACTCAGGTGCTCGACATCGGCACCGAATGTTGTCAGTATGCGTGAGGCGTTGCCATTCTGAAGGGCAAAACCGAACTGTATGCCAAAGAATCCGAAACTCATGTTCCAGATCTGCCAGAAGGAAAGTCGTTGTCTGATTTGAGTCATGTGATGGATGAATGACTACCTAGGTGATGTTGTTGGTTGTTGCCCGACTGCTTCTTCTTTGACGAATGTCCACATGATGGCGGAAAGTCCCAGTGACACTGCACTGATGATGAAGATGATCGACTTGTCGGCAGCGACCTGTATGATGCCGCCAAGCACCAGGCTAACCAATAACTGTGGGATCACCACAGAAAGGTTGAAGATGCCCATGAAAAAGCCCATTTTCCTTTTGTCGACTTTCTCCGTCATGATGGCGAAGGGAAGGCTTACTGTAGCAGCCCAACCAATTCCGGCTATCGCCATGAAGGTGTAAACGAGTACAGGGCTTGTTCCGGCAATGACGATGAGTAAATACCCGGCGGCCATACAGACCATCGACAGGGTGTGGACACGAACCCTGCCAATCTTCCGGGCAAGGGGCTCAAGGACGAAAGCAGGCAATATGAATCCGACAGTATTAAGCACAAGAAATGAAATGGAGACAACCTGTCCTGATGCATCATCGGCAGTGATGAGCATATTTTCCTTGACAAAAAAGATCATGTAGACAAACATGGTCTGCACGCCAAGCCAGCAGAATCCATGGGCCACATATATCCGGTACAACTCACCCTGACTCGAGGCTTTACCTTCGGCTGCAGAAGGTCCTGTTGTTATCAGCGTTATTGGTTCCTCGATAAACATCGGGGGTAACATTGAAAAAAGAAAAACGAGAAAGACACTGAAATAGATCAGTGTGTAATTGCCGCTGATGGCTCCTATAGCATAGGCGAGGACGCCAAACATACCTGAAATGGTCTGCATCCATGTGTAGCCCTGTGTCCGTTTGTCGCCTTCCGGTGTGACGTCGGCGATGATGGATCGCGTGGGGTTGAAGCTGATGTTGATGGACAGATCAAGAAGGAGTGCAACCGGCAGTGCCACGGCCAGCAGCTTGATGCCCGTGCTTTCGCTGATGGCGCCAAGGTAAGGAAGGGCGAGCAGGCTGAGGGAAGCCATCGTACCGCCAATCCAGATGAAAGGTCTGCGACGTCCTCCCCAAAACCATGTCTTGTCACTGATCAAACCGATAACGACCTGGCCGACGATTCCGGCAATCGGACCGGCTGCCCACACGATACCTACTTCATGAATATCAAGTTGATATTGCGTCGACAAGATCCAGCTCAGCGCGGAGATTTGAACAGAAAGAGCAAACCCCATGGCCGTGGAAGGCAGACTCAGCAAAGCAAAGAATGATTTTGTCAGCCGTTGTTGAATGGCTCTCATCACCAGGAAATTTCTATGGTGGATGTGGAATAGGGACAAGTGAATGCTGTCACTTCTTCATCTCCCATGGAATCAGGATCTGCGATGGGATCATATTTCTCCAGCGGTTCAAAGAAGGTCATTCGGGTAACCGTGGTTTTTATTGCCTTCCCGTTGACGGTGACCTGCTGAGGTGATTCGCTTCCATGCAGAACGACCTTTACCTGCTTCATACCGTTCGCAAACGACCCTTCCTGCTTTTCAATGAGGACAGTATTCTTGTTCCCTGAGTAGCGGATGACCCTCGAGCTGAACGCACCCTTTTCAAAGGCGTACGTCGTACCATCATCGTCGTAGTATTGAAAGCTGTGATCGCCGGCACCACAATAGATATGCAGGATCAGTTCTTCCGTTTTCTCCTTCGTATGAAGCACCGGCTTCTGCATGGGCAGGATAGCGCCAGCTTTAATGAACACGGGAAGCTTGTGAATGGGACTTTCTATGATCACTTCCTGATCTCCGGAGATTTTTCGTCCGTCAAACAGGTAGTACCAGTCCCCCTCAGGGAAGAATACCTTGACAAAATCTTTTTGACTTTCAACGGGTGCAACGAGAATGGACGGACCAAAAAGATACTGATGCTGGAAATGAGGCTGGTACACACGGGCATCGTGAGAGTAAGTGATGGCCAGCGAGCGTTGGACGGGCATTCCATTGACGGATGCTTCCTGAAATATCGAATACAGGTAAGGCATCAGCTGGTACCTGAACCTTATGTAGTTGCGCGAGATCTGCTCCACCTCTTCTCCGAAGGCCCAGGGCTCGGCGTCTTTTGTATTGACCATGGTGTGACCACGGAAGAACGGGGAGAAGGCGCCAATAGAAATCCACCTTGCAAAGAGTTTGGTGCTGGCCTCGCCGACAAAACCTCCCACATCATATCCGGCGAAGGCAACACCTGCAAGACCGAGTGAAGAGACCATCCTGATTCCGAGCATCATGTGCTCGTCGTACGACACGTTATCACCGGTCCAAACGGCGGCGTACCGCTGAACGCCGGAGTATCCGGCACGCGTGAGGTTGAATGGTCGTTTTCCACCGAGTAGTTCACGAGCTGCTTCGTAGGTACTGCGTGCCATCTGAAATCCATAGATGTTACGGGCCTTCCTCGATGTTGAGGGTTGCCCATCATGGTTGAATTCCAGGTTGTCGGGAAGCATGTGACCCCACGTGGCTATTTCATTCATGTCGTTCCAGTATCCCTGAACACCAATGGATGAATACGCACCAAGTTTTTCCTTCCACCATGCCCTTGTGGCTGGCCTTGTATAATCGGGGAAGTGACACCATCCTGGCCATACCTGACCAGTATAGGGTGTACCGTCGGGGTACTTGACAAAGACATCCTGGGCGATGCCGTCATCATATGGTTCATAACCTTTTTCTTTCCTGATGCCAGGATCACACATGAGCACCACTTCAAAATCCTTTGACCGCAGGTAATTGATTAGTCCTTTCGCATCCGGAAAATTCTTGTTGTCCCACGTAAAGATTTTATACTTATCCATGTAGTGGATGTCAAGCACAATCACATCAGCGGGAATTCGCTTCTGACGAAACGTATCGGCAATATTTCTTACCTCAGCATCAGGATAGTAGCTGTATCTGCATTGTTGATAACCGATGCTCCATTTTGGCGGAAGGGGTGTTGTGCCGGTAAGGTGCGTGTAGCGTTGAATAATTTCGGCGACCGAGTTGCCTTGGATAAAGTAGTAATTCATATCACCAGCATCCGCGGAGAAGCTGGAGAAGCGGTCATTGGAGGCACCAAAATTGAAGAAACTCTTGTGTGTGTTGTCAAAGAAGATACCGTACTGTCTCCCGTTGTGCAGACCAATATAGAAGGGTGTAGAGCAGTAGAGCGGGTCTTCTCCGCCATGATAAGCGAAGGCATCGGTGTTCCAGTTCTGATATCCAGCTCCGCGACGGTCAAGAGGCCCGGTCTTTTCACCAAGCCCAATAAACCGTTCACCATCCTGGAGCTTTTTGTACGTTGTTACCTGCTCACCAATCCATGAGGTACCCAGCGTGGCGTCATCTTCATTGAGGATCCGGTTTTGTTTGTCAGCGAAACGAACGGTGACTGGATTTTTGGCAATGTTGACGGTTATTGCATCCGTGCGCAAGGTAATTTCGTCTGCTGTATCTTCTATGTCGAATTTGATCCTTGCTGGTACTGCCTGTACTGCATACGGATATTGATCGAATGATTCTGAAGAGGTGGCTGTCACCTGAACAATGGCGTCACTAAAAAATGTGATGCGCAGGAGTCCGCTTGAAGTTTGGGCGAGAATTCCATGGTCCGATTTCTTGAAAGAAAGGATGGGTCCAAATCGTTTGCTTACACCGGAAGGCATGCGTTAGGTTATTGACTGGTCAAATAATGGCAAAGATAAAGGGGATGCAAACGAACGATAGGATATAATTCAGAAAACGATTGCGCTATTTTCTGTCGGGGCTGTTGCGGATGGAAGAATCCCTCACAATAAGTCTGGTCTTAAGGACTTTTGTTTCTGGCTGCGGATCTCCCTGATTCTTATCGCTGAGTTCTATTTGTCGGATCAATAGCCTTGCTGCCTCTTGTCCCATTTCAAATCCCGGCTGGTCCACCGTTGTCAGGGACGGCTCAATCAACGATCCGTATGACCAGTTGCTAAAGCCAACGACTCCTAAATCCTGGGGTATGCGCAACCCTTTCTCCTTGATGCTCTGCATGGCTCCGGTCGCCATGGGGTCATTGGCTGCGAAGATGGCTTCAGGAGGGACCGGCATCGACAAGAGCTTTTTGGTTGCCCGCTTACCTTCTTCAAGACTACCTGTCGCGCACTCCTGTATGTAGACATCCTTCACTTCGAGTTTGTGCTCACGCAACGCGTCAGCATATCCACGCTTACGATCATTGGTAATCACCAGACCTGGTGAACCTTCGAGGAAAGCAATTCTTGTGTAACCCTGATCAATCAGGTGGCTAACAGCTTCCTTGGCGCCGATGTAGTCGTCCACAACCACATTGCTGTATTGTGGTGACTTGTACGTGCGGTCGTAGAACACAACGGGGATACCTTTGTTGATCACGGACTCGATGTGTTCGAAGTCTTTCGTTTCGCGTGACACGGAAATCAACATGCCATCAACCCTGCTGTTGAAGAGTGCCTTGATATCAGTTTTCTCGCGTTCGTAGGATTCATTGGACTGCGCAAGGATGACGCTATATCCTGCCTGATAGGCAACGTCTTCGATGCCGCTGATCACCGTGGAGAAAAAAAAGTGAACAAGTTCAGGAATGATAACGCCTATCGTGTATGTCTTCTTCTGTCGAAGATTAAGTGCAACAATGTTGGGTTGATAGTTAAGCTTCTCGGCAAGGGCATTGACGGCTTCCTTTGTCTTGGCGCTGATGTCCGGATGGTCCTTGAGCGCCCGGGAAACCGTCGACGGTGAAATGCCGAGTTCCCGTGCAATATCTTTAATGGTTACCTGAGTGAATTTCATGTCGCTATCCCTACGATCTCAAAATCGCCAACAAGCAATTTGTTGTTCATTTCCGGCACTGATTCCTATTAATGTCTTATTTTCAACCATAAAATTTGAATACCCTAAAATACTCTTTTGCGCTTCATAATCACAATAAGATGCCGAGCGACCGGAAGTATTCGGAGGCAACACAACATCCACACAATACCTGAACCTTATGATCCACTACACCGCTGAATTTTTTGGAACACTTCTCCTCATCCTGTTGGGTAACGGGGTCGTGGCCGGTGTCATCCTCAAAGGTACCAAGAGTGAACAGGCTGGCTGGCTTACCATCGTGGCTGGATGGGGAATCGCCGTGACCATGGCCATCTACGCGGTGGGGGCGATCAGTGGGGCGCATCTTAATCCAGCCATTACAATTGCCCTGGCTGTCTTTGGAAAATTCCCATGGACGGAAGTAACGGGCTACATCGTCGCACAATTTGGTGGTGCTTTCACGGGAGCTGTGTTGGTTTGGCTGCATTACAACCCTCATTGGCGGCAGACAACGGACCCAGGCGTGAAGCGTGCAGTGTTTTGCACAAGCCCCGCAGTCAGCAATACATTCTTTAATCTGATTAGCGAAGTCATCGCCACAGCGGTACTGGTGCTTGGAATTCTTTTTATAGGATCGAATGAGTTTACGCAAGGCCTGAACCCCATTGTGGTTGGGATGCTCATCATAGCGATCGGACTGAGCCTTGGAGGCACCACGGGCTTTGCCATCAACCCTGCGCGCGATCTCGGGCCGCGCCTCGCTCATGCCATACTTCCCATTCACGGCAAAGGAACTTCTGACTGGGGCTACGCATGGATTCCTGTCGCAGGACCAATCATTGGCGGATTGCTGGGAGCGTATGTCCATAGTGCCTTATTCTAACACCGACCACTGACTTCTGACTCCTGACTTCTGACTTCTGACTACTGAAACAATGTCCAACACACAAAACCCAAACTACATCATCGCTCTCGATCAGGGTACCACCAGTTCAAGGGCAGTTCTTGTCAACCGTGAAGGACAGATCAAGGGGATCGCGCAGCAGGAGTTCACGCAGATATTTCCACAACCTGGCTGGGTGGAGCACGATCCGCGTGAGATCTGGAAGACCCAGTATGGGGTGCTCATACGGGTGATGGAAGAGAACAAGATATCACCGTCAGCGGTTGCTGCCATTGGCATTACCAACCAGCGCGAAACAACGGTGGTTTGGGATAGGAAATCCGGAGAGCCAATTTACAATGCCCTCGTTTGGCAGGACAAGCGGACGGCTCCGATTTGCGAAGACCTCAAGTCGAAAGGCCTTGCGGATCATGTGAGAAAGTCAACCGGACTTGTGATCGATTCTTATTTTTCCGGAACGAAAATCAAGTGGATACTCGACCATGTTCCCGGAGCTGCAGCCCGTGCTGCCAAGGGTGAGCTTGCGTTCGGTACCATCGACACCTGGTTGATATGGAACCTGACAGAAGGTAAATCCCACGTGACGGATTATTCGAATGCTTCCCGCACCATGCTCTTCAATATCCGTGACCTTAAGTGGGACGAGAAAATGCTGGAGGCACTTGGAATTCCCGCTTCCATGCTTCCAACGGTTGTTCCTTCATCCCACGCTTATGGAACCTGGAATTACCAGGGACAACAAATTCCTATTTCAGGTGTTGCGGGCGACCAGCAAGCTGCTCTTTTCGGTCAGGCATGCTTTGATCCCGGCATGGCCAAGAACACATATGGCACCGGTTGTTTCATGCTGATGAATACAGGTAGGAAACCTCAGGAGTCATCCAATGGTCTGATCACGACCATTGCCTGGGGTCTTGACGGCGTTGTGGAATATGCGTTGGAAGGGAGTGTTTTCATCGCCGGTGCAGCTGTCCAGTGGTTGCGCGACAGCATGCACATGATCGATCAATCGAAGGATTCAGAATATTTTGCTACAAAGGCTCTCGGATCGAATGAAGTGTACGTTGTCCCAGCCTTCGCTGGACTGGGAGCGCCATATTGGGACATGTATGCACGAGGCGCGATCTTCGGACTAACACGTGATACAGGAAAGGATCACATCATCAAGGCAACCCTTGAGTCCATGGCTTACCAGACAACAGATATCCTTAAGGCGATGGAAGCTGATTCAGGCTTAAAACTATCAAGTCTGAAAGTTGATGGCGGCGCTTGCGCAAACAATGTACTCATGCAGTTTCAGGCAGACATACTCGATGCGCAGGTTGAACGACCTTCTGTCATTGAATCGACAGCCATGGGTGCTGCTTACCTTGCAGGATTACATATCGGCTGGTGGAAGAAAAGTGATATTGTATCCAACCGAAAAGTGGAGAGAAAATTTTCTCCAGCCATGAGTGAGAAAGACAGGTCAAGGCTTTACGCAGGATGGCAGAAAGCGGTTGAGCGTACCAGGAACTGGATAGATAAATAGATTTCAATGCCTTTATCAAGTATTGAGAGACCCGCGTTCCTTGATCGGCTCAAGTCGACATCATTTGATGTAATCATCATCGGCGGGGGGATTACCGGCGTTGGCATTGCTTTGGATGCCGCTTCACGTGGATTGAAGACCGCCTTGATTGAACGTCAGGATTTCGCCTACGGCACCAGTAGCCGATCGACCAAATTGATTCATGGCGGACTTCGCTATCTCAAGCAGTTGGAATTTGCCCTCGTGAAGGAGGTGGGAAGCGAACGAGCCATTGTGCATCGCCTGGCACCACACCTTGTTGTTCCCGAGAAAATGTTGTTACCTCTTTATGAGCGCAAAGGGCTGGGTTATTGGCTTACCTCCATCGGTTTGAAGATCTATGATTTTCTCGCCGGTGTAAAACCTGAAGATCGGAGGAAAATGCTCACCAGGATTCAGACGATTGCTGGTGAGCCTCTGCTGAAACAGGATGACATAAAAGGTGGGGCTATCTATGCCGAGTACAGAACAGATGATGCCCGTCTGACCATTGAAATTGCCAAGAAAGCTGTAAGCGCAGGTGCGCTCCTCTTGAATTATGTTGAGGCTGTTGATTTTGTCTATGAAGATGGTATCATCGTTGGCCTGAACGCCCGTGATATGAATGGCGGTGGTTCATTTCAAATCAAGACTTCCTGTATTGTGAATGCGACCGGACCCTGGGTGGATGAACTCAGGGAGCTTGATGGATCACGAAAGGGTAAATCACTTCACCTCACAAAGGGTGTGCATATCGTAGTGCCTTATCATCGCCTGCCAGTCCGGCAAGCCATCTATTTCGACGTACCGGATGGCCGGATGATTTTTGCTATACCTCGGGGGCGTATAACATACATCGGTACGACGGATACCGATTACCATGACAGTAAGGATGCCGTGATTGCATCGCCTTCTGATGTCAGGTACCTCGTCGATGCGGTGAATGGAACCTTTCCTTCTGTGCACCTCACGATTGCCGATGTAGAGTCATCATGGGCTGGGCTGAGGCCGCTCATTCATGAAGAGGGGAAGTCTGCATCTGAGCTTTCCCGTAAGGATGAGATCTTTGAATCAGATTCTGGCCTGATCTCGATAGCAGGGGGCAAGCTGACCGGATATCGCAAGATGGCTGAACGGGTTGTCGATCGTATTATCGAACTAAAGTTCAGCGACCGCCCATTGGCGCCGTGCGCAACAGAGAACATGAACCTTGTTCATCCGGCCCTGCGAACGGTAACCGACGTTCAAAAGTACACAGCGGAGGTTGCC
>JAEUUD010000025.1:12698-25147 GCA_016787625.1 Cyclobacteriaceae bacterium
ACACAATTTCCTGGATGAATCTGGTGGGCCATGCTATTGTGGGAAGGGTGGTTGCGTTGAACGGGTGCTTTCAGGGCCGGCATTGGAAACATATTACACCACGCTGACCAACAAAAAAGTTCCAATGGCGGAGATTCGCGAATTGGCATTGAAGCAGGATGTTGCTGCGATGAAAACAATGGAGCGCCTGACTACTTTCTTTGGTAAAGCGATCAGCGTGGTTATTAATATCGTTGACCCTGATGTTATCGTCATTGGCGGCGGCGTTGGCCGGATCCCTGAGATTTATTCCGAAGGGAGGAAGCATATTGCGAAATACATTTTCAATAATGGTACCGTGGATACGCCCATCGTGGCGCCAATTTTAGGAGACAGTGCTGGTGTCTTTGGTGCAGCTTACCTTACGCTCGATCAACACCAATGAGATCATGAAAAAAATTGTTGTCATAGCCGGTGCCCTATTTCTCGTTGTATTGTTGGCAACGCAAGTGTTTTTGTTCACGCACCAGCCAACGCCCATCGATGAGCTGCGAATAAAGGCAGCTGTTTTGCCTTCACTCAAACTACGCGGGCTCGATGACACGAACTTTGAAATTCCGAATGGAAGGCCAGTTGTTCTGATTTACTTCAATTCAACCTGTGATCACTGCCGGGAGGAAATGAATGCCATCAAAAAGGAAATTGATTTGTTTGACGAGGCTAACCTGATTTTCTTTTCGTCAGAGGAGATGCCTTCAATCGTGGAGTTTGCCTCGTGGAGCGGCTTGAGCGGGAGCAATGTAAGATTCGGCAAAGTGAGCCCCGAAGAAGTAGCCAGCCGCTTTGGTGTGCTTTCCCTTCCTCAGATTTTTATCTACAACCAGCAAGGGGCGCTGAATGAAATTTTCAGCGGCGAAACAGCGCCGGCAATCATTGCGGGAGCGTTGAGATAATTACTTGCCTCCCTCCAGTTTCTTGGCATAATCGGCCAGGAATGGAAAGGAAAAGCTGAAGACAAACCTCCACCGGTCCCATTTAAGATCAGCGGTACTGTTGGGGTCAAAAATTCCACCGCCGCCACCATCAGGGAAATTCAATAGCCTGGGAATGGTCTGCTGAGCTCCGGTATGCGTGACACCTAAAGTAATATCAGCTCCCTTGAAATCAAGGACAACCCCGCCGCCCCAGTGGTAGAAGTCGGCCTTCCATGAACTGTTGCTGGCCTCATCCTGACGCTGAAGGAAGCGCGTGATGTCGTCAGTTACGGTTGTAAAGTCTGTACTAAAACTGGCAAAGCCAGAGATATGTTCGCTGATGAAGAACTCCATTCCGATGCCGGCATTCCATACGCTCTTCATTTGGTCGGTGAGGAGAAAATCCAGGGTGTCAGTAGGTGTGCTTTGACTGAAGTGTCGCGTTGCCTGCATGACCGTGTACTTCGGTATGGCAGAGTACCACTCGGTGCTGAAGTGTATCTTGTTTCTTCCTAAAGCGCGCGTGGCTCCCAATCCGATGGCCCATGGGGATTTGGTCTTCATAGCAATGCCTTCCTGACTGCTTGTTTTGTAAACCTCCGGCTGAGGTCCCAGGCCAGGGATGGTGCTGAGATACTCTTCGTAGTTGTAGGAGCCGCTTCCGGAAAAGCTAAGCAATGGTGTTTTGATGGTGAGTCCAAGGTTCCATTTGCCAAAGTTTCCTGAAAGGCCAGCTTTCCAAAGCAAACCATTTTCCTGATAGGTATAATTTCTGTCGTATTGGTAAATCGCTACTTCGTTGGATGATGACAGAGCGTGAAGTTCTATGGCTGATCCTTTCGTTTGTGTGTTGGTCACATAATTCGTCGTAACGCCAACGCTCATCTTGCTGCTTAGCGTGTGTGACCAGGTAAGCCCAAACCACTGTTCATTCGCTTTGTTGGTGATGGACATCTCTCCGGAGAAATACTCGTCGCCAGGAAGGGTAGAAAAGACATCCTGATAGACTTCATTTTTGTATGACGTGCTTACATCAGATTGCTGTCGGGTCATGATGGCGTAAGCAAAGTGATGCTTGGGCAGGAACTTAACCTTGAATGTACCAGCGGCTAATGTTGGGACGCCTTTGAATTCAGCCTTTGATGCTCCTTTGGAGTTTCCAAAAATATCGGATGCTTCAATTTTTGACATTTCATAAACACTTGCACTCAACAGGAAGGCAGGATTTTCAATGACGGCAAGGCGCGCCGGGTTGTAGTAAACAGCGCCAAGATCTTCAACACCTCCAATAACCGAACCGCTTAACAGCATGGACTTGGTTCCGTACTGCTGGGTCCAATAGTGGCCGTCCTGTGCTGTAACCACAAAGGGTCCGAGTAAGAGCGCACCAATTAGCGCAGTAAGTGTTCTTTTCATTGGGGGTTAGCGTTTTGTTTCCTGACAATGAAATTCACCAACAGGAATATAAAGACAAGGATAATCGGGAAGATGGTCATGAAGGTCAACGTTTGCTGTGGCCCGGCCTGGTCGATCGACTTGCCCATAATAGGAAGCACCATTGACGTAGCCACCATACCTGCACCGCCCATGACAGACAATCCCAAAGCGCCGGTCTTGGGAAGATATTCAGATACAAAGCCCAGCATCGTTGGCCAGAAATAACAAATGCCGACAGCGAACACCACGGCTGCACTTAATGTCATGGTGGCGCCTGACGCGACACTCAATAAGTAGAGTCCTCCAACGGCAGCGATGGCTGAGCCAAGCAGTACGCCGGGTGGATTTAACTTATGGATGAGCGGTCCGGCAAAATAACGCCCTACAGCCATGATACCAGTGACAACGACAAGAATGATCATAGGGTCGATGCCCGCACCTTCAAGCAGGGCGTTGATCCACTGATTGGTGCCCAGTTCGGTCGATGCGGTAAGAAACATGGCGAACACCATCAATGGAAAGAGGAGACTGATTTTGTTGATCAGTCGGCCTTCAACAATAACAGCAGTGACCACCACGGCGATAAGAATGTAAGGCAGGTTTGTATTGAAGTCGAGTTGCAGCCCTGGAATAGACGCGGACGCAATCATCAGGCTGATGAGAATAAGGAGGGTGACGGGGGCGGCAAGCTGCCGGAACATCTCTTTATAGGAAACGCCTGTAGCAACGCGTTCTGTTTCAGGAATTGGCTGACCATAGAACAGATAGCCATACATGGCAAGTGGTATGAATAGGAATGACGTCAGTACTTGCCAGGAGAGATTTAGTTGAGTCATCACAAGCCAGGAGAGCAGACCACCGATGACAATCCCGCCAGGAAACCAAACGTGAAAACGATTGAGCATCCTGGATTTCTGGTTTGGATAAATGCTGGCTACCAATGGATTGCAGGCAGCTTCAACACTGCCGTTGGCGAATCCAATAATGAGATTGGAAAGGAAGAGCATCATTTTGTCCTTCGCAAACAAGAGTACGGTGAGTCCGATCAGGTGAGCAAAGAAAGCAATCCAAACAATACGCCTGGTCTTGATGACATCGATGATGAGCCCGCCTGCAAAAGTGGCGAGGGTGAAGCCCCAGAATGCTGGCCCGAAAGCCCAGCCTATTTCTTCCCCGGTTAGATGATAATCCGTGCTGAAGACACCTTCAATTTTTGCCCGAATGGCAAAGGTGAGTGACGTGACGAGAAGCGCGAGGCAACTGGCAATGAAAAGTCGCGAGGGGTTTGGTGAGGCGTTCATCCGGTCTTGGAAATGGCCATGAAAGATGGAAGGAAATAACTTGTTCTCCAAGCATAGACAAAGCGACTGTTTGGACGTCGTCGTCTTCCCTCACTTTTGCTTCAAGTGGTTTTTATTATTCCTGAATTTTGATGACTTTTCGCATTGCTCAGTAGGTGATTAGTGAACCTGATTCAATGAACAGAAAACTTCGTATGGGAATGGTTGGTGGTGGGCTTGACGCATTCATCGGAGCTATCCATCGAAAGGCTGCCAGCCTCGACGACCGCATTGATCTCGTTTGTGGCGCTTTCAGCAGCAACCCGGAGAAGTCCAGGGCGGCAGGAGAAGCCTTCAATCTCCACCCACACCGTGTGTATGGCTCCTATGAGGAGATGTTCAGGAAGGAAAAGAAGCTGCCAGGGGACTTGCGGATGGATTTTGTTTCCATTGTGACGCCCAATCACATGCATTTTGCGCCAGCGAAGTTGGCCCTTGAAAGTGGATTTCATGTGATGGTAGACAAGCCAATGACATGGAACCTGGATGAAGCCAAACAACTTGGACAGGTTGCAAAGAGAAAGAAGCTTTTGGTGGGTCTTACCCATGCCTATACAGGGTATCCCATGGTCAAGGAGGCAAAAAATATTGTTGCGTCGGGGAGACTCGGCACCATCCGCAAAGTCTATGTATCCTACACGCAAGGTTGGCTCTCAACCCCCGTGGAACGCACAGGCAACAAGCAGGCGGAATGGCGAACGGACCCAAAACGGTCGGGTGCAGCAGGCGCTGTTGGGGACATTGGAACTCACGCAGCCAATCTTTCAGAATACATTACGGGGCTGAAGATTGCTTCAGTATGCGCACAATTAAATCGTGTCGTCAAGGGAAGGGCTTTGGATGACGATGCGTCGATGCTCCTGACTTTTGACAACAAAGCTACGGGTGTGCTGGTATGCACACAGGTGGCTGCTGGTGAAGAAAACAATTTGTCTATAAGGGTATTTGGTGAACTTGGGGGCTTATCATGGAGCCAGGAAAATCCAAACTCACTTGAAGTGAAATGGCTTGATCGCCCCAAGGAAGTGTATCGCACAGGATGGCCCTTTCTTTCGCAGGAGGCTCGCGCAAATACACGTACTCCAAGCGGTCACCCGGAGGGGTACCTGGAAGCATTCGCCAACATCTACGCGAACTTTAGCCGCGCTGTGCATGCCTTCAAACCCGGAAAAGATCTTGACGGAAAAAAGTTTGACTATCCGTCCATTGCTGAGGGAATCAGGGGTATGGCATTCATTGAAGCAGCCGTGAAATCCTCACGGGGTAAACAGAAGTGGATAGGCATCGGAAAATAGAATGAGCATGGCAAAAAAGAAACAGTCAGCTAAGCCAATGATGAAAGGCCCTGCCATTTTTCTTGCTCAGTTCATGGGCGATAAAGCCCCCTTCAATTCCTTTGCAAAGATCTGCAAGTGGGCAAGTTCACTGGGTTATAAGGGAGTTCAACTGCCAACCAACGATATCAGGTTCTTCGACCTTGCGTTGGCATCAAAGAGCAAGACGTATTGTGATGAAATCAAAGGGGTAGCCAAAGCCAATGGCGTTGAAATCTCCGAACTCTCAACGCACCTTCAGGGACAGTTGGTAGCTGTACACCCGGCGTACGATCAGCTTTTCGATGGATTTGCACCAAAAGCAATTCAGGGTAACCCGAAAGCAAGACAAGCATGGGCCGTTGATCAATTGACCATGGCTGCCAAGGCAAGTAGAAACCTCGGCCTTAATGCACATGTCACCTTTTCCGGAGCATTACTCTGGCCGATGATGTACCCATGGCCGCAAAGACCCGACGGACTGGTGGAGGATGGATTCAAAGAGCTGGCGAATCGCTGGAAGCCGATCCTCAATGCTTTCGATAAGCAAGGTGTAGATCTGTGCTATGAACTGCATCCGGGGGAGGACTTACATGATGGTGTTACCTTTGATCGGTTCAGGGAAGCGACTGGTAATCATGGGCGCTGCAACATCCTTTACGACCCAAGTCATTTGCTCCTTCAGCAGATGGATTACCTGGCGTTCATCGATATCTATTATCCTTTCATTAAAATGATGCATGTAAAGGATGCGGAGTTTAATCCTACCGGAAAGAGCGGGGTGTATGGAGGATATCAATCCTGGGTTGATCGGCCGGGAAGGTTCCGTTCCCTGGGTGACGGTCAGATTAATTTCTCTGCTATATTTTCTAAGCTGACTCAATACGGATTCGATGGCTGGGCTGTGATGGAATGGGAATGCTGCCTGAAGCATCCTGAGCAAGGTGCTGCAGAAGGTGCTCCCTTCATTGAAATGCACATGATCAGGCCTTCCGACAGGGCGTTTGATGACTTCGCCTCTGCAGGAAAAAATCGACCGATGAATAGAAAAATACTTGGACTATAATTATTCGAAATGAAATTAATGAAAGCAAGTTTGGTCGTGTGCTCCTTGCTGTTGGTCGCATGCGGAAGTAAGAAGAAGACCAGTGGGGAGGAGTATGTTGCCAATGAAAGCAAACCGGAAACGGGGAAGGCGGTAGACCAGATCGCATTGGGTGAAGCCCTGCTGAAAGGCAATGACTGCAACACCTGCCATCACAAGACCAACACGTTGATTGGCCCGTCTCACACGGACGTAGCCAAGAAGTATGAATTCACAGAAGAGAACGTTAAGCTCCTCGCTGGAAAAATTATCAATGGTGGATCGGGTGTTTGGGGCAAAATTCCCATGGCACCCCATATCGATGTGAACCAGTCGGATGCTGACGCCATGGCACGGTATGTGCTTTCATTGGATGGAGAAAAGGAACATTAAAATCATAAGTGTCGTTTTAATAATAAATACATGAAGAAGTTTCTCTTACTACTGCTTTTTTTGGCTGCATTCGCTTCCAAAGCGCAAGAGCAAAATACCCTGACAAATGACGAGAAAAAGGCCGGATGGCAATTGTTGTTTGACGGAAAGACAACGGCCGGGTGGCATGGCTACAATATGAAGGGAATCTATTCTGCCTGGAGGGTTGCCGATGGAGAGCTTTACCTGGATGCCACTGCACCAGATCGTGGTGACATCATTACCGATCAGGAATTTGAAAACTATGAGCTGATGCTGGAATGGAAGATAACGGATTGCGGCAACAGCGGAATTATTTTTAACAGCATCGAGTCGCCAAAGTATAAGCACGCATACGAAACAGGCCCGGAGATGCAAATACTGGATAACGCCTGCGCTCCTGACGCCAAGATTCCGAAACATCGCGCCGGCAACTTGTATGACCTCATTGCCCCAGCAACAGAATCAGCGAAGCCGGCCAATCAGTGGAATGCCGTCAGGATCATATCCAACAAAGGCCATCTTGAACTTTGGCTGAATGGTGCCCTGCAGGCAGAGACAACCATGTTTACTCCGGAATGGGAGGCTATGATAGCCAAGGCCAAATGGAAGAACTACCCTGACTTTGGAAAATCGAATAAGGGTCGCGTCATGCTGCAGGGTGACCATGAGGGCCGGGTGAGTTTTCGTAACATCAAGATAAGGCTGTTGAGGTAATATGTAATTCCAGAATGCTGATCGGAATCTTTGAGAATGAGTTTGTCCATTGCGACCTTGACGACGATGTGCCGGTACTAAGGCATAAGTGGCTTTCACCACCGCCGCCGGAAGAATTCAAATTCAACCTGAAGAGAATCCTGGATGAATATATCCAGTTGCACAAAACATACAGAAACCTTGCATGGCTTGCCAACGCTGAGCTCCTTGGAGAACTTGACCTGGAAGTCGAAGAGTGGTTGGTAGGCGAGTGGGAAACCCTCTTGTTTGATAAGGCTGGTGTGAAGATCCACGCTGTCGTTCTTGGTGCCAGCATCTTTGCCGACTACCCGATGGAACGGTTCAAACAAGACGCTGAAGAAAAACACAGGACAGGCAACGTCAAGCTTGGTGTTTTTTCAAACGAGAAGGAAGCGTATACCTGGATTCGCCAGCAAGTGAATGCTTAAACGGCCGGCTCTTGCTGGCTGAGGCAGTGGAAACTGCCAAGTCCCCAAATGATGTCGACAGAATCAATACCAACGACCTTGCGGTCAGGCATGTGTTTTTGCAGAATGTCGATGGCCACCTGGTCACGCTTGTCGCGAAAAGTGGGTACGATGACAAACTTGTTGCAGATATAAAAGTTGCCGTATGACGCCGGCAGCCGTTGGCCTTCATGAATCACTTCTCCGGGCATCGGCAGCTCGACAATCTTCAGCGGCCTTCCGTCGGGTAGGCGCATGGTTCGCAACTGTTGGAGGTTCTCGTCAAGGAGCTTGTGATTCTCATCCCGAGGATCTGGTTCAACGACCGTGACTACCGTATCCTCATTGATGAAGCGGGTGATGTCGTCGATGTGACCGTCCGTATCATCACCAACAATACCCTCGCCAAGCCACAACACTTGTTTTGCCCCGTAAAAGTCGAGCAGATATTTTTCAATCTGATCTTTTGACAGGTGTGGGTTTCGGTTCTTGTTGAGCAGACAAGCGGTTGTTGTGAGAATGGTACCAGCTCCGTTAAAGTCAACAGAGCCTCCTTCCATAATGATGTTCGGATGGAACACCGGGAGGCCCATGGATTTTCCAATCCTTGTAGGAATGACATCGTCGAGGTCATGGGGGGGATACTTACCTCCCCAGGCGTTGTAGTCCCAGTCAACAATGACCTTCTTTTTCTCCTTGTCATTGATCAGAAAGGCAGGGCCATGGTCCCGGCACCAGGCATCATTGGTTGGATTGAAATGAAAATGCACCTGGGACAGGTCAACCGCCGCCTTTTCAAGTTGCCGCAGGGCAAACTGCTTCATGGCCTCATCGGCTACATTGATGTTAACTCGTTCGGATTGTGCCAGCAGCCCTACAAAGGCGGAGTATGCCGGATAAATGGATTGGATCTTTCCTGGCCATGACGCTTCCTTGTGCGGCCAGCTAAGCCATGTGGCATCGTGCTTTTCGAATTCAGCAGGAAAGCGAAATCCGAGTTCGCGGGGTGTTGATGTCATGATTGTAAAGTCTCAGGCTTCGTCAATGTACCGACTCGTGATGGGTTGGTACGAATCGATGCGACGGTCACGAAGGAATGGCCAGTGCGTGCGGTACTGATCGCTTTTGGCCAGGTCTAGTTCTTCGATGTGCATGACTTCTTCCTGATGCGGCGCCTGATAGAGAATCCGGCCGAATGGGTTAGACACAAAGGACCCACCCCAGAAATTCATGTTTCCTTCTTTGCCTACCCGATTGACGGAAACAACATAGACACCATTTGCCACAGCGTGAGAGCGCTGAATGGTCTGCCAGGCATTGTACTGCTCATCATTGGTGGCAGCATCCTGACTGGTAGCCCAGCCAATGGCTGTGGGATAGAAAAGAATCTCAGCGCCTGACAAGGCGGTGATTCGGGCAGCTTCCGGATACCACTGATCCCAGCAAATGAGTACGCCGATCGACGCGTACTTCGTCTTGAATACTTTGTATCCAAGGTCGCCGGGTGTGAAGTAAAACTTCTCATAATACCCGGGATCATCGGGGATATGCATCTTGCGGTATTTGCCAAGGTACTTGCCGTCGGCGTCGATCACTGCAGTTGTGTTATGATAAAGTCCCTCGGCACGTTTTTCAAACAGTGACGCAATGATGACCACTTTCAGGTCTTTGGCCAGAGGTGTCAGGTACTCTGTGGAGGGGCCGGGGATTGATTCGGCAAGTTTAAAGTTATCGTGGTTCTCTTCGTCGCAGAAATAGAGCGAAGTGAAAAGCTCCTGCAGGCAGATGATCTGGGCACCTTTTCTGGCCAGCTCAACAATTTTTGGCTTCACCTTCTCAAGGTTCTCCTGGGGCACCGGGGAACATGACATTTGAATGAATCCGACCTTGACGTTTCTGCTCACGTTGTATTTTTTCTGCAAATATAAATCCTTCCGGCACATTTTTGACCGGGTGTCCATTATCGGATTTGATCGCAAGTGTGCCTGATTAATGTCATTTCCTTTTCAGGCTCAGGATCATTATTTTGCATGAAACAACCTCAGAATATGAACGCCACTGCTACGTTGAAGTCATCCTATACCTGCACCCACAGCGGACTGAATGATTGGGTTAATCAGCTTAAGTCGCTCTATCAACCTGATGAGGTGTATTGGTGTGACGGCTCAAAGCAGGAATATGACCAGATGTGTGACATGCTGGTCGATAAAGGAACGTTCATTCGCCTCAAGAAGCGCCCGAATAGCTTTGCTTGCTTCTCTGACCCCAGTGACGTAGCGCGGGTGGAGGACCGAACGTATATCTGCAGCAATACCAAGGAGGATGCCGGCCCCACCAATAATTGGGTGGACCCGGATGAAATGAAGGCCACCCTTCAAAAACTGATGGCCGGCTGTATGAAAGGGCGCACCATGTATGTGATCCCATATTGCATGGGACCGCTCGGCTCACCGATCTCTCAGATTGGCGTGGAAATCACCGACTCGGAGTATGTGGTGGTGAACATGCACATTATGACACGGGTAGGGAAGAAGGTCGTTGATCTACTTGGTAGTAATGGAGAATTTGTAAAATGTGTTCACACCGTTGGCGCTCCGCTCGCAGCCGGGCAGGCCGATGTGAAATGGCCTTGCAATCCTACAGTAAAATATATCGTGCACTATCCCGAAGAGAGGTCCATTGTTTCTTATGGATCAGGATATGGCGGCAATGCATTGCTGGGTAAAAAGTGCTTTGCACTGCGTATCGCGTCGGTTATGGCACGCGACGAAGGCTGGCTTGCAGAGCATATGCTTATCCTCGGCGTACAGAACCCTGAAGGTGAAAAGACTTACGTGGCAGCGGCATTCCCCAGCGCGTGCGGCAAGACAAACTTTGCCATGCTCATCCCTCCCAAAGAACTCAATGGATGGAAGATCACTACAGTAGGCGATGATATCGCATGGATCAAGCCTGGAAAAGACGGCAAACTTTACGCCATCAATCCTGAAGCCGGTTATTTCGGAGTTGCACCGGGCACCAACGTGAAGTCCAACCCCAACGCGATGAAGACGGTAGAGAGCAACACCATCTTCACCAACGTCGGCGTTACACCGGATGGCGATGTATGGTGGGAGGGGATGACGAAGGAAGTTCCTAAAGACATCATCGACTGGCATGGAAAGAATTGGGATCCTGCTTCCGGCAAACCGGTGGCTCATCCTAATGCAAGATTCACTGCTCCGGCATCACAAAATCCGGTGCTCGATCCGGATTGGGAAAATCCTAATGGCGTGCTCATTGGCGCCATCATCTTTGGCGGCCGCCGAAGCACAACGATCCCGCTCGTCTATCAGGCGCACAACTGGAACTTCGGTGTGTACCTCGCAGCAACAATGGGTTCGGAAATGACAGCTGCTGCATTCGGTGAACTGGGTAAGGTGCGCCGTGATCCATTTGCCATGCTTCCGTTCTGCGGCTACCACATGGGTGACTACTTTAATCACTGGCTACAATTCGGACGCAACATTCCTAATCCGCCACGCATCTTCGGTGTCAATTGGTTCCGCAAGGATGAAAGCGGCAACTTCCTCTGGCCAGGATTTGGCGACAACATGCGCGTGTTGAAATGGATCGTGGAGAAAATCAAAGGAAAGTCGAATGCTGTTGAGGGTCCCATTGGCTGGATGCCACATTACAGCGACCTTGACTGGACCGGTTTGTCATTCAGTGTACAGCAATTTGATGAGATCATGTCCATCGAACGCGAACAGTGGAAGACAGAGCTCTTGTCTCACGCAGAACTCTTTGAACGCATGTATGACCGCCTTCCAAAGGAATTTATCTTCATGCGCGAATTGCTTCTCAGCAGTTTGTGGCGCTCACCTAAAAAGTGGAGTCTTGAGCCTGAACGCATCGACAACTAATCAATGACTGAGCCCCGAATCTTCGGGGTTCTTTTTTTGTCGCGTTGTGAAAACAGCCTAATATCCTTTACTTTACCAATACCTAAACCTGGCTCATGACTTTTAGTGAACGATGGCAAGAAATTAGAACGGGATTTCATCCGACATTCTGGGTAGCCAATACCCTCGAACTTTTTGAGAGGTTCGCCTACTACAGTGCAAAAGCTGTACTGACTGTTTTCCTCGCAACAAAGGTTGGATTAAAGGAAGAAGCCGGATTTCTCGCCGGGCTCTTCAATGCCTTCCTCTATGCCCTTCCTGTCATAGCAGGTGTGTTTGTCGACAAGTATGGATTCAGAAGAACACTGATGGCATGCTTTGCCATTTTTTGTGTTGGCTATTTTTTCATTGGCCTCGCCGGTATGGAGTACGGCCAGGCCCTGACGGAGGCCATTGGAAAACGAAACTATGTCATCATCGTGCTGATTCTCACGGCCATCGGCGGCTCGTTGATCAAGCCTTGTATCGTAGGAACGGTGGCAAAAACATCAAAGCCCACTGCGCAAGCGCTGGGTTTTTCTATTTATTATACGCTCGTCAACCTGGGCGGTGCGATAGGACCTATACTGGCTTTCTATGTCAGGCAGGACCTCGGCATTGAGTTCGTACTCATCATGTCTTCCATTACGTCGTTGCTGCTCTTCATCGGTGCGTGGATGTTTTACAAGGAACCTGAGGGTGAAAAAACAGAGCCAAAGACTTTCTCAAAAGTGTTCAGCGACATGCTGCTGGTATTTACCAACCTGAAGTTCATGACGTTCCTGCTGATCTTTTCCGGTTTCT
>JAEUUD010000260.1 GCA_016787625.1 Cyclobacteriaceae bacterium
GGATATAGCTTGTCACTTCGTTGAGGTTGTCCCGATCCAACCGGACTTGAATTCTGTTGGGAACAAATCCGGGAAACAGTTGATCCTTGAAAACCAGGGCGGAGCCGTCATGGATCGGATTGTCCATGGTTGATAGCTTTATGTAATCTTCATAAACACCTATGACCTCCATGGTCCTGGCGTTTTCCATGGGATCCCCGAGCTGAACAGCGCTTATCCTTTCACCGATCGCATCATCGGCGCTCTTGAAACCCATCCTCCTTGCCGCTATCCCGCTAAGCAACATGGTGTTCCCGGATTCGCCAGGTTCAAAATTCCTGCCGGCAAGCAGCTTGACACCAAAGAAGGGAACAAATGTCTCATCCACACCTCCATCGCAATTGTAGTAGTCATATCGATCATGATGAAGTGGTTTCAATCCAAGCCGGTCAAGCCCTCCCTCTCCGTTGATGGAACTACAGAAGGTGGCATTAAACCTGCTTCTGACCTGGTTCATGAAGGCATCAAAATCTGTCGCATAGGTTTTGGACTTTGTGTTGGGCGCATCCAGGATCATGATCTGATTCGATCCAAGACTATTCTTTTCAATGGAATACACAAGTTGTGCGTAGATGACGAAAACCCAGCTGATCAGAACAAATGCTGCAACATATTGCAGCGTCGTTAGCAAGGAGGAGGCAATATTCGTTGCTGCCGGATTGCCGATGGTATCATGCAGCGTCTTGGGCTTGTACCGTATGCACAGGTAGGCGGGGTACAAGGACGTAATCAAAACTCCACTAAGCACAAAACAGGCAATGGGTATCCACAGCTGTAAAGGTGACTGAAAGCCGGTGATTTGTATTTCGAAGTACTCCTCGAATGGCACCCGGATCAACTGGATAAGTGTAAGCGCTGCGCCAACAGAAATCGCATTGAGCACCAGGGATTCAATCAGAAACTGTGTGAAGAAGTCCCCTGCCTTCGCTCCTGCTACTTTCCGCGTACCCATTTCTCTCGAGCGTTTCTTTATTCTCGACACCGTCAGGTTCATGTAGTTGATCCACGCCATCAAAAGGATAACCACGGCAACCACCTGGAGAATGACCAGGGATGTCCTCGATTTTACAGCAGCCAACCCTTCCGAGTCGGCGACTCCCTCGCCAAAGGCGATGCCTTCCAAAGGCTGAAGAAACATCGATCCCCTGTCGTTCGGCGCGATCCTGTTGAGTGCTCGCCAATACTTCAACTTGTCAGCATTGAGTTCTTTCTCAAACCTTCTGAATTCTTCAGGACCGCTGAGCCGCACGTAGGTGTCGGTATACGCAAACTCCATGGGGTTGTGCCATTGAAGTTCCATGCCTGCGTTGGAAAGGACTACGTCAAAATCGAGGTGGGTGGCCTGTGGAAGATTTTCAAACACACCGGTAACCACGTACAAGATGGTGTCATTGAGCCTGATGGTTTGATTGATCGGGTCTTCTGATCCGAAGTACCTGCGGGCCGTACGCTTCGACAGGACAGCTGATTTCGGACTCTTCAGAACCAAACCGGGGTCCCCGATGATCAGGGGTATGGTGAAGAACTCGAACAGGTTCGGGTCGGCCATGATCAGGCCAAACTCGGTGAAAGATCTGATGTTGTGACCGGCGTCCTCCACGGATACCACAACACTGCTCGACATCCCTGTAACGTTTCTTCTGAAATCGTATTGATCGATGAAACGCGTGTGCTCGACAGTTGGAAAATCCGAAAAGATCATCCCTGTCTGGTAAGCCAATATGTTTGACCAAACAAAATGGCCCTCATACCCACTTTGCTCGGTCCAACGCCAGTGACCACCAATCCTTGCTATTTTTTGGAACTCCCTGTGATACTGGTCAGCCTTCTGCTCCGCGGCGCCATGCTGCCACAGAATAAAGAACGCAACAAAGCCAACCGACAACCCCACCACATTGATGAACGTGAAGAATGGATTCCTGGCGAGGAGGCGGAGCGATAGTTTGAGATAAGCGATCAGCATGGTTCTAATGCTTATTCATGCTTTAATGCTTCAACGGGATTGGCCCGGGCTGCCTGCCAGACCAGGGCGGAAATTGTACCTAACAGGATTACAATCAACACCATGGTCGGTGCTGCAAAATGCCACCATTGGATACTGACTCTTTCCATGTATTTGTTGAGAAACTCATCAGCCAGGTAGTAGCCGACCGGTATGGCAATAACAACTGCCGGTACCACTGGCAAGAACAAGCTCCTGATAAGTCTTTGCACAATATGGCCAGCGCCAGCGCCTAGGACTTTTCGAATACCTATTTCCTTTACTTTTTCCTCGGCCATGGTCGCCATTAAGCCCAGCACGCCCATGCAAGAAAGTCCAATGGCGATGATGGTGAACAGGCCAATCTGGTTGCGGGATATTTTGTCAAACTCATAAGCCTTGTTGATATGATCATCAAGGAAGTACCAATTGAGAACATTTCCTTTAAATCTCGCCTGGAACAGTTTGCCAACGTCGTCCATGGTTTTGTCGATGTTGTTCGCCTCAACCCTTAAGGATACACGCTCCGGCATACGCCAGTCATGGAGCCCATTCTTGTAGAATAGGCAAATTCCGAGGCCCCCTTCATTCTCACTTGCCGTGCTTGCCAGGTTGAACAGGGGTTTTACTCTATAATCACTAATAATCCCGATGACCTTAACGGGTTT
>JAEUUD010000261.1 GCA_016787625.1 Cyclobacteriaceae bacterium
TCATGGTCGAATACTCTTCTCCCAACACCAACAAGCCGTTGCACCTTGGTCACCTGAGAAACAATTTCCTTGGCTATTCTGTAGCAGAAATCTACAAGGCCATTGGCTACACAGTCCACAAGGTGCAAATCATCAACGACCGCGGCATACACATTTGTAAAAGCATGGCGGCATGGTCATTGTTTGGAAATGGTGAGACACCGGATAGCAGCGGCCTGAAAGGCGACAAGCTGGTTGGCAAGTACTATGTGGAGTTTGACAAAGCCTACAAGCAGCAGGTGAAGAAACTGGAAGGTGATGGGATGCCAACTCCGCAAGCCGAGAGAGATGCGCCGATCATGAAGCTGGCCGTCGACATGCTGCAGAAATGGGAAGCGAAAGACCAGCCGACCCTCGCCATGTGGAAGACCATGAATGGCTGGGTGTACAAAGGCTTCGAAGCAACCTACACCCGCATGGGTGTTGACTTCGAGAAACTATACTATGAGTCAGACACCTACCTGCTTGGAAAAGAGGAAGTGTTGAAGGGGCTGGCCGCAGGAGTGTTCTTCAAAAAGGATGATGGATCCATATGGGTTGACCTCACCGCCGACGGGCTCGATCAGAAGGTCTTGCTGCGCGCAGACGGCACATCGGTGTACATGACACAGGATATAGGAACGGCCATTCTCCGGTTCAGGGACTTTCCAAAAATTGAAGGCCAGGTTTACACTGTAGGCAATGAGCAGGAATACCATTTTAAGGTACTTTTCCTGATCCTTGATAAGCTTGGCTACGCCTGGGCGAAGAAGTGCTTTCACCTTTCTTATGGCATGGTGGACTTGCCTTCAGGCAAAATGAAGAGCCGGGAAGGTACCGTCGTCGATGCTGATGACCTCATGGAGGAGATGGTGGAAGACGCGAGCGAACAGACACTGGAGTTGGGCAAGACGGAGGGTATGTCTGAGAATGAGGTCGCTGACCTGGGAGAAATGATCGGCCTTGGAGCGCTGAAGTATTTCCTATTAAAGGTTGACCCAAAAAAGCGTATGCTGTTTGATCCCAACGAATCCATTTCGCTTCAGGGTCACACCGGTCCGTTCATTCAGTATACCCACGCAAGAATACGCGCCATGCTGCGCAAAGCAGAAGAGCGTGGTGCTGTGCAGGCATTTGATCCGGCCCTGCTCTCAGGCTTGGAACCTTCAGAACGCGATGTCATCGCCCGGATCAATCAGTATCCGGCCAAACTTCAGGAGGCGGCCAGGGAATATTCTCCGGCTGTCGTTGCTAACTATGTCTATGAGTTGGCCAAAGACTACAATCAGTTCTATCAAACCATTCCTGTACTCATTGAAAGTGATCCCTCCAAGCTCGCTTTTCGCTTGGCGTTTTCACAAATGGTGGCGACTGTGTTGAGGAGCGGCATGAGCTTGCTCGGAATCCGTGTGCCGGAGAGGATGTAGGGAAGCTGTCAGCCAACTCGGAACAGGTATTGAAGGATACCAGGAGTCCATGGAGTCAGCCGGAGCACTGTTGACACAAATAGAAAATACCTTAAAAAATTGAACAATTCCTCCCGATATTTGTTCTCTACAAAATTCTCCTTATGAAAATCTTCATCCTCTCCATCTTGCTCGCGTGGACACTATCACCGGCATCAATCTATGACCTGAAAGTGAATGCCATCGACGGCAAAATGATCGACCTTGCTCAATACAAGGGAAAAACACTCCTGATCGTCAACGTGGCTTCAAAATGTGGATACACCCCACAGTACACCGATCTCCAGAAGCTGCAGGATACTTACGGTTCCAGGGTGACCATACTGGGTTTTCCTGCCAACAATTTCAAGGGCCAGGAACCTGGCAGTAACATGGAGATTGCCGAGTTCTGCCAGAAGAACTACGGTGTCACTTTTCAGATGTTTGAGAAGATTTCCGTGATTGGTGAAGATCAGCACCCGCTCTACGTGTGGCTGAAAGAAAAAACAGGCCAGGAACCCAGCTGGAACTTTTGCAAGTATATCGTGAAGCCGGATGGCTCAGTGAAATTTTTCAACCAGAAGGTCAGCCCGATGGGGAAGGAAATCCTGGATGAAATCTAGAACATACCTTATTGTTGTAATAATCGTCGCAGCCATGGGCCTTGGTGCATTCCTCTCCGACAAGTTCTCCGATCCCAAAGGACCGGTTGCCAACTCGATTTATGATTTCAAGATCAAAGGCCTTGATGGAAAGGAGATTGACTTTTCTCAATACAAGGGCAAGAAGATTCTGATTGTCAATACGGCATCGAAATGCGGAAAGACACCTCAGTATGCCGGGCTTGAGAAATTGCATGAGACCTACGCATCCAAAATGACATTGCTCGGGTTCCCGGCCAACAACTTCCTTTGGCAGGAGCCAGGCACCAATGAAGAGATCGCAGAATTTTGTGAACGCAACTACGGTGTGAAGTTTCAGATGTTTGAAAAGGTTTCTGTGAAAGGAAGTGATCAGCATCCATTGTATCAGTGGCTTCAATCAAAGACTGGTCAGAAGCCAGACTGGAACTTCAGCAAATACCTTGTCAGCGAGGATGGATCAAGGGTGACCTTCTTCAAGTCATCCGTTCAACCGCTTGACGCCGAACTCATCAGCCAGATAACCAGGTAACACTTCTCAAAGGCTGTACACGCATGGCAGTCAGTCACTGGATCG
>JAEUUD010000262.1 GCA_016787625.1 Cyclobacteriaceae bacterium
ATTACAAAGCTTATCTGTTGGATGCCGACAAGGACTTCACCTCCATTTTTGACATTGAACTCGTGCAGGGATCGGGCTTTCAAAAATCGGAGGCCGATACATCCAATGTGATATTGATTAATGAATCGCTCTCGCGGGCGTTTGGTAATGACCTGGTTGGCAAGAAGCTTCCGGGATTCAACCGCGGTTCGACAGTGATCGGTGTTGTAAAAGACTTTAATTTTCAATCACTGGAGAATGAAATCAGGCCAATAATCATTTCTGTGAATCCTGTTGTCCGGGGAACCATGCGTCCAAGGACCAACGTGCTGGTGAAAATGGACCTGGCGCATACGAAAGAAAATATCGGGATGCTCGAGAATGCATGGAAGACCAATTTATCAGAGATACCCTTTGCCTATTCCTTTCTTCGTGACGACCTGAATGCGGAATACGCCGGGCATGAGCGATGGAGCATGGTGGTATTGTGTGCTTCATGCATGGCTGTCTTTATTGCCTGCCTGGGCCTTGTCGGGTTCAGCACCATGTTTGTTAACAACCGGCTGAAAGAAATCGGTGTCCGCAAGGTGATGGGAGGCTCGTCGGTCGGGATCTTTGGTTTCTTCTCCCTCCAGTTTCTTAAACTGGTGGCTATCGGCGCACTACTTTCACTCCCGGTGGCCTGGTATCAGGGGCACCAGTGGTTGGAAGGATTTGCGTTCAGGTTCGATCTGGGATGGCAGGTCTTTGCGGCGGGATTGCTCGTGGCTGTCGGGCTGGCATTTGTCGTGGTGAGTTATATGCTGTTGAGAATCTCCAACCTCAATCCCGTTACCACCTTGCGAAACGAATAGCTCAGCGCTGCTCTGCTGGTTTAGCTGCCATAAGGCCGATCATCAGGATGAATGATGTGAGCAGGATGATCTGTGTAATCAGGGATTTGTTGACCAACGGGATGAGATTTTCAGGAGCAATGGTAAGCAACAACAGGATGTTGATGAGACCCCTCGGTGCAATGAATACGGCTGGGTTGAGCGGATACTTAAACAGGGCCAGCTGGGTGGTGCGCAACAGAAAAATCAACCCTACGATTCCCAGTGACCATGGAAGCGTTTCCATGTTGACGATCTCGGCGGTCTGAAGGGAATAGCCGAACAATAGAAAAAATAATGCCCGCATCAGGAAGGTAGCCTCGGCAACGAGCTCCTTGAATTTTTCTGTCTGCTCCGTCAGTGTCTCTGTACGAAACCGTTTAATCCACTTCAAATGCCGCAACTCATCCAGGTTGCCGATGAAAAGTCCGAATACAAGGATGAAAAGAAGGCTCGGCAGGTGATAAAGCTTGGAAATGGCATAGATGAGGAAGATCATCAGAATGATGGGCACAAACTTCACATGTCCCTGGATGCGATGCAGGAAGTAGGCGAGTCCGAGCGTGGCGACAAAAGAAACGATGATCATCACCAGGAACTGCAGGCCAAACTGAAGAAAGGAGAACGCATCCACCACCTCATTGACCAGAACGAAGTTGAAGAGGATCACACCGAGGATATCGGAGAAGCTGCTCTCATAGACGATGTACTCCCGGGTAGCTGCTGACAGATGTCTTGCACTGGGAATGGCGATGGAACTGCTGATGACACAAATAGGAATGGCATTCAACAAGCTGTCGCGCGTAGAGTGAAGCCCAATGAGCATGAATGCACAGGTGAGTGCAAGGGCGAGAACAGCTACTGAAGCAATTGATCCCAGAAACGCTTTGCGGATCGTCTGCACCTTGGATCGATTGAGTTCAAGCTCCAGTGAGCCTTCAAGGACGATCATAATAAGCCCCACTGTTCCCAAAACGGGGAGTACTTCAGAAAAGTCGGGCAACTGTAAATTAAAGAAACCGGCGACCTGCTGCATCGACCAGCCGAGCAGAAGAAGCAGTACAACGGAAGGGATCTTTGTTTTCGACGAAGAAATATCGAACAGATAAGCCAGGAGGAGGAGGGAGCAGAATGTAATGATGATGGCTGTCGTCATGTGACTGGCTTATGAGTTGGCCTTTCGCTGCCTCCAGGCCATGAATAATTCCCAGAGCCAGGTAAGTGCAATCCCCGTGAGGATGTTGATGGTCCAGATCGGCCACGACATTTCATAAACAGGAATATCAAATCCTGCATAGTGACACAGCTTGGTAACGATCGTGACGGGGATGATGAGCACCAGGCTGAAGGCCCGGAAGGGCTGAGCGAAATCTTCGTAGGTGTAAAACAGGAATGTGAGAAGGCCTCCGATGAGGATGACCAGCACCACACGAATGATCCATTTCATGTCTTCCATGACGTAACGATAGGAATTGACCTTAAATGTACGGTTTTATGGGTTTGGAATTTGGCACTGGACCTCGGACAAATGTCCAATACCTGGCACCATACTTCGCCGATCAACCAATTTCAGAAGACCAGACAGTCCCAAATGCATATCTTTCTGCATCTAACCTGAAACCATGAAAAAGCTCATCCTCCTCTTTGTGTTGTCAGTTTCTTTCCACGGAATCACTGAAGCACAAGCCCCGGCACAAACAACTGATCCTAAGTACTTTGATAAACTCCGCTGGCGCAATATCGGCCCACAGCGGGGTGGCAGGTCGCTGGGAGCATCTGGCAGTCCCGGCAGGCCCAATGAATATTATTTTGGGGCGACGGG
>JAEUUD010000263.1 GCA_016787625.1 Cyclobacteriaceae bacterium
GTATCAAGGTTGGCCAAGTCAAGGTCAATGGCAAACCGATTGATTTACAAACCCGGTGTGTACACTACCAATCACCTCAGGATATCATCGCCATAAAATTTGCCTGCTGTTATCAGTATTATCCCTGCTATTCATGCCACGAAGAAACAGCCGATCATCCTGCCCGCGTTTGGAAACAGACACAACACGATGAGAAAGCAATACTTTGCGGTGCCTGCGGAACGGAACTGACGATCGAAAGCTACCTCGCAGACCCGTCAGCATGTCCAGTTTGTAAAGCATCGTTCAACCCAAGATGTACTCTTCATCATCATTTGTATTTTCAGCCTTAGATCCACACACCTATGAAACTCCTTCCAAGATTACTCTGCCTGCTCCTGCTTTCCATGTTGGCTTGTTCACCCGGTGACAAAGCCTTCACGGATCAGGAAGTGACCACCAAGGACGATGCCTTCAGGAAGTCAGTGACTACCGGAGCTTTCGTCAAACTCTCTCAGGGATACACCTACTATGAATTTGAAAATCAGGATGCCGACACGGTGCTGGTCATGGTGCATGGGTTTTCTGTACCCTCCTACATTTGGGATTCTACATTCTATGCCGCCAAGCAGCGTGGTTACGGCGCGCTGCGTTATGACGTCTTCGGCCGTGGCTATTCCGACAATCCCGATGTGGTGTATGATGCTGCTCTTTTCTCGGGACAGCTGACGGAACTGCTGGACGCATTGAAGTTGACAGGAAAAGTAGACCTGATGGGTCTCTCGTACGGAGGTCGGATCATCAGTGCATTTGCCTATCAGCATCCTGAGCGTGTCAGGAACCTGATCTATGTCGATCCCGCAGGATTTGAGACCATTCCAAAGGACAGTCTTTATCCGGCACCGGTTATTGACGAAGAGATTACCGCTTTCAAAAAGAGCGACAGCTATCCCAACATGGCGAAAGGCCAGATGAGCGATTTCTATGACTCGATTCCTTTCGCAGGATGGGACAAGCGCTACGCAGAGGTCATGAAGTTCAAGGGCTTTGTGCGGGCGCTGCTGTCAACGCGAAGAAATTCTCCTTCCATGGAAGTTGAGCACAGGAAGATTGCGGATGCGGGTATTCCGACATTTGCCTTCTGGGGCGAGCACGATACCGTTGTGCCGATTGTGAATGTGCAGGCCAATCTGCTGGACCGGTTGCCTCGTATTGAGTTGTTTATTCTGCCCAAGGCCGGTCACCTGCCACATATGGAACAAACGCGGATGTTCAATTCCATCCTGTTCGATCAGATACTTTGTTGCGAGCATTAAGAATAGGATTTTTCTTCTCTAGATGAGCTTCTACTGAACTTTTGTATAACCCATCCGTTTAGAAAGCATGAAAAAATGGATAAACACAGTTTCCGGAAAAAGGATTAAACAAGGTTCTAAGCCTCCATACCTAGAAGACAGTAATAAATCAATTTTCCATACCCCATACCGAACATGGCTTGAGGATGGAGAATATGTGGAAATATCCGTTAAGAATTACTTAAAGCTGTGTTGAGTAGTTATCTAAGAGATAACTTCACTAATCCTTAAGAATTCTCATCTCCACCCTCCTGTTCTTTGCCCTTGCTTCCATGGAAGCTCCCTGAGCCACAGGCTGGGTGCCACCAAAGGCTTTAGTCTTTACACGGTCCTTGTCGATTTTTTTGGAGACGATGTACTTCTTCACATTTTCCACACGGTCCTGTGACAACTCCATGTTGAGCTTGGCGTTGCCGGCGTTGTCGGTGTGACCTTCCAACTGGATAACCATCGTTGGATGCTCCTGCAGCATGACGACCACTTCGTCGAGGCTGGGGAATGACTCCGGGCTGATGGTGGCCTTGCCCTGGGCGAAGATCAGGTGATCGAGGACGATGCTCTCTCCTTTCTTCGTAAGGATGATGTCGCGAATCACCTTTCGGTTGGCATCCATGGTCTTGGGATCGACGATGGCCGTACCCTCGATATAGCCGTCCACGGTCGCCGTAATCATATACTTCGATGATCCGAAAATTGGAAATGAAAACGTGCTGTCATTGAACCTGCCCGTGATGCTGCCGGTGGGAATGCTCTTGTAGAAGATCCTGGCCTTGATGCCCTTTTTGGTAAAGCCATCGAGCACCTTTCCTTCTGCCAAAATCTCCTTCTCCTGCGCAACAGCAACAGCGGAAATAGTCAGTGCCACAAAAAAGATATGAAACTTCATAAGCTAGTCAGACAAATATACCCAATGCCCAAAGCCCAACACCCAATGCCCACTACAAGTCAAGCTCTATCGTCTGCCCCGGTCTGAATACAACCTCCCTGGCAGGGGATTTATTGCCACGGGGTGCCGGTGCTTTACTTTTTACTTTTTCTTTTTGCGGGCCTTCGCCGAAGAGGCTTTGCTGGACGGCTTTTGGACTTTGCTTTTGAGGTTTTTCTTCCAATTTTTTTTTTGGCGATGGAGAGTCCTTGACTTCCTTCACCTCAGCAACCTCTTCTTCCAGGCCAGAGTCATCCGGCTCGTCGGCCGGCTTCACACTGGTCACTTTATGCTGGGAAAGGCGGTTTCCCATCGCTTTCCAGCCCTTTACATCGATGATATCCTCCAGGTTAACGACCTCCGAATCCTT
>JAEUUD010000264.1 GCA_016787625.1 Cyclobacteriaceae bacterium
GGTCCTCCATGAGGAGGTCATCCTGTGGGACAAAACCAAAGACACCTTCCACCTTTTCGGAATGATTGTGAATATCAATGGAATTGATGAGGACTTGTCCTGATGAGGGCCGTTCGGTTCCATTGAGTACCTGGAGCAGTGTTGATTTGCCAGCGCCACTCGCGCCCATCAATGCGATCAGGTTTCCTGATTCTTCTGTAATAGCAATATCGCGCAGTCCAAGCCTTCCGTTCTTGAACTGAAAATTAATGTTGCGGGCTTCAAAGGTTGTTCGTCCGAGGGTGCCTGGCTTTTTGAATTGCCCCATGATCTCGCCGAAGTAAACCGGATCGGTACCTTCCCAGCGAACATGCGATCCTTCCCACCGGATGCTGCTCCCTCTGGCCAACGGACTGATGTTGGTCGACTTTTGTGGTACGCCATTGAGGTAGACGTCTTCACCACCGATGTATTTAAAGAAGTAAAGGTCGCCCTGGGTAAGATGGAGTATAGCGATGAGGCCCAGCAGTTTGTCGCGGTAGATGTGTTTGCAGTGGCCTGGTTTTTCCTGCTTGCCGTCGATGATGAGGACCTTGTCGGAGTCAAAAGCTTCACGCGTGCTGCCAAGAATATAATGGGTCATGAGATCGATCTCTGAACCGCTCACGTTGAGACTTGCGCCTATTAATTTGACATACTGGCTTTCCTTTTCAGAGATGACGCCATCGGCAAGGACAACGCTCATCAACTCGATCAGAATAACGGCTTTCTGTTTTTGTGTAACCTCCTGATTGATTTCCTGGCAGAGCGTCTGTACATTTTTCTCCTGATCTGGAGACAGCTCTTTGGTATATGAATCAAAGTAGGCCATGTTTTCCATCACCGCCTTGCGACCGAGGTGGTCATGAAGAAACGCCAGAACAAAGTCACGTTCCTGCTGGGTGACATCATCCTCTTTTGCCACAATGGCAAAGAGGCGAAGGATGGCTTTCAGTACAGGTTCACTCATGGGTGCGAGCGCTTAACGGACAAGGATAATGACCTCCAACAAAAAAGGGACTGGTTATCTGCCAATCCCTTCTTGTCATTCATATCGAAATTACTTCACGATATCGGCTCTCAGCTTTTCGATAATACTGTTGAGCCCTGTAAGTGTATTGTCTGAAAACTCAGCCGTTCCACTCTTGACTTTATTCTCCCAGTCAAGTTTGGCATACTCAGCTTCCAATTGATCAAAGTCTTTGAGGATTTGTGCCACAGGACCAGATTGATCAACCGATTTCAACATCTTGGTGACCTCAGCAACCGATGCGCGCTGGTTGACAACGATCTGCATCAAAGGAGTGAGGATCTGGAGTTTTTGCTTATTGTCTTTGAAGGCATCTTTTGGATATGAAGTGATGATGCCTGTTGCCAGGTGGAGGCTTTCAACAAAGCTGCCTGTCACCATCAGGGCGCCAAGTTTGCTTTGACCGCCCTTGAGATATTTGTCGGTATCCTCAATGGCCTTATTGAGAAGGATGCAAAGGGAGTCCTTGTTGCCAATCTGACGTTCGAATTGCTTGAGCATTTCAGGGTCAAATGAGCTTGTTACGCCGAGGTCTTCAGCAAGGCGTTTGCAGGCATTGAGGTAATCAATGGACTCCTGGGTTTTTTCGTAAGAGCTGAGATAACCGATGTTGGCAGCATATACACCGAGATTGAGGGCGGCCTTGTCAGGCTGTGCGCTGTATCCATCGATGCCGTCACGGCCGTTGATCAAACCCTGGTTGTATTCTGCGCCAGTACCCATCAAAAGGTAGGGTATTTCGCAGGGAGGGGGAATCTTATACGTGATGTCCTTGATTTCTTCTCCGAGTGATTTTGCCTTGTCGAAGTCTTTATCCTTGTCATCGCTGCTGCCACCCGATCCGCAAGAGGCTACGATCAGCGATACCATCATAAGAACTAACACATTCAGTCTCAATTTCATAGATATAGAGTTATGGGTCTTAGGTTATTGCTCTCCAGTTTCTTCAACCTGTGTCGGCAGTGACCGACCGAGGCAGATTCGCTAAAGGCCTCCAATTTTAGCACATTTTTCCCAACCAGCGAACATGGGGGGTGTATAATTTTGCCAGCGGCAGGTGCTGGTCAGCGCTGTCGACTCTTGGATCAACCATTTTTCGGTGGCTTTTGGATACAATCTCCCCCGGTTTGTCCGAATGATCGTTCGGAAATACGTAAACTTGCGTTCTTTTTTGGCTGAGTTCAAGCAGGATTCCCAACAGCAACAGGGGACAACTCAACGATCAGGTGCCAGAAAGGATTATTAAGATTTCCAGGGCCCTTAGCTCAGACGGTTAGAGCACCTGACTCATAATCAGGTGGTCGTTGGTTCAAATCCAACAGGGCCCACCAGTTTTACTTTGTATTAAAATTCTCCTTATAGGAAGGCTGCCCTTTGGTTCGTTGTCTTCCGGTTGCCTTGACCTATGGAACTGACGCCGAAAAAGATTGCCATTCACCTCGGATTGTTCCTGTTAACTTTTGTTACCACGACCCTGGCAGGAGCGGAGTGGACTTTTGGTAAATCTATTCTTTTTCCGGGCTACTCATGGGCAGATTTTTTGAGCGGGATGCCATACTCTGTTCCCTTTC
>JAEUUD010000265.1 GCA_016787625.1 Cyclobacteriaceae bacterium
GGTCGATGCCGGAAATACCCATCGTTTGAGTGATTTCCACCGCGTTGGTGCTCCAGGGTGTAATCATCTCCTTCCTTGGGCCTACAAAGAATCCTTCTAGGTCTTTTTCCGTGAGGGGCTTGGCGTTCAGGAGCCAAATCAGTTTTTCGATGTCTTGTTCAGAAAAAGGCCGTGCGTGCCCAACCGCATAGAGTGGGCTGGACGAAGACCGGAAGAATAAAATCATGGTTGATTTGGGAGCCCAAAAATAGTAGAAATGGATGAGAAGTGGGAACTCGATGCTAGGTTCTTGGTGCTAGGTCCGCCATCGAGAATCGGACCTAGGTCAGAACGCCAGGGACCGAGCTCCCAGTGCCGAGTGCGTAGCGCCGTTTCCGTAAATTCTTCAATCTTTGAGTTTCATTACTAAAATAAAATCACCCTGGTCCCGTCTCTAAGCCCATGCGGCGAGCCGTGGCCATCGATTTAGCCCTCATGGAGGAGATCAAACAGCAGACATTTCGTAAGGAACGTGGCCGACTGCTCAATTTTATACGCAGCAGGGTAGGCTCTGCAGAAGAAGCTGAAGATATTCTCCAGGACGTATTCTACCAGTTTGTAGCTGGTTTCGAAACCATTGGGTCGCTTGACCGGGTGACATCATGGCTGTATAGCGTGGCAAGGAACAAGATCATCGATGGTTATCGTCGCGATGCGGCCAGACCAAAGAAATCACCCCTCGACGGCAGTACCAATGCCAACGATGATGCACCGCTCACCTTGCAAGAGATTCTTCCCGACCTCGACAATACGCCGGAAGGGACGCTGCTGAGGGATGCTATCTGGGATGAAATCACGCATGCACTGGATGAGCTTCCAGCAGAGCAGCGGGAGATCTTTATTCAGAATGAAATTGAAGAACAGAGCTTTAGGGAGATTGCAGAAAGGACTGGCGTTTCCATCAATACACTGCTTTCGCGGAAGCGATATGCGATTCTAGCATTGAGGAGACGCCTGCAGAAGTTCTACGACGACGTAATAGGAGAAAAATGAAAAAACGCACATCAGTGCAAACGATATGAAATTGGAAAAAGTAATGAAGTTTACGGCCATTGGCATCCTCGTGGGTGCAGTTGTTATCCTCGCCATGGCTGCTTTTGTTTATGCCACCCAGTGGTTGTGGAATGAGCTTGTCCCCACACTTTTTGGCGGACCGGTCATCACCTACTGGCAGATGCTTGGCCTCCTGGTGTTGACAAAAATAATCTTGTGGCCTCTTGGTGGTGGCCGTGGACATTGGAGACGGCACCGTGGACAAGGCAGGATGTGGGCAGCCCGCTGGGAATCCATGAGCCCGGAAGAGCGGGAGCAGTTCAAGGCCAAAATGAAGACAAAGTGGTGTATGCCTAAGCATGAAACACCACCCTCAGGCCCCGCCACGGTGTAGGCCGAGAATTCACAATAAATTTTTCAGAAAAACCCAACCTAATTCAGCATCAGGCGTTGAAGGAAACTGTGGAAACTTTGGTTATCTAATAAGTTTCCATAGTTTTGCCCCCATTATGGACGAAAAAGACACAAAGGAGCGGATTTTAAGGGGTGCCCATGAGTTATTCATGAAGTACGGCATCAGGAGCGTTTCCATGGATGATGTGGCAAGGCACCTGTCTGTATCGAAGAAAACCCTCTACCAGTACTTCGCCGACAAGGATGAGATCGTCACCATGGTCTCAGAGTTTCACCTCCGGGGTGACCAGGCGCAGTATGCGGACTTTCGCAATTCAGCAGTCAATGCCATTGATGAATTGGTGAAGATTTCCATCTGCATCAAGAAGGATCTTCAGAAGATCAACCCGTCATTGTTGTTTGATCTTCAGAAATATCATCCGAAAGCCTGGGCAGCATGGCTCAACCATAAGCACGAACACATTGGTCAGTCGATTATCAGAAACCTGAAGCAGGGGATCGAAGAAGGATTCTTCCGCCAGGAGATCAAAACCGACATCCTTGCCATAGCAAGGCTGGAGTTGATCCAGATGACGTTTGATGACCGTCTGTTTCCGGCCGACAAGTACAATCTGGCCGACGTGAATGCGCAACTCTTCGAACATTTTGTGTATGGCCTTCTTACCGATAAAGGCAGGAAGGTGTATGAAAATTATAAGCAACAACCCTCAACAACTCCTGAATTAATTTCTCAATCGCTATGAAAAAAGTTTACGCAGCGCTCGTAGCGCTTTCCATTTCTTTCCTCGGCTATGGCCAGGACCAGGCCAGTGGATCTTTTACGCTTGAACAGGCCATTGAATACGCCCTCAAGAATTCCGTTCGTTCAAAGAATGCCATCCTGGATCAACGCATTGCAAAAGCAAAAGTCAATGAGACCATCGGCATCGGGCTGCCGCAGATTTCCGGCAGTGCATCGGTGGTGAGCAACCCGCAGTTGCCCCGCTTTTTTACAACCTACACAGGTACAGAAGGTTTCCTTGGCGATCTGTCTACCGTACCCGGTATTCAGGTTGGTGATGTCGTTGCGGCGCAGAACTTCTTTCAATTGAAGAACGCAGGCACGGCTACGCTCACCCTGAACCAGCTGATCTTCAACGGATCCTACGTGGTAGGGCTGCAG
>JAEUUD010000266.1 GCA_016787625.1 Cyclobacteriaceae bacterium
GTGAAATTGCTCCAGCATCCTCTGTGCACCGATGTCCAGACTCACTTTCCAGTGGATCTTATCTCCATCACCAATAATGAATTCTACACTCCCTCCTCCAATGTCGACAATAAGGGCGGGCGACGAATCCATATTCAGGGCTGATCTTACGCCATAGTATATGTACTCCGCCTCTTCATCGCCCGTGATGACCCTGACGTTGATACCCGTCTGTCGCCTTATATCTGCGAGCACAGCTGTTCCATTTTCTGCGCTCCGCAAGGCACTGGTGCCGAAAGCAAATACTTGGCTGATGCCTTCCCGGTCGATGGTTGTCTTGAACAACTGGAGAGAGGCAACGGCCCTCTTCAGCGCGTCATCCTGTATCAGGCCGCGATTGATGCCTCCCTTACCCAGCTTGACGGCTTGTCGCTCTTTGTGAAATACGACCCATTGCCCCTCGCGTTCCTCGGCAAGGAGCAGGTGAAAAGTATTCGTTCCAAGATCAAGGATGGCAATTCGGCCAGTCACGGTAGGAATTTTTCCGGGCTGGGCAAGTTAGCATATCGGTGCTATATTTGACGATCAACCGTGCAAGACCATGAGTGAGAAGAAAGTCAATCAGGACAAGTTTGGAGAGCTGGACCGCAAGAACAAGGAAGCCCTTTTGGGAGGAGGCGAAAAGCGCATTGAGCAACAGCATGCCAAAGGAAAACTGACGGCGCGCGAGCGGCTGCAGATACTTCTTGATGAAGGGTCATTCCAGGAACTGGGAAAATTTGTCATGCATCGCAGCAAGGATTTTGGACTTGACAAAGAACACTATCTCGGCGATGGTGTTGTAACGGGTTATGGTACCATCCACGGAAGACTGGTCTATGTGTTCTCACAAGACTTTACAGTCTTTGGGGGCTCGTTATCAGAGACCCATGCTGAGAAAATAGTGAAGATCATGGAGCTGGCCATGAAAAATGGCGCACCTGTGATCGGTTTGAATGATTCCGGTGGTGCAAGGATTCAAGAGGGAGTGGTCTCGCTGGGGGGATATGCAGATATTTTTTACAGAAACGTGTTGGCTTCTGGCGTGATACCTCAGATTTCAGCCATCATGGGACCCTGCGCCGGCGGAGCCGTGTATTCACCGGCGATGACAGATTTCATTTTCATGGTGGAGAACACGTCGTTCATGTTTGTGACCGGACCTAACGTGGTCAAGACAGTAACGCATGAGAATGTGACGGCCGAAGAGTTGGGCGGGGCATCAACACACAGCATGAAGAGCGGTGTGACGCATTTCGCTTGCGCGAATGAAGCGGAGTGTATTGCGCAATTGAGGACATTGTTTGGCTACATCCCTCAGAACTGCGAAGAGGAAGCGCCTCGGTTGGCCTACACGCCTGGCAATGAGAAACGCGAAGCCCTCAACAATATCATTCCTGCTAACCCCAATCAACCTTATGACATGCGTGATGTGATTCAGGGGGTTGTTGACAGTGGTTCCTTCTTTGAGGTGCACAAAAATTACGCTGAGAACATTGTTGTTGGATTTGCACGATTGGCTGGTCGAAGCATAGGCATTGTTGGTAATCAGCCGGCTTCACTCGCCGGTGTGCTCGACATCGACTCAAGCATCAAGGGAGCACGGTTCGTTCGCTTCTGCGACTGTTTTAATATTCCCCTGCTGGTGCTCGAAGATGTACCTGGATTTCTGCCAGGCACGGATCAGGAGTGGAATGGCATCATTGTGAATGGCGCAAAACTGCTATACGCATTCTCAGAAGCTACGGTACCCAGAGTAACCGTGATTACCCGGAAGGCATACGGCGGCGCCTATGATGTGATGAATTCGAAGCACATTGGCGCAGACCTCAATTTTGCGTGGCCTACGGCGGAAATTGCTGTGATGGGCGCAAAAGGAGCGGCAGAAATTATCTTCAAGAAAGAAATCAGCGAAGCATCAAACCCTGAAGCCAAGTTGAATGAGAAGGTAGATGAATACACGAGGAAGTTTGCCAATCCTTACAGGGCAGCACACCGGGGTTATATCGATGAAGTGATTTATCCTGAGCAGACAAGGGAAAAATTGATTGGGGCTTTCAAAATGCTGGAAAATAAAGTGGCTAAACTCCCGAAGAAGAAACATGGGAATATTCCCCTGTAGCTCTGAAACCGTTGACAAGAAGAAAATAACCTGACGCATGGATAAGAAAAGCAAGACCTTTCTCTACAACTATCTTAACAATTCATCACCCACCGGCTTTGAGCACACAGGTCAGCAGATATGGCTGGATTACATGAAACCCTACATCGACGACAGGCTCGTGGATGTGTATGGAACCGCAGTGGGTATTGTCAATCCGAAAGCACCCTACAAGGTAGTCATTGAAGCACACGCAGACGAGATCTCATGGTTTGTCAACTATATCACTGAAGAAGGTTATATCTACGTTCGCCGCAATGGCGGATCAGATCATCAGATTGCTCCCTCCATGCGGGTTAATATTTATACCGACAAGGGTGTAGTGAAAGGAATATTTGGCTGGCCTGCGATCCATGTGCGTGATGCGGCCAAGGAAGAGGCGCCAAGCCTGAAGAACATTTTCATCGACATCGGAGCGGGCTC
>JAEUUD010000267.1 GCA_016787625.1 Cyclobacteriaceae bacterium
CAACGCGTTCAGCAGGAGCGGGCTTGATTTTGGAGGCGATGCTTTCAGCTTCAACCAAGGGCTTGTTTTTAGGCAGATCAAGGAACTCTGTCAGTGGAGCCGTGTACACATTTGAAAAGGTGTGTCGGGCGAATTTCCCGCCAGGAGAAATGCTGTAGTCATGCGAACCTTCCTGACCTGCCGGGCTCACCCGTTCAGGCTTGCCGGTGCCATCGAGTTTTGTCTTATAGAGGTATTGTTGTGTGGCGTTGGTTGGTGAAGCCATGAAGTAGATCACATTGGTCTTTTCATCGTAAGCCTGGAAGCTCATCACATCAAAGTCACCTTTGGTGATCAGTGTTTCTTTCGTGCCGTCTTTTGTGTTTCGGTAGAGGTGACGCCATCCGTCTTTCTCACTCATCCAGAGATATTCCTTCTTGCTGTTCAACCACAGCAGGTGATGACGCAGTGACCTGCCGCCGGACACGTTGAATCCATACATATCGAGCCATGAATTGGTGCCTTCGGTGTACACCACTTTGGCGTCACCTGTTGACACGTTGCAGGTGTAGAGTTTTGTCTCCTGCTGTTTGCGGTTCATCTGCTGTACAAACAGTTCCATTCCGGAGTACCATTCGATGCGTGGCAGGTAGTTGTTGGCAGGGTCTCCGGGGATATTCATCCATGTGGTTTTGTTGGTGGCCAGCTGGATGACACCGATTCGTGCCGACGAAGGATGCTCGCCGATGTTGGGATATTCAACGGGAATGATTCGGGAGTACGCTGAATCTGTCAGGTTGATCATGTAGTAGTCCTTGATGGAATTGGCATCGATATTCCAGAAAGCGATCGATGCGCCATCGGGTGACCATTGGAAGCCATCGCGGCAGCCGAACTCTTCTTCATACACCCAGTCGAAAGTTCCGTAGATCATCTTTCTGTTGCCGTCGGTGGTGAGTGCGGTGATTTTTTGTGTTGCCAGGTCTTCAACATAAAGATTTTGCTGACTCACGTAAGCAACGCGCTTTCCGTCCGGAGAGAATTTGGCAAACATCATGGATGCCTGTGGCCTTCCATGGCCCAGCTGCTGGAGTTTTCTTGTGCCCATGTCAAGAACCCAGTAGTCCCCGCGAGTCTCGAGACGCCAGACGCGCTTGGAATTGGTATAGACGAGGAGTTTTGAATTGTCTTCCGAGAAGGTGAACCCTTTCACTTCGAGCGGCGACAAATCGGTTGGAGTGAGATCAATCTTGCTGACCACCGTGGTTCTGGTATTGGCTGGCAGGGTGTATTGGATGATGCTTCCTTCTTCAACCGTATAATAGGAGTTGCCGTCTTTGGCCCAGTTGATGCCGCGCTGTGCCAGGGTGGGCAGGGTGGACACGATGACAAGGAGGATAACAAGGACGGTATTTGTTCTGCGGTTGAATAGCATGTCGTTAGTTTATTTGGTGGTGAGCAGGCAAAGTTAGAATTGTAGCTGAATAATGCATACTGGCCACGTATCTGCCTGATTAGCCGTACCTTTGCGGCCAATCTTAGCAAATGAACAATTTTGAATCACTGGGCTTATCCCCGGGCCTTGTGGAATCGGGTACACTAGTGGGGTTTGAAACACCCACCCCGATTCAGGAAAAAGCCATCCCCGTCCTATTGAAGGGAGACAAAGACTTTGTCGGACTGGCTCAAACGGGGACAGGCAAGACGGCCGCCTTCGGACTTCCGCTCCTCGAATTGATCGATGATGCCAGCCGTAACACCCAGGCACTGATTCTTGCCCCCACGAGGGAGCTTGGCCTTCAGATCACCAGTGACCTGGAAACATTTACTGAGAAATTCAAATCATTCAATATCGTTGCCGTGTACGGCGGTGCAAGCATCGGCGAACAGATCCGCAAGGTGAAGCGCGGTGCTCAGATCATCGTTGCGACTCCTGGCCGCCTCATTGACCTTATCGATCGCAAGGCCATCAGCCTGGGCACCATCAGGTACGTGGTTCTTGATGAAGCAGACGAGATGCTCAACATGGGCTTCAAGGAAGACCTGGACAAGATTCTTTCGTTCACTCCGGACACGAAGATCACCTGGCTGTTCTCTGCCACGATGCCCAGAGAAGTGCGGGCGATCATGAAGAACTACATGGCTGACCCATATGAGTTGACGGTGGGTGAGCAAAATAAGGGCAACGCCAATATCGAGCACCGCTATGTACAGGTGCAGGAGAGAGAGAAGTATTCAGCACTCAAGCGCATTCTTGATTATAATCCGGAAATTTTTGGATTGATCTTCTGCCGCACGCGCATCGACACCCAGCGCATCGCCGAGATGCTCATCAAGGATGGCTACAATGCCGACTCACTCCACGGTGACCTTACCCAGCAGCAGCGTGACCGCGTGATGATGAAGTTCAGAAACCGGGCGCTGCAAATTCTCGTCGCTACTGACGTCGCTGCACGAGGCATTGACGTGGAAGATATCTCTCACGTGATCCACATGAACATGCCTGATGAAATGGAGTTTTATACCCATCGCAGCGGGCGCACCGCACGGGCAGGCAAGAAGGGAGTTTCCATAGCACTGGTGAGCCGGTCGGAGCAAGGCAGACTCAAGCAGGTG
>JAEUUD010000268.1 GCA_016787625.1 Cyclobacteriaceae bacterium
CAAGATCCCTTTCTTTCCAGATCGCAGGGTCGTTGTATGTGATGGCAAAGATGCACACCACCTGTTGATCAATGACCATTTTCCACTGCCGCTTTTCTCTTATCTCAGTGGCGATCATTTGCGGATCAAAAGGCTGCCAGTGTTTGTCAAACACTTTCTTCTGGTGCTCAATAGCAGCATCGTAGAGGGCCATGATGGTGGCCATGTCTTCCGGCGTGCTGTTTAGGATTTGCATGGTGAAGCAGCAGAAATCTACCGCGTTACACGGATACCGCTCACCATGAAAGATACTTGTAAACAACCCGGATCAGCTTGTACGCTTCTTCCATATTGGCAGCCTGGTAGGCAACGGTATAGCCGTCCACCCTTTTCATACCCGGGATACTCATCGCCACATCCGCCCGGGTTGGATTATCCACTTTGATTCTGAACTCGACCGGTCCCTGAACAGAGAGTGGCTTGACTTTTCCAATGTCTTTCAATGCCGCCCGGGTTTGTGTCTGAAGTTCCTTCCTTACGGTTTCAGGATGCAGGAGTTTCGCAGCTGCGGCACCGATAGCTTGCTTGGTAACAACCACCCGTACAGGAATAAGTTTCTTGATTTCTTCGGTGAATGTTTTGTCACCACTGGCCAGGAGCACGGGCACGCCGATCGAACCGGCAAAGTGTGCATTAAGTCCGGCCTCACCGACTTCAACACCGTTGATCCACAAACCTTTCACGTTTCCGGATCCGGTGTGCGCGAGAAAGCCGTTCTCCGTACCGGCCATGGCATGATATCCGACAAAGAATATTCCGTCAAAAGTGCCATCAAGTCCCTGCACCATACCCAGCGGCTTGATGTTGCTCTGAATGTATTCTACCCGGGGATCAAGTTCTGTGTGAAGAAGGTTCTGCATGTCGCCATGACTGTCGTTGACGACGATCTGCGCCGGACCTGCCTCCAGTATTGCTGCCACCACGGCATTGACCTCGGCCGTCATCAGCTTTCTCCCCATTTCATAGTCCTTACTGCCTGTGGAAACCATCGCGCTTGTACCGATTCCGCCAATTCCTTCCATGTCGACAGAAATGAACAGATGCGGGGTTTTCGTTTGGGCGGCCACAGATGTGCCAATGAGAATCAACAGGTGAAAAAGCTTTTTCATGGTGACAGTTTTGAGGGTAAGATAACCACGTTTCCCCAGGAGCCAACTATTCGTACTTCAGCGCTTTAACCGGGTTGGCCCGGGCTGACCGCAGGGTGTGATGGCTGATGGTCACAACGGCGACCAGCAATGCAGCCATGCCGCTCAAAATAAAGTAGTGGAACTTCAGGGCGATTCTGTAAGCAAAAGTTTGGAGCCACTGATCAAGAAAATAATAAGCCACGGGCGTTGCCAGAACAAAAGCAATCAAAATGAGTCGCGTGAAATTCCCAAGCAGGAGCGAAGTGATCTGAACTTCCGTCGCACCAAGCACTTTTCTTATCCCAATCTCTTTGATCATCCGTTCCGTGGTGATGACCACGAGGCCAAATAACCCCATGCACGAGATGAGGATCGCCAACGCTGCCATGATACTGACCACCGAACTAGGCAATCCTGTGAAAATGCACTTTGGATGCGAAGTTTACAAATCGTTCATCAGACGCTGAACGAATTTCCTGGTTGTATACCTGTTCACCATTTCATTCATATAGGTAATGACTGCAAGTACCGGCAGCGTCAGCATGAACTTGAGAAACCAGATGATCAATTCAAGGAAGAAGGCGGGCTTGTCTTCCACGGCAGAAAGGTTTCCCATGGACAACAAGCCGATAAACATGGCCAGGAATAGAAGGGTTACGAAAGCGGCGAGAACCTTGAGGCTGGCGGGGAACCTGGTAAGCAGATCAAACTTTGCTTTTGAATTTCCTCCGGCAGTGTTCTCAACAGCGACGGCAATACGGAGCCTGGTAAAAAACAAGCTGCCGTCAAGTTTGTACATCTGGAGTACGGTATCTCCATCGACAAAACTGGCTACGCTCTTTGCTCTCTGTCTGAGGATTTCAAGGACTTCCGTCCTGGGCTTACCCAGTTCAAAGGTTAATGAGTCGTAGATTCTGGGTGTGGGTAGGATTTTCATGGTGAGTAAAGTGTGTACCCCAATTTCTCAATAGCCATCATCAACGCCTCGGCGTGGATGGGGTCGTCTTCAATGGCGAGTATGCGGATGGGGGGCATGGTAGGTGGGCGTAACATAGAAATTGTCGAAATCCATCATTGCTCCTTTTCCTCCAATTTTGCTTTGGATCATTTACCTGTCGATGGGTTGTCAGTGCCTGGTAATTATTATTTTCTGGTGTTCTACGTCGAAGGCGGAGAGGGACTTGAGATCCTAGGCCAGCTTATTAGGATTTGGATGGATGAATCCCAGTCATCATCAAATGGCGATGGTGCAAATTGGTGGCATGGGGCTTGAATATTGAGACATTTACGGATAGGGATAATCCTAAACTAAGACGAGTCATTGGATTTCATGTTTAAACAAATCACTATATTCAAACTAAAGAAAAAGTATAA